>CAZGOL010000007.1:30393-32844 GCA_964527755.1 uncultured Ottowia sp.
GGTGCAAGGCGCGGTGCGGTCAGGCGCCGCAGACGGGCGCTGTCGGGCCCGAGCTCGTCGGGATGGCGCTCATGAAACGCTTGCAGCGCCAACTGCACTGCCTGCCCGAATTCTGCGGTCTGTATAGCGCCCATGGCGTGCCCACCATGTGCCAAGGCCGTATCCGGCAGTAGATCGGCTGGTGTCGCCGCCAGTCCCTGCGCGACGGCGAATCGATGCAGATCCACCCCATGCGGCGCCACTTCCAGCAGCGCCACCAGGCGCTCGCGGGCACCTGGTCGGGTCAGTGCGCGCAACTCGGCCAGTCGCTGGGTCGTACGGCGGTAGCGCGTGGGCGCAAAGGGGTCGAGCACCACGCCGCCAGCCAGAGTGCGACTGGCGGCACTGTCGCGCAGCAGAACGTGTTCGCCGTGCCAGACGCCGACGGGCGCTTGCAGCACCAGTTGTGCCAGCGCCGTGCCACCGGGGGCCAGCGTTTCGACGTCGAGCAGCGCCACCGTGGCGTTCACGTGCGCTGCACCGATGTGCGCCTGCACGTGTGCGCCCGAGCGCAGGGGCAGGGCCTCTCCGGGCCACAGGGTGAGCGTCATGTCGAGTCGCAGGCTCGTCAGCGTCAGCGCGGGGTGCGTGAGCCACTGGCCCCGGCTCACCACGTCGCGCGGCAGGCCGACAAGCGCCACCGCGCAGCGTTGCCCGGCGTGCGCCCGATCGACCGACTGATTCTGCGCATGGAGGCTGCGTACCCGCGCGGTGAGCGGGACGCCATTGGGAACGGGCGAGAGCGCGAGTTCGTCGCCCACGCGCACACTGCCCGCGTGAATGGTACCGGTGGCGACCGTGCCTGTGCCCTGGAGGGTGAACGCACGGTCGACGGCGAGCCGGAACGCGGGTGTCTCGGTCGGCCTGTAGTCGGTGCCGGCCGTTGGCTCTCCGGTGGCACCAAAGAGCACGGCGCGCAGATCGGCGATGCCGGCGCCCGTGACAGCCGACACCTCGACGATGGGCGCGCCGGCGAGCGACGTGCCCAGCAGCATCGACTCGATCTCGCGACGAAGTGTCTGCGCGCAGCCGGAAGCCGCGCGGTCGATCTTGGTGATGACCACTGCGCCACGCGTGATCCCGAGCAGCGACAGTACCGCCAGGTGCTCTCGCGTCTGTGGCATCGGCCCGTCGTCGGCTGCAACCAGCAGCAGCGCGTAGTCGATGCCGCTGGCGCCGGCCACCATGGTGTGCACCAGTCGTTCATGGCCAGGCACATCGATGAAGCCGATGCGTTCGCCCGACGGGGTGTCCATGAAGGCGTAGCCCAGCTCGATGCTGATGCCCCGTTCTTTTTCTTCGGGCAGTCGATCGGTGTCGACCCCGGTCAGCGCGCGCACCAGCGTGGTCTTGCCGTGGTCGATGTGTCCGGCGGTCCCGACAATCATGTAGCTATTGTTATGGTAGCGGTTGTGGCTTGCCTGGCAATTGCAAAAGACCGATTTGATTCAAAAAAACAGTGGGCTCCTCAAGGCAGCGCAGATCGAGCAGCAAGCGGTCTTCATGGATGCGGCCGATCACCGGCACCGGGAGGGCGCGCAGCGCCTCGCACAGTTGCTCCAGCGCTCGGCCAACGCCCTGCCTGCCGACCGGGGCGATGGCCACGCCGCTGGAAGGCAGGCGCTCGACCGGCAGCGAGCCGGACCCGATCTGTCCTTGCAGCGCCGCCACCTCGACCGTGAAGTTGGGCGCAAGTTGCGCCTGCAGCACCGGCTGCACCGCCAATGCGGTGGCTTCGATCGCGGCGAGGGGCCGCGTGAGCAAGCGTAGGGTCGGCAGGTCCTGCACCAGCCGCTCGGGCCGCAGGTACAGGCGCAACGTGGCTTCGAGCGCCGCCAGCGGCAGCTTGCTCAGGCGCAGCGCCCGTTTCATCGGGTGTTTGCGGATGCACTCGATGAGCTCCTTGTTGCCAACGATGAGCCCCGCCTGCGGTCCGCCCAGCAGTTTGTCGCCGCTGAAGGTGACCATGTCGCAGCCCGCCGTCAGCATCTGGCCCGGTGTCGGTTCCGCCGGCAGGCCACAGGCGGTCATGTCGATCAGTGCGCCGCTGCCCAGGTCGGTGACCAGTGGAATCCCGTGTGCCCGTGCGATCGGAGCCAGCGTCGCTTCGGCCACCGCGCTCGTGAAGCCCTGCACGATGTAGTTGCTGGTGTGCACCTTCATCAGCAGTGCGGTGTGTGCATTGATGGCGCGTTCGTAGTCGTGTGCATGCGTGCGGTTGGTGGTGCCGACCTCGATCAACCGGACGCCGGCGCTGTGCATGATGTCGGGCATGCGAAAGGCGCCGCCGATTTCCACCAGCTCACCACGCGAGACGACCACTTCGCGTCCACCGGCCAGCGCCGCCAGCGTCAGCAGCACGGCCGCGGCGTTGTTGTTGACCACCGTCGCTGCCTCGGCGCCGGTGAGCTC
>CAZGOL010000007.1:32944-35923 GCA_964527755.1 uncultured Ottowia sp.
CCTCGGGCGCGAGCGCGCCGGCGATGGCCTGGCGCCGCAGCGCGATGAGCAGCAGGCGTGCCTGAGCGGCTACCAGGGTGCGGCCGTGTTCGGTCACCAGGGCCGCAACGGCCTCGTCGCGCAGGAGGCGATCGAGCGCAGGCAGTCGCTCCGGCCCGACCGCGTTCGCTCTGATGGGGGAGGCCGGCGAACCGTGGACCACGGACTCTTCGGGCTCCTGCATCAGCCGCTTCCCGGTTCGATGTCGCCGTCGCCAAACACCAGCAGCAGGTTGGTGCCGTGGCGCTGGTAGCCGGCATCGGAAACCAGCAGGTCGAGCGTCAAGGTGCCCAGGTCGTCGGCGATGGGTTCGACGTGCGCATCGCGCTCCATGTGCACGATCTTGAGGTAGTGGTGACAACCTTCGCAGGTTTCGGCTTCCACGGCGGCGCGCACGCCGGGCGTTCCCGTTTCACCGGCAGCCTGCAAGGCCTGGTACTGGATGCCCTTTTGGCTGCCGCAGTGGCTGCAACGCACCAATTCGAAACGCCATTGGGCGTTGCACAACGTGCACTGGAGATAGCGTTGACCCTTGAATCCCTGTCCCGTTCGCGTGATGCTGGCGGCAGGCAGTCCGCCGCAGCATGGGCAGTGTTGCGCGGCCGACGCGGGCGTTGGCAAGTGCTTGAACGCGTCGGGGTTGGCGGCGGCAGCGGCGGCCAGGTTCTGTGTCCAGTACAGCTGCAGACCGGCAGCGATCAAGGGCGCCGCGGCCATGTCTAACCCCAGCGTGATGCCGGCCAGCAGCCGGTCGGCCTGCTGCTCCAGCGTGGTGTCGCTCATGGCGATGACGCCCTGCACGGCGGTGCGGGCGGGGTTGTCGGCGGGCAGGCGTTCGAGCACCAGCGTCATGGTCGCGCGCAGCTCGGTGCGCCACAGGGGCTGTCGCACGAGGTGCTGGATGGCCAGCGGCGGGTGCCCGTTCTCCAAGGCTGAGGCGATGGCGTCGCCACTGGGCGCTTGCACGGCGGGATGGCCCCGTGCGCGCTCGTGCAGCGCCTCGCACACCACCGCCATCAGCATTAGGTACTCGCGCATGGCGTGGTCCGCGGCGAGTTGGCGAAGGCGCAGCGCGCGCTCGGCAAACAGGGTGGCGGGCTGGGGGGCGATGAAGGACGGGATGTCAATCCCCGCGCGCAAGACGATTTGCTCGGGCGAAGGCAGGTCGGATGGGTTGGGTTCGGTGGTCAAGGCAAGAAAAACGGCCGCCGACGGTGACGTCGGCCGGCCGCAGGGAGTTGAAGATTCACTTGGACTGGGCTTTGGCGGCCTGGCCCCGTACTTGATCACGGTACCACAGCGGGTGGTGGTGTCTGGCCCAGCCGGCGCTGACGGTGCCGCGTGTCATGGCCTGCACGGTGCCCTTGACCCAGATCGCGGCATAGGCGTGCACGATGACCGACAACACCAGCCCGAAGGCCGCCAGTGCGTGCACCACCACGGCGATGCGTTGCAACCAGATCGGCACGCTGGGCGCGAACCATGCCTGCCAGAACAGGCCGCCGGTGACCAGCAGCACGATCAGGCACAGGGCGAAGAGCCAGAACACCAACTTTTGTCCGCCGTTGTATTTGCCGACGGCCGGCATCTGCGCCGCGTTGCCCTGCGAGATCAGCTTGCTGGCCGAGCCCAGCCACGCCGAGTCTTCCTTGCGCCAGACGTTGGCGCCCACGAACATGAAGAACATGCCCAGGAACAACACGAACATGGCAATGCCGAGGTAGGGGTGCAGGATGCGTGCCCATTGCGGCCCGCCCACCAGCGCCGTCAGCCAGAACAGCGCCGGGTGGAACAGTGCGAAGCCGGAGACAGCCGCCAGCACGAAGCAGGTGACGACAGCCCAATGGTTGGAGCGCTGGCCAGGGCTGTAGCGCTGGAGTTGGAACTTTTTCATCGCGGCTCTCCTTGGGTGCTTTGCTCGACATCCGCGACTGCGGATGCCTCATCCTCGTCGGAGACTTCCAACGGCCCCTTGCGCAGATAGTGGAACCACCCGGCAAACGCCGCGCCGACCATGACGGCCAGGCCGACCGGCTTGGAAAGACCCTTCCACATGGACACCCAGGGACTGATGCTGGGGTTGGCCGGCAAACCGGTCAGCCCCGGCTGGTCGGCGTGCTTGAGCACATACATCACGTGCGTGCCACCAACGCCCGCCGGGTTGTACAGGCCCGCGTTCTTGTAGCCGCGCTCCTTCAGGTCGCTTGCGCGCTGCTCCGCGTAGGTCACCATGTCGTCCTTGGGGCCGAACGTGATGGCACCCGTTGGACAGGCCTTGACGCAGGCAGGTTCCAGACCCACGCCCACGCGGTCAGAGCACAACGAACACTTGTACACCTTGTTGTCGACCGGGTTCATGCGCGGGATGTCGAACGGACAACCCTTGATGCAGTAGCCGCAGCCGATGCAGTGCTCGCTGATGAAGTCGACGATGCCGTTGGCGTACTTGACGATGGCGCCGGGGGACGGGCAGGCTTTCAGACAACCCGGATCCTCGCAGTGCATGCAGCCGTCCTTGCGGATCAACCACTCGAGGTGACCCGGCTCGGGCTCCACCTCGAAAAAGCGCATCAGCGTCCAGGACTGGGCCGTCAGATCCATCGGGTTGGTGTAGACGCCGACGTTGGTGCCGACGTCGTCGCGCAGGTCGTTCCATTCCATGCACGCCACCTGGCACGCCTTGCAGCCGATGCACTTGGAGACGTCGATGAGTTTGGCGACCTCGGGCACGTGCGAGCGTGCCTGGGGCGGTGGGGTGGTGGTGGCCGAGCGCGCGACCACATCCTGAGTTTGCAGGCTGGACATGGCTTTACACCTTCTCGATGTTGACGAGGAACGCCTTGAACTCCGGCGTTTGCGAGTTGGCGTCGCCCACGAAGGGGGTCAGCGTGTTGGCGATGTAGCCGTTCTTGGTCTGCCCCTTGAAGCCCCAGTGGAAGG
>CAZGOL010000008.1:0-35562 GCA_964527755.1 uncultured Ottowia sp.
GCTGGGTGAACTCCTTGGGGTGGCTGGTGGTGTAGCGGATGCGCTCGATGCCGGGAACCTCGGCGACGTAGCCGAGCAGGGTGGCAAAGTCGCACGACTCGGTCGAGCGACCCATCGGCCCGCGGTAGGCGTTGACGTTCTGGCCGAGCAACGTGACTTCGCGCACACCCTGGTCGGCCAGATCGGCCAGTTCAGTCAGCACGTCTTCGAACGGACGGCTGAACTCCTCTCCTCGCGTGTACGGCACCACGCAATAGCTGCAGTACTTGGAACAACCCTCCATGATCGAGACGAACGCGGTGACGCCCTCCACGCGCGCCGGTGGCAGGTTGTCGAACTTCTCGATCTCGGGAAAGCTCACGTCCACCTGCGGCAGGCGGGTGCGCTGGCGCTCGGCCAGCAACTCGGGCAGGCGGTGCAGCGTCTGCGGACCGAACACCACGTCCACGAAGGGGGCGCGCCGGATGATCTCCTCGCCCTCCTGACTGGCCACGCAACCGCCCACGCCGATCAGCGCTCCCTTGTCCTTCAGGTGCTTGACGCGCCCCAGATCGGAGAACACCTTCTCCTGCGCCTTCTCGCGCACCGAGCAGGTATTGAACAAGATGAGATCGGCGTCATCGGGGTTGTCGGTGGCTTCGTACCCTTCGGCGGCGGCCATCACGTCGGCCATCTTTGACGAGTCGTACTCGTTCATCTGGCAACCGAACGTCTTGATGAAAAGCTTGCGGGACATGGTGCTTGTGGATCGGTGAAAGGAAATGCGCGGCGGGCCTGCGGCCGGCCGTGCCAGACGCCCGGTGCGCTCAGTTCAGGTATTCGGGTGCCCGGCCCGGCTGCTCGATCACGCCGAAGCGCTGGTCGCGCTCGATTTCTGCGGGCGTGAGGATCCAGACCTCGCGCGGCACGCCGGCGACGTCACGCACGTAGTTGACGATCGCGGTCTTGCCACGCAGCGTGCCGTGCAGCGCGATGCGGTTCCTCTCGTCGTGCACGCGCGTGCCGGGCCCCAGACGCACCGGCTTGTTGTCGAGCAGCACCTGGGGCGGTTCGACGAAGGTCATGGTGCCGCGCTTGGTACCCTGCGGGAACAGGCGCTTGACCTGCGCCTGCGAGACAGGCGCCAGCGTCAGCCCGACAAGCACCAGAGCAGCACTGGCGGCGCGCGCGAGGGCAGCGATGCCGGATCTCGAACAGCGGATCATGGTGTATATCCAGAGGCTGGTGCCGACGATGGGAAATGGCCGATTTTAAGCGCGCGCCGATGTCTGCAACCAGGGCAGTCCGCGCCTGCAGCGGCGACCGCCTGCGCGAATGACGTTCATTCGCAACGTCTGCGCGCAAACCCTTAAGAAATTTCCCGAATCGAGCCTTGCCGCTTGTCCGATTTGCTGCCGTCACTATTCAATTCATAGCAACATCAAAACTGTTGCCACCCGACGGCACACCGCATCCCGGATGGCGGGTTTCGGGCGTGCAAAAATGGCGGTTCTGGCTGCACGGTGCATTACAAAACCGGCAGCGTCGATCCTGGAGTTGACGCATGAAAAGAGACTTGTTGCCTGGCACCGAAGAAATCCTGAACGAGCAGCCCATCAGCCGTGATGTGCTGGCCGAGAAGTACTTCAAACCCGGCGAGACCAGTCTCGAACAACTCTATGGCCGTGTGGCTCGCGCGCTGGCCAGCGTGGAGAAGGCCGAGCTGCGCACCGAATGGGAGCAGAAATTCCTGGCCAACCTGCATGCGGGCGCCATCGGGGCCGGCCGCATCATGAGTGCTGCGGGCACCGACATCAAGGCCACACTGATCAACTGCTTCGTTCAACCGGTGGGCGACGCCATCCAGGGGCGCGACGCCGACGGCTATCCTGGCATCTACGAAGCCCTGCGCGAAGCCGCCGAAACCATGCGCCGCGGTGGCGGCGTGGGCTATGACTTTTCGCGCATCCGCCCCAAGGGCGCGTTCGTCAAGGGCACGCACTCATACGCCAGCGGGCCGTGCAGCTACATGAACGTGTTCGACCAGTCGTGCTCGACGGTGGAAAGCGCAGGCAGCCGGCGTGGCGCACAGATGGGCGTGCTGCGCATCGACCACCCGGACGTGCTCGAGTTCATCACGGCAAAGCGCACGCCGGGTCGATGGAACAACTTCAACGTGTCGGTCGGGGTGTCCGACGCCTTCATGCAGGCCGTGGCCAGCGGCACGCCGTGGGAGCTGGTGCACAAGGCCGAACCCAGCCAGAAGATCAAGGACGCCGGCGGCCACCAGCGCATGGACGGCCTGTGGGTGTACCGCAAACTGCCGGCACGCGAGCTGTGGGACACCATCATGCAGTCGGCCTACGACTTCGCCGAGCCGGGCATCCTGTTCCTCGACCAGATCGGGCGCGACAACAACCTGAACTACACCGAGTCCATCGAGGCCACCAACCCCTGCGGCGAGCAGCCGCTGCCGCCCTATGGTTGCTGCGACCTGGGCCCGATCATCCTCACCAACTTCGTGCGCCACCCATTTGGCGCAGGTGGCGAAGCAGCGTTCGACTACGAGTCTTTCGAACGGGTGGTGGCCACCCAGGTGCGAGCGCTTGACAACGTGCTCGACCTCACGTTCTGGCCGCTGGATCAGCAGCGCGAGGAAGCTGCGGCCAAGCGCCGCATCGGCGTGGGCTTCACGGGCTTGGGCAACGCGCTGACGATGCTGGGCCTGCGCTACGACCGTGAGGATGGTCGCCACACGGCCGCCGAAATCGGCCGACGCATGCGCGATGCCGCCTATCGCGCCTCGGTCGCCCTGGCGCGCGAAAAGGGCCCTTTCCCCCGTTTCGACGCCGATGGCTATCTGGCCGACGGCACGTTCGCCAGCAGACTGCCCGCGGACATCCAGGCCGACATCCGGGCGCACGGCATCCGCAACAGCCATCTGCTGTCGATCGCGCCCACCGGCACCGTCAGCCTGGCCTTTGCCGACAACGCCTCCAATGGCATCGAGCCGGCCTTCAGCTGGGGCTACAAGCGCAACAAGCGCGAAGGCGACGGCAGCACCAGCAGCTACACCGTCGAAGACCACGCCTTCCGCCTGTATCGGGCGCTCATCGACCCGAGCGTCACCGCAGAGGACACGAGCAAGCTGCCCGACTACTTTGTCAACGCCCTGCAGATGAGCGCGCAGGAGCACGTCGCCATGATGCAGGCGGTGCAGCCGTTCGTCGACACGTCGATCAGCAAGACCGTCAACATCCCCGAGGACTACCCTTACGAGGATTTCAAGGACCTGTACCACCAGGCTTGGGCAGCCGGCCTGAAGGGCCTGGCCACGTATCGCCCGAACAACATCCTGGGCGCCGTGCTGGAAACCACACCGGCCAAGAAAGAAGAAGCAACCTCGGCCCCGGCCGCCACACCGGTGCTGCCCTACGACCCGATGCGATCGGTGATCGAAAAGCGCCCGGCGGGCGGTCTGCCGGCGGTGGCCGAAAAAATCGAGTACTGGACCAGCGAGGGTCAGCAGCGCCTGTACCTCATCGTCACGTTCCTGCCGGTGCCCAACACCGACGGCACCGGTACGGTCGAGCGTGCCATCGAGTTTTTCATGCCTGTGGGCCAAAACCGCGAATCACAGCAGTGGACGACGGCCACCATGCGCATGCTCTCGCTGGCCGCGCGCGGGGGCTTCCTGGATCGCGCGCTTTCGGACATGCGAAAGGTCACCTGGGATCGCGGCCCCGTAAGGCTGGGCACCTACGAAAAGGCCGACGGCACGCTCGTGCCGCGCTGGCACGACAGCGAGGTGGCGGCCATCGGCTACGCCATTGAAAACCTGATCGCCCGTCGCTCACTGGCCGCGCAGGGCTCGCTGTTCGATCCCGACGAGATCATCGCTGCCGAACCGCAGGTCAGCCACGCGGTGCCCGGTGTCATGGCCGGCAAGAAATGCCCCGAGTGCGGCGCCCACGCGATGATCCGCAAGGACGGGTGCGACTACTGCACGCAGTGCGGATTCGTTGGCAGTTGCGGGTGAAGATCAGGGTGTTGAGCGGCCGCTCTCGCCCATCCGACGCCATGTCTCGACGCAGTGCGCCGCCAGCGCGGTCACCCAGTCGGGCTCGGCCGGCACGAACGCCAGACCATAGCGCGGACTGACCACAAACCCGGCGCACTCAAAAACCGCGCCATCGTGCGCGTACACGAAAGCGGCAATGACCTCGAACGGCAGGTCGATCACTCCCGCGCACGTGACCAAGTGCAGCATGGCTGCGCGCCTCGTCACCTCTTCGAGCCAGCCACCTTCGATCTGGAAGCGATAGACGGCATCGCCGTAGTCGAGCGCCATCAGGCCGGCGGCGTTGGCCTCGGCGCGCAGCGGCACGCCGCGACGGCGTTCGAGCTCGACCCGGCGCGTGCTGAAGGCCAGGCCGTCAACCGACTCGAACGCCACCAGACGCATCGTTCAACCCTGGCTTGAAGCCGCTTGCACGCGGCCGCGCGATCACTTGAGCGCCTTGTAGCGCATCCGGTGCGGCCGCGCGCCCTCCTCGCCCAGGCGCTTTTTCTTGTCGGCCTCGTACTCCTGGTAGTTGCCGTCAAAGAAGCGCCATTGCGAATCGCCCTCGGCCGCCAGGATGTGGGTGCAGATGCGGTCGAGGAACCAGCGGTCATGGCTGATCACCATCACGCTGCCGGCAAATTCGAGCAACGCGTCTTCCAGCGCGCGCAGCGTTTCGACGTCAAGGTCGTTGCTGGGTTCATCCAGCAGCAGCACGTTGGCGCCTTGCATCAAGGTCTTGGCCAGGTGCAGGCGGCCGCGCTCGCCGCCCGAGAGCGTGCCGACCTTCTTCTGCTGATCCTGTCCGCCGAAGTTGAAGCGCCCGCAGTAGGCGCGGCTGGGCATCTGAAACTTGCCGACGGTGATGATGTCCAGCCCGCCGGAAATGTCTTCCCAAACCGTCTTGTCGTTGGCCAGAGCATCACGGCTCTGGTCCACAAAGGCCAGTTGCACGGTCTTGCCGATGGTGACCTCGCCGCTGTCGGGCTGCTCCTTGCCCGCGATCAGCTTGAACAGCGTGGACTTGCCAGCGCCGTTGGGACCGATGATGCCGACGATGGCGCCCGCCGGCACCTTGAAGCTCAGGTTGTCGAGCAGCAGGCGATCGCCGAAGCTCTTGCTGACACCCTTGAACTCGATCACCTCGGTACCCAGGCGCTCGGCCACGGGGATGAAGATTTCCTGCGTCTCATTGCGCTGCTGGTACTCATAGTCGCTCAGTTCCTCGAAGCGCGCCAGGCGCGCCTTGCTCTTGGCCTGGCGGCCCTTGGGGTTGGCGCGCGCCCACTCCAGCTCCTTCTTCATGGCCTTCATGCGGGCGTCTTCGCTCTTTTTCTCCTGCAGCAGGCGCGCTTCCTTCTGCTCCAGCCAGGTGCTGTAGTTGCCCTTCCACGGAATGCCGTAGCCGCGGTCCAGTTCCAGAATCCACTCGGCCGCGTTGTCCAGAAAGTAGCGGTCGTGCGTGATGGCCACCACGGTGCCGGGAAAGCGCTGCAGGAAGATTTCCAGCCACTCCACGCTTTCGGCGTCCAGGTGGTTGGTGGGCTCGTCCAGCAGCAGCATGTCGGGCTTGGACAGCAGCAGCTTGCACAGCGCGATGCGGCGCTTTTCGCCGCCCGACAGGTTCTTGATCTGCGCGTCCCAAGGCGGCAGGCGCAGCGCGTCGGCGGCGATCTCCAGCTGGTGCTCGCTGTCGGTGCCGGCGGCGGCAATCACGGCCTCCAGCTTGCCTTGCTCCTCGCTCAGGGCGTCGAAGTCGGCATCGGGTTCGGCATACGCGGCGTAAATTTCTTCCAGTCGCGCGCGCGCCGCATTGACCTCGCCCATGGCCAGTTCCACCTCCTCGCGCACGGTGTGCTCGGGGTTGAGCTGGGGCTCCTGCGGCAGATAGCCGATGTCCAGGCCCGGCATGGGCGTGGCCTCGCCCTCGATCTCGGTGTCGAGGCCGCCCATGATTTTCAACAGCGTGGACTTGCCCGAGCCGTTCAGGCCCAGCACGCCAATCTTGGCGCCCGGGAAAAACGACAGGGAAATGTCCTTCAGGATCTGACGCTTGGGCGGCACGATCTTGCTGACGCGGTTCATGGTGTAGACGTACTGAGCCATGGTAACTCTCAAAATAATAGCTGCCACGGCTTGTCCAGCAAGCTCTGCGTGGCAAAACGATCAATAAAATGGTGGGATGGCGACAATTGCGGCAGCCGGGCCGCGTGTCGGTCAGGCGCGATTATCGGTGCTCGCGCGTCGATCGCCGGATCAACGACCCGCTTGAACCCACGGCCCGCGGCGCGGGCGCGCCGCCGTCGGTGCCGTCGTCAAGGAGGCTTGTCGGGAGGCAGCGATGCGGCGAGCAGGTTCTTGAGCGCCGCTGGCAGGTAGCTGCGGGTCAGCCACTCCGGCGCCGCATTCCACTCGCTCCAGCCCGTCGTGGCCAACACCAGTTGCAGCGCGTGCAGCCACCGATGCAGACCGATGCGACTGAGCTGGACCCGATACTCGCCGCTCTGGGTCTGGAAGATCAGGTCGGTTGCGCGATCCTGGCCAACCAGCGTGAAGCGGCGACACAGCACCGCATCCGCTTGCTTGTGCTCCCGCACGACCTCGCGCCCCATGCGCAGCGTGTGGCCGGACTCGCCGGCCTGCGGACGATTGAGCGCGGCGTCGTGCTCGGCGGCGGCGCGTTCGCCGGCGCTCTGCTTGGATGGGCCCTGCGCGCTGTGCGGCGGCGCTTCGATCAGTTCAACCACCGCCTGGAGCATGGCCTGCGCGATGCGGCGGGTGAGCCACAAACGCTGGGGCCAGCCCTCGCAGCGCATCCAGAGCCGGTCTTCCGCGGCGTTGTAGCCAAAGGTGGTCGATACGGACATGCGAGAGTGAAAAACAAGACGGTCGACAATCAGGATGAGCCACGGCGCGCTCCGACATGCGATAATAGGCTCGCTCGCGGACCACCAGTTTGCCGCGAAGCCAGCTTTTCGTGCTGGGGCGACGCGGACTCAAACGCCGCACTGCCGCCCGATCCAACAAAAACCCCGCTTTGGCCCTGCTGACTGGCCGGCTGCTTGCCGGATTGGGCTGAACGCAGTCGCGTCGTCGCGAAACCGGCGCATTCGTCCGATGAACTTTGATCAATTGAACCTGGCGCCCGCCATTCTCAAGGCCGTGCATGAACAGGGCTACACCGAACCGACGCCGATCCAGGCACAAGCCATTCCGGTGGTGCTCGAAGGCAACGACCTGCTGGCCGGCGCCCAGACCGGCACGGGCAAGACCGCGGCCTTCGCCCTGCCCCTGCTGCAGCACCTGAGCACGCGCGCCAGCCCTCGGCCTGGCGCCATTCGAGCGCTGGTACTGACGCCAACGCGCGAACTGGCGGCCCAGGTCGAAGACTCGATCGATGCCTATGGCAAGTACGTGGACCTGAGCTCCACGGTGATATTCGGCGGCGTCGGAATGCACCCGCAGATCGAGCGCCTGCAAGCCGGCTGCGACATCCTGGTGGCGACACCCGGGCGCCTGCTCGATCTGGAGCAACAAGGCCATCTGGACCTCTCGCACGTCGAGATTCTGGTGCTCGACGAAGCCGACCGGATGCTCGACATGGGCTTCATCCACGACGTCAAGAAGGTGCTGGCGCTGCTGCCGCGCGCCAAGCAGAGCCTGTTGTTCTCGGCCACCTTCAGCGACGAGATTCGCGCGCTGGCCGGCGGTCTGCTCAAGGATCCCAAGAGCATCCAGGTCACGCCCCCCAACACCACGGTCGAGCGGATCGCGCAACTGATCTACCCGGTCGGGCGCAATCGCAAGAAGGAGGTGCTCACCCACCTCATCCGGGAGGGCAACTGGAACCAGGTGCTGGTGTTCACGCGCACCAAATTCGGTGCCAATCAGGTGGCCGACTACCTCAATGATCGCGGCATCAAGGCCATGGCCCTGCACGGCAACAAGAGCCAAAGCGCGCGCACCCAGGCCCTGGCCGACTTCAAGAGTGGCGAACTGCGCGCCCTGGTGGCCACCGACATCGCCGCGCGCGGCATCGACATCGACGAGTTGCCGCACGTCGTCAACTTCGACATCCCCAACGTGTCCGAGGACTACGTGCACCGCATCGGCCGCACCGGCCGCGCGGGCGCCAGCGGCGAGGCCGTCAGCCTCGTGTGCCTCGATGAGGAAGGCTTCATGCACCAGATCGAGCGCTTCACGCGCCAGCAGATCCCGGTGGAAATCCTGGCCGGCTTCGGCCCCGATGAAGGAGAGCAGGCCGAACCGATTGCGATGGGCAGACAGACGCTGTGGGGCGGACTGGGCCCCGCGCCGAGCCGCGAGGTGATGGCTGCCGCCGCCCGCGCGGCGCGCCAGGAGATGATGCAACGCATCCGCGAAAACAAGAATCGGCCGGGCAGGCGCGGAGGGCGCGATGGCGCTGCCCGGCGTGCCGACCCTGCCGATGGCGAAACCGCAGTCCCGGACCGTGTGGAACAGGCCGTCGGCGACGAGCAGGTCACGGCTGACGACGGTAACCGTCAGCCCGGCGACCGCAACGGCCGCAACCGGCGCCGTCGCGGACGCCGCGGCGGCAACGGCGGTATCCCGCAGGACGACGCACGTGCACGCAGCAGTGGCCCGGCGCCGGCTCCGCGCAGCGATGTCTTCTTCGACGACGAGGACGAGCGCGAGCCCGACTTTCTGCCGCGCAACGTCGATCCGCTGCAGACCAACCTGCACACGCGCCGCAGCGCACCGCGTGGCCCCAGCCATGGCGCGCCGGGCCAACCCGACCCGATGCGCACCAGCATCGATCTGATGGGTGGCAAGGGCGGTGGTGGTGGCGGCCGCAAGCGACCGGGTGGCGGCGGCAAGCGTCGTGGCGACTTCGGGCGCTGAAACGCTGCAGCCGACGCCTCAGCCACGCACGAACAGGGTGACCAGTGGCTCGGTGCCCAATTGCCGGCTGCGATGGCCATGCACTCGGGCATCGAATTGCACACCCGCAGGCAACGTGTCGGCCGAGTAGAAAAATTCGCCGGGGCCGAACACGCGCACGCTGCCGTCGCGCAAGCCAATTTCCATGCGCCCGCGCAGCACCACCAGCCACTGCGGCGTGGTGGTGCAGTGAAAGGCGGTTTCGAAACCCACCGGGCTCGCGCGAAACTGGCAGCCTTGCGAGCCCATCAGCGCCGAAAGCCGCGCCGACGGCACCCCCTGCTCCAGGGCCAGTGCATCATCGCGAAAACGCGCAAGGCCGTTTGCAGCGGTGTACAGCACGGGGGTGGTGAGCGTCGTGATGGTCATGATGGTGTCTCAGCAGCGGCAAGTGGGTGCCCCGAGCGTAGCGGGTCCCTGCCGGCGGATGATTGAACCTGGCTTCACGAATTGAAACATCTTGATCGGCGTCGGGCAACCCCGCACCCGCTCTTCGCCCGTTCAAAGCAACTCCATTCTTCGAATCAGGAGTCGCCATGTTCCGTTTCACACATCTGCTCTCGGCCCTCGGCCTGGCCAGCGCCAGCCTGATCGCACCAGCGCCTGCCCACGCCGTCGGTCGCCTGATCGACGTGCAGGTGATCGACCGTTCCACCGGCGCCTCCCTTCCGGTTTATCGCCACCGGGGCGAATATTGGGTCGCCGGCCAGCCCGGCGTGCGCTATGCGATCGAGGTGCGCAACACCACGAGCCAGCGACTGCTGGGCGTGATGGCGGTGGATGGCGTCAACATCCTGACCGGGGAAACAGCGGACTGGAACCAAAGCGGCTATGTGCTCGACTCTTGGCGGCACGCCCAGATCACGGGCTGGCGCAAGAGTGAGACGGAAGTTGCAACCTTTCACTTCACCGCGTTGCCCGACTCGTACGCGGCGCGCACCGGACGACCCGACAACGTCGGCGTGATCGGTGTGGCCGTGTTCCGGGAGCGCCCCGTCCCGCCACCGGCACCACCGACCGCGCAGGCATCCCCGCAGGCCGATCGATCAGCCATGAACGAATCCGCGGGATCGACCGCGGAGCGCCCCACCGAGAGCGAACGCCAGGTGAACGGGAGCGCTGCCCGCTCACCGTCGGCGGCGGCGGCACCGGCCGCACCACGCGTGGGCACGGGCCATGGGGCGCGTGAGCGCTCGGACGTGACCCATACCCAATTCGAGCGCCAGTCCACCCGGCCGGACGAAGTGATCGTCGTGCGCTACGACAGCCGCGAACGGCTGGTCGCGCTCGGCATCATTCCCCGGCCACTGCCACACCCCAACCGGCCGGACGCATTTCCCGGTGCCTCGGAAGCCCGATACGTACCCGACCCGCCACGGCGTTGAGCGAGCCCCTGCTGGCGATAATCGCCGGCATGCCCGTCCCGGTTCAACCCGCCGACGAACAGCTCATGCACGCCTACGCCAGTGGCGACGCACGCGCATTTGAAACGCTCTATGACCGCCATGCCACACGCCTGTGGCGCTATGTATTCAAGAGCGTTGGAGACTCCGCGAGCACCGACGAATTGACGCAGGAAGTGTGGTTCAGCGTGGCGCGTCAGGCCGGCATCTATCGCCCCACGGCTGCCAGCGCCGATCGTCCGCCGGCGCAGTTTTCGACCTGGTTGTTCACGCTGGCACGCCACCGGGTAATTGACCAGTTGCGCGCCCGACGGCTGCATGTCAGTCTCGACGGCGAGCCCGATGGCAGTCCCGCGCTCGCCGAAACGCTGGCCGCTCCGTCGGATTTCGGCCCGCTCTCGCGGGTGGAGACAAGGCAGCAGGCGGAGCAACTGCTGGCGGCGCTCGATGCACTGCCGGCAGAGCAGCGCGAAGCGTTCTTGCTGCAAGCCGAAGGCGGCATGGAAGTGGCCGAGATTGCCGCCGTCACGGGGGTGGGCCCTGAAACCGCGAAAAGCCGCCTGCGCTATGCACGAGCTGCGCTGCGCCGGACACTGGGGAACAAGGCATGAGTCCCGGTGCAAGCCACACCGACGAACTGCTGGCGCGCTATCACGAAGCCATGGCGCTGGTGCGGGCGCAGCCCGGTGAGCAAGTGCGCGCGTGCGTTCTCGCGCAGGCGCAGATGCTGGCCGCCCCGTGCGACGACGACGAGGCGGATCTCCGCAACATGGCTGCGTGCACCACCGAGGCGATGGAAACAACCCGACCGGACTCGACGGAAGTCGGTTTTGCGGCGGAATCGAGCGCGCTCGTGCCGCGACCCGCGGCAGCCAACGACCGTCGTTGGCGAATCTCGGCCATTGCCAGCATCGCCGTGCTCGGCCTTGCCGGCCTGCTGGCGCTCCAACTCGAACGCAGCCCGCCAGACCATCGGAGCCTGACGGGGGGAACACCCGCGTCCGTGCCGGCACCGGACACGGGCGAGGCCATGCCGCCCGCCGCGGCAACCGTGCCCGAGCAAGCACATCCCGCCACCGCCGCCATGCCGGCGCCACCGACTCCAGCTGCACAGACACCCCAACCCCAGAACGAGTCGCACCCCACGGCAGCCCGTGCACCCAAACGCCCACCTGCACCTGCACCTGCACCTGCACCTGCACCTGCACCTGCACCTGCACCTGCACCTAAATTGCCACCACCGTTCCCCGCGAGTCAGGCGGATGCCTTGGAAGCGGGTGCAATGAGCCAAGCCGTGACCCACCCATCGGCTGCCAGTCTGGCAGAAACGGGCCCGACCAAGTCCGCGCCGGCACCCGCCAGCGGCGACAACACACCAACCAGGCAGCCGAACGCGATGCAGACCGACCGCGAGTCCGCACGCGCCGCACTGCTGGCCAGCCCCGGCGATCGACTGCTGGAGGCCGCGCGACTCGGCGACGTGCAAGCACTGCGCGCCGCGTTGGCGGAAGGCGCCAGCACGGCGCATCGGGACCGCGCCGGACGGGATGCCTTGATGCTTGCCGCAGGCAGTGGCAGCCAGGCGGCAGTACAGTTGCTTCTGACGGCCGGTGCCGAGCTGGCGCTCACCGATCACGAGGGGCGAAACGCAGCCGAGCACGCGCGTCGCGCGGGCCACGCCACCCTGGCAAACTGGCTGGACGACAGATCGCGCGCGCATCGTTGACCCGGTGCGCCCGAGTCGCCATTCTCCGCCGCGCAGCCGAAGCGCAACATGGCTTGGCGACGCTTGGCAAAACGCCAACTATTTCACGAAATCAGCCCTTCGTGCAGCGTGTGTGCAACGCACGCAGTTAAGCTGCAAAATTTGCTGGACCCGTAGCACGAGCGGCCCGTCTCGCACGCCAAACCGACCATGAATCTCGAATCCCCCGCCATCCGTTTTGGTCTTCAGGATCGCGTCGCACTCATCACCGGCGCCGCCCAGGGGATCGGTGCCGCCTGCGCGCGCCGCTTTGCCCGGGAGCGCGCCAAGGTCGTGATCGCCGACGTGAGCGACACCGCCGGGCATGCACTGGCCACCGAGCTGGACGCAATGTACGTGTCGTGCGATGTCGGTGACAAACCGCAGGTTGACGCACTCGTGCATTCGGTCATGCAGGCGCACGGACGCATCGATGCGCTGGTCAACAACGCCGGCATCTTCCGCGCCGCCGATTTCCTGGACGTGACCGAAGAAGACTTCGATGCCGTGCTGCGCGTCAATCTCAAGGGCGCCTTCCTGGTCGGTCAGGCCGTCGCGCGCGAGATGGCCAGGGCTGGGCGCGGCGCCATCGTCAACATGAGTTCGGTCAACAGCGTGCTGGCCATCCCGACCATCGCCAGCTACAACGTCAGCAAAGGTGGCATCAACCAGCTCACGCGCGCGATGGCGCTGGCGCTGGCGGACAAGGGCATCCGCGTGAACGCCGTCGGGCCGGGCACGATCGCCACCGAATTGGCCGCCAAGTCGGTTCTGACCAGCCCCGAAGCCAAGGCGCGGATCATGTCGCGCACGCCGATGAAGCGCCTGGGTGATCCCGGTGAGATCGCCGACGTGGTGGCGTTCCTGGCGAGTGACGCGGCCAGCTACATCACCGGCGAAATCGTGATGGTGGACGGTGGCCGAATGGCGCTCAACTACACCGTATCCACTTGAACGGCGGCGAACCGTGCATTTTTCGGCCAACGCCCGACCATGATCATCGCGCACCTGACCGACTCGCACATCGGGCTCGACCTGAACGTCCTGGGCGGCCCGATCGACCCGACCGAAGCGCTGCGGCAGGCGCTCATCCATGTGCGACGGCTGAACCCGGCGCCACAGGTCCTTCTGATGACCGGCGACATGACCAATTCGGGATGTCCGCACGAGTACGCCACCATGGTCGAGTTGCTCGATCAAGAACTTGGTGCTGCCAGAAAGCGTGGCTTGCGCGTGCTGTTCGTTCCCGGCAACCACGGCGACCGCGGATTCGCCCGCCAAGCGTTGCAGCCATACATGCCGGTGGCCGACGAAGCACCTCCAGGCGACTGTATATGCGTGACGACGGCGGTTGGCGGGCTGCACTTCATCGGACTGGACACGGTGCAGCCGGGTCATCCACATGGCGCCCTGGATGGCGAACAGCTCGACTGGCTCGCGCGCGCCCTCGAGCGACGCGCGGGCCAGCCCGTGGTGCTGTTCATGCACCACCCACCGATCGCCACCGGCATCGAGGCGATGGATCACTATGGCCTGTTGCGGGGACGCGCGGAACTGACACGGCTCGTGCTCGCGCACGGTGGCGTGCAGCTCATTGCATGCGGGCATGTGCATCGACCCATTGTCGGCGTGTTGGGTGGTGCGCCGGTGGTCGTCGCACCATCCACCGGACATCAGCTCGAACTCGATCTCCGCCCCGGTGCCCCGCTGGCCGTGCGGCTCGAACCTCCCATGATCGGCGTGTATCGCTGGACGCCGGGCGACGGAATGACGTGCCACTTCGCCCACGTGCAGGTCTTCCAGGGGCCATTCCTGGTCTAGTAGCGGCTGCGCGATCTCCATCGGATGGCGCCAACGCACCCTCGTGCAGGCCGGCACAATCGGAAGCCATCACCAGCCAACCCCGGTACATCGCCATGAGCCTCGCCCACCTGCTGTTGCGCCAGGCGCTGGCTCGGCCACTGGCGCCGGCGCTCCTGCGCGGCCATTGCGAGCACGCCACGTACGGCCAGTGGGCAGCACGCAGCGCTGGCCTGGCCAACCGCCTGCACCAGGAGGGACTGGTTCCGGGCGAACGCGTGTTGCTGTTCGCACGCAACCACCCACGCTATCTGGAAGTGCTCTGGGGTCTGTGGTGGGCCGGGTTGGTGGCCGTTCCGGTCAACGCCAAGTTGCATCCACGCGAAGTCGAATGGATCGTGGACAACAGCCGGGCACGCTGGGCCTTCGTGACCGATGACGTGGCCACGACACCACTGGCCGGGATCGAGCGTCAGATCGAACTCGACGCACCCGAGGCCGACACCCTGTTGGCACCGGCGTCGGACCTGGGCGCAGCGCCAATCACCGAACGCGCGCTGGGCGACATCGCCTGGCTCTTTTACACGAGCGGCACGACGGGCCGGCCCAAGGGCGTGATGCTCACGCATCGCAACCTGATCACGATGGGCATGGGCTACCACGTCGACGTCGATCCGGTCTCGCACGGCGACGCGATCGTGTACGCCGCGCCCATCTCGCACGGCGCTGGCCTGTATGCGATCCCGCACCTGATGGCTGGCGCACGCCACGTGGTGCCCGATTCGGGCGGTGTCGAGCCGGCCGAGTTGTTTGAACTGGGTCGCGCGGTGGGGCCGCTGTCGCTGTTTGCCGCACCCACCATCGTCGGGCGACTGGTCGATCACGCCGAGCACGCTGGCCTCTCGCCGGATGACTGCGCACGCTCGTTCAAGACCATCGTCTATGGTGGAGCACCCATGTACGCGGCTGACATGCGGCGCGCACTGGCCGTGATGGGGCCGCGCTTCGTGCAGATCTACGGCCAGGGCGAGACCCCGATGGTCGGCACTGTGCTCCCGCGCGTCGACCTGTCCGACACCACGCACCCGCGCCATGCCGAACGCATCGCCAGCATCGGGGTGGCGCAGACGCCGGTGCGCGTGCGTGTGACCGACGCCGAGGGAGCCGATCTGCCAATCGGCGAAGTGGGCGAAGTCGTGATTCAAGGCGACAGCGTGATGGCTGGCTACTGGGACAACCCCGGCGCCACCGCCGCCGCCATCCGAAACGGCTGGCTGTTCACCGGTGACATGGGGGCGATGGACGCTGATGGCTATCTGACACTCAAGGATCGCAGCAAGGATCTGATCATCAGTGGCGGCAGCAACGTCTACCCGCGTGAGGTCGAGGAAACCCTGCTGGCCGCCCCCGGCGTGGCGGAAGTGGCGGTGGTGGGAGAACCCGATCCCCAATGGGGTGAAAACGTGGTGGCCTTCGTGGTCGCGCGAAATGGCGAAACCCTCAGCACGGCCGCACTCGACGCCCACTGCATCGCGCACATCGCACGCTTCAAGCGGCCAAAGCGATACGTCTTCGTGCCTGAACTGCCCAAGAACAACTACGGCAAGGTGCTCAAGACCCCGCTGCGCCGGCAACTGAGGTCAAGTTGATCGCACGCGCCCGCACGGCGCGGCACAATCGCGGCATGAGAATCCTGCACACCATGCTGCGCGTGGGCAACCTCCAGCGCTCGATCGACTTCTACACCCAGGTGCTGGGCATGCAACTGTTGCGCACCTCGGAAAACACCGAGTACCGATACTCACTGGCCTTCGTCGGCTACGAGGGCGGCAACCCGGGGCAGGCCGAAATCGAGCTGACCTACAACTGGGACACCGAAAGCTACGAAATCGGCACCGCCTACGGCCACATCGCACTGGGCGTGCCCGATGCGCATGCAGCCTGCGAAAAAATCAGGCTCGCCGGTGGCCAGGTGACCCGAGATGCGGGCCCCGTCAAAGGAGGCACCACCGTGATCGCCTTTGTCACCGACCCCGATGGCTACAAGATCGAACTGATCGAGCGGCCGGAAGGATCGCCGGGCGGCGGATTGCGCTGATCCGCGGCGGCCTGCCTCAGTACGCGACGGCGCAGCCGTCCTTGCGCGGATCCGATCCGGCGACGTAGCCATCGCGCAGGCGCAGGATCAGTTGCGCGCCACCAAAGGCGAACACGCCATTGCCCTCTTCGACGGTGACGTCGTGGCCCATCGCACGCAGCTGCGCCACCACGTCCGGGTCGAAGCCGGGTTCGACGCTCACGCCCTTGCCGCCTGTCACGCGCCAGCGCGGCGCGTCGGCGGCGGCCTGCGGGTTTTGCCCGTAACGCAGCACGCGCAGCGCCATCTGCGTGTGGCCCTGGCTCTGCATCGGCCCGCCCATCACGCCGAACGCCATCTGCGGAGAGCCGTCCGCGTGCATCGCAAACGCCGGGATGATGGTGTGCGAAGGGCGCTTGCGCGGAGCCACTTCATTGGCGTGTCCGGGTGTCAGGCTGAAGCCATGGCCGCGGTTCTGCATGCTGATCCCGGTACCCGGCACGACCACGCCCGAGCCGAACCCCATGTAGTTCGACTGGATGAACGACACCATCATCCCGCTGGCGTCGGCCGTCGCCAGATACACCGTGCCGCCGGGGCGCGGCGCGCCATGAAGCGCTGCCCGCGCGTGCTCCGGATCGATGAGCGCGGCGCGCCGATCCAGGTAGTCGCTGTGCAGCAATTCGCTCGACGCCACGCGCATGTGAGCTGCGTCCGCGTTGTACTGCGCCAGATCGGCCATCGCCAGCTTCATCGCCTCGATGCTCAGGTGCACGGTGTGCACGTCATCCACCGGGTGCGCGCCCACGCCCGCCGCGTCCAGCATGCCCAGCGCCATCAATGCTGCGATGCCTTGGCCATTGGGCGGTATCTCGTGAATCACCGACTCTCCAAAGCGCTGACTGATCGTGCCCACCCAGTCGGCCTGATGCTCCTGGAGATCGGTCAGCGTCAGCGCACCGCCGTGTGCCTGTGCGTGCTCGGCCATGCGCCGGGCCAGCTCGCCGCGGTAGAACGCCTCGCCCTCCGTGGCGGCGATCTGCTCCAGCGTATCGCCCAGCGCCGGATTGCGAAAAACCTCGCCCGCTTGCGGCGGACGGCCATCGGGCAGGAAGCACTCAGCAAAGCCGGGTTGCCGGCCGAGTTTGATCGCGCCCAGCGCCCACAGCCGGGCAATCGTTGGCGACACCGCAAAACCCTGGCGCGCATAGTCGATCGCCGGTTGCGCCACGCGCGCGAGCGGCATGCGCCCAAAGCGGCGCGACAGCGCAACCCAGCCAGACACCACGCCCGGGGCGGTAACCGCATTCCAGCCCGTCTCCGGGATGCCACCGAGTGCCCCGAAATACTCCGGCGTCCAGACCGCGGGGGATCGCCCGGACGCATTCAGGCCATGCAGCTCGCGGCCGTCCCAGACGATGGCGAACGCGTCGCCCCCCACGCCGCAGCCCGTGGGCTCGACCACCGTGAGCACCATCGCGGTCGCCAGTGCGGCATCGACCGCATTGCCACCGGCCTGCAGCACGCGCAGGCCCGCCTGCGCTGCCAGTGGCTGTGAGGTGGCGACCGCATTGCGGCCGAGCACCGGGCTGCGCCGCGCCGCGTACGGCAGGCTCCAGTCGATCGCCTTCAGACCCGTCATGGCACACGCCTCAATCGACCGAAATCTTGTACTTGCGGATCACCTCGCCCCAGCGATCACTGTCGGCATTCACCATCTGAGCGAATTGCGCCGAAGTCGAAGGCGCGGCCGGATCGACGCCGAGCTTGATCAGGCTGCTCGCCAGTTCGTTCGACTGAATTGCCTTGCCGAACGCCTGGTTGATGCGCTCGACCAGTGCTGGCGGCATCCCCGCCGGTCCGTACAACCCGAACCAGGTAACCGACGAATAACCCGGCAAACCGGACTCGCTCAATGTGGGCAACTCTGGCGCAAAGGCGCTGCGCCTGTCCCCGGTCACCGCCAATGCGCGCACCCGTCCGCTGCGCACGTGGGGCATGCCGGTCGGCAACGAGTCGAGCAGCACGTGGACGTTGCCGGTGGCCAGATCGGTGATGGATTGGGCCGTGCCCTTGTACGGCACATGGGTCATCTCGATGCCCGCCTGCGCGCTCAGCGCCGCGGTGCCCAGGTGCACGATGGTGCCATTGCCGCTGCTCGCGTAGTTGAGCTTGCCGGGGTTGGCCTTGGCGTAGGCGATCAGCTCGGCGACGGTTTTCACCGGCAGGCTGGGCGTAACCAGCAGCACGCTCGGTGCGTCGGCCAAGTGGGCGATGGGTGTGAAATCCTTGCGTGCGTCGTAGGCCAGGCGCTTCATCAGGTGCGGCGATATGGCATGCGTGCTGCTGGTGGTCAACAGCAGCGTGTACCCTTCCGGGGCTCCCTTGACCGCCTCCGCGGCGCCGATGGTGCCGCCTGCTCCCGGCTT
Source organism: uncultured Ottowia sp. (assembly GCA_964527755.1). Taxonomy (GTDB): domain Bacteria; phylum Pseudomonadota; class Gammaproteobacteria; order Burkholderiales; family Burkholderiaceae_C; genus Ottowia. The sequence goes on from CAZGOL010000008.1 coordinate 18,419, forward strand.
GTTGTCGATCACGAACTGCTGCCCCAGATCCTGCGCGACACGCTGCGCGACGACACGCGCCACCAGATCCGTTGCACCGCTGGCCGGAAATGGGACGATCACACGAACCGGCTTGTCCGGCCAGGACTGGGCTTGCGCCAGTCCCATGCACGCGAGCCCCAATGCCACCAACGCCCTTTGCCAACGCATCGCAATTCTCCTGCCGTGAGACGAGAACGCATCTTAGGAATGCCCGACCGTTCGCGCCATCAACATATCTGGAACCATTCATTGCCAAAACGGCAATGCTGGCATACTGGGCTTCATGCGATCGCACCAGTTGCAAGGCCCGGCGTTGCGCTACTTTCTGGAAGTGGCGCAGAGCGGGTCGATCGCACAGGCATCGACCCGTTTGCACGTGGCGGCTTCTGCATTGAGCCGACAGATTGCCGGCCTGGAGGCACAACTCGACGCGCCGCTGTTCGAGCGCCACGCGCGGGGCATGGTGCTGACCGAAGCCGGAGAAATCCTGGAGCGCCATGCACGGCACGCACTGCTCGACGCCGATCGGGTCCTGGACGAAATCGACGCACTGCGTGGCATGCGGACCGGGCGGGTGCGCCTGGCGACGTCGGATGCATTCGCCAACGAACTGGTTCCACAGTTGTGCGCCGAATTCCAGCGCACACATCCGGGCATACGGATGGAGGTGCTGGTGTTGCCAACGGCCCACATCGCTGCCGCGGTGCGCAACGGGCAGGCGGACATCGGGGCGTGCTTCAGCCGCGCTCCGAATCCGGACCTCGCCATCGCGTATCGTCAGCGCGCTCCGGTGTTCGCGCTGTTGCCAGCGGGCCATGCGCTGACGCGAGCACGCCGCCTGACGCTGGCACGGATGTCTGCCTATCCGCTGGCGTTGCCGCCGCCGCAGACTACGGTGCGGCAGTTGATCGACGTTGCTTGCAACCGCCAGAACCTGAGGCTCGATCCAGTGCTGGTGAGCAGCCACGCGCAGACGATGCTGCATTTCGTCGCCCATGGGGGCGGCCTGTCGGTTGGCAGTGAAATCGCGGCGCGCCATCTGGTGGCGTCCGGCCACGTGGTCGTGCGCCCCCTGGCCGACGAAGGCATGGATCTGCGCGATATCGAAGTGCAGACGCTCGCCGGGCGCAGCCTGCCGGTGGCGGTGCAGACGTTCATGAACCGGTTGTGCGCACGCCTGCAGCAACCCGCGGGCCCACCAGGCAAGCAGAGCCTTGCTCCAACCCCTGCAATCGCCCGGGCCTGACCGCCATCGACATCCGGGCGCCCATGGCGTCACTCCAACGTCACGTCGATCGACGCATGGCGGGCGATGCTCGAGCCGGCGGTGGCCAGCGCTGGCGCCCGGAGCTCCAACTTGTCTTCTCCGATACCCAGCGACAACAGGGCATTGCGCACCGCCTCGACACGCTGGCGAGCCAGTGCCGGTTCGTGCGCCACATCGCCCGTGGCGTCGGAGTGTTCGCTGACAACCGCCTTGCGCCCCGCAGCGACCCCCTTGACGATCACGCCCAACGCGTCCCGTGCATCCTCGGCCAGCTCCGCTTTGCCATCGGCAAAGTGGAACCGGACCACCTCGCCATCGACGCGCACGCTGGGTGCAGCCTGGTCGGTGCCTGCGACACCCGGCGGGCTGACCTGCGCCACGCTGATGCGGGTGGCAGCGCGCTCGACCGCGGCGGAAGGGGCATTCGGCTCTTCGGCCACCGGATAGAGCCGCAAGCCGATCACCAACGCGACGGCCAGCACGACGAGGCCGACCCCCGTGGGCCAGACACCGCCTGCCCGATTGTCATCGTGTGTCGTCATGGTGCTGCGGCTCCTGCACTGGGGTCGGGCCGATTGTATAAAGTTCGAGCATGAGCGATGCATCGGCTGCCTTCGCGCCTTACGAACATCTTCGCCCCCCGGGGCGTGATCCGTTGCGCATGCTGGAGCAAGTGCGCCAGGCGTGGCGGCGCCGTGCGGGGACGCGTTCGGAGCTGTGGGTGTTCGGATATGCATCGTTGATCTGGCGACCCGACTTCGAGTTTTCCGAGCGCCACGCCACGCGCGTGCTCGGATGGCATCGCGCGCTCGCGATGTGGAGCCGGGTGAACCGGGGCACGCCAGAGCGGCCGGGACTGGTGTTCGCGTTGCTGCCAGGAGGCAGTTGCCGCGGCGTGGTGTTCCACGTGCCGCAGCGCCACGCCGAGCGCGTGTTCGAAACGCTGTGGGAGCGCGAAATGCCCAGTGCCGTGTACGACCCGCGCTGGCTGCCATGCGCCACGCCGCGCGGGCGCGTCGAGGCGCTTGCATTCACGCTCTCGCGCCGCAGCCCATCGTTCACCGGCGAACTCACGGCCGATCAGTATCGCGACATCTTCCGGCACGCTCGCGGTCGCTACGGCAGCACGTTGGATTACGCCCGCCAGACGCTGCACAGCCTCCACGCACATGGCATCGACGACCGTCGGCTGAAATCGGTGCTGGCGCTGGCCGACGCGCCGGAGCACGGTGGCGCTGCCTATACTGGCGCACATGAGTGACATCGCCAATCTGCGCAAGAGCTACGAGCGCGCGGAACTGTCCGAAGACGCCTCGCAGGCCGACCCGCTGCAGCAATTCTCGCAGTGGTTCGACGAGGCGCGGAGGAGCGAAATAGCCGAGCCCAACGCGATGACGCTGGCGACGGTCGGCAGCGATTTGCGCCCCAGCACGCGGGTGGTGCTGATCAAGGAGTTCGGCGAGCGCGGCATTGTCTGGTACACCAACTACGACAGCCGCAAGGGTCAGCAACTGGCGGGCAACCCCTTTGCGGCCTTGCAGTTCCACTGGGTCGAGCTCGAGCGCGTCGTGCGCATCGAGGGCGTGGTGGGCAAGGTGGATGCCGCCGAAAGCGATGCGTACTACAACAGCCGCCCGCTCGACAGCCGCCTGGGCGCCTGGGCCAGCCCGCAGAGCCAGGTCATCTCCGGCCGCGCCTGGCTGGTGGCCGAGGCCACCCGCGTGGGCGCCCGATTCCTGCTCAATCCGCCGCGGCCGCCGCACTGGGGCGGCTTTCGCCTGATGCCCGATCGCTGGGAGTTCTGGCAGGGCCGCAAGAGTCGCTTGCACGACCGCCTGCGTTATCGGCTGGAAAACGGCCACTGGGTGCGCGAGCGGCTGGCACCCTGACTGCCTATCGAAGCGCATCGGCGCCGCGTCAGCGCCATTGCGACAGCAGCACCATCACGAGCGAGATCGTGCCGATCGAAACCAGGGTCGATACCGCCACGCTGGCCGTGACCAGTTCTTCGGCCTTGTGATAGTGCTGCGAAAACAGGAACACGTTGGCCCCGATCGGCAGGCCGGCCGCCACCACCATCACGACCAGCGGCAGACCGGAAAGGCCAAAGATCCAGCCGGTGGCGGCCATTGCCAGCGGGTGCACCACCGTCTTCAACACCGCGATGCCCAGGGCACCCTTCAGGTGCGGGCCGATCGACGCCTGCGCCAGCGTCAGACCCACCAGCACCAGCGCCACCGGACCGAAGGCGTCGCCCAGCATGCGCAACGGCCGCTCCACCACGGGGTGCAGACCCAACCCCGTTGCAGACCAGGCCAGGCCGACGATGATCGGCAGCGGCACCGGGTGCAGTACCGCGTTTCGGATGGCACGAACCGCCGTGGCCGCCACATGGCGCGCCGGCGCCTGCCCGCTGGCGGCCTGCTCGCGCGCCACCAGCAGTTCGATCACCACGGTGGCCAGCGTCAGCAGGATCAGGGCGTGCATCGAGATCAGCGTGAACAACGGCACCAGCCCGGCATCGCCCCAGGCCAGTTGCACCAGTGGCACGCCGATCATCAACGTGTTGCTGAAAATCGCCGCCAGCGCCAGCACGGCCGAGCGGCTGCTGGCGCCTCGCAGCAGCAGCAATACCAGAAACAGCACGCCCGCGACCACGTAATACAGCGCCACCGACCGCAAATCCAGCCGATCGAGCCGCGCCGTCGCCATGGTGCGAAACAGCAGCGCCTGCACCAGCACCAGGAACACCAGGTTCGAGAGGTCGCGCACCGCCTCGCCGCGCATCAGGCGCAGGCGGCCGGCGGCAAAGCCCACGCCAATCAGCAGCACGACCGGCAACAGTGCGGACAAGACGGGGTGATCGAGATTCATGGAAGTGCGTGCAACGGCCTGCATTTATAAGCTCAATATGGCTGCACCGCTTGCAGTGTCCGCCATGGCAGCTATGGTTTCAGGAGTATCTGGAACGTCGCGACCCGTGACGCAAACCGGCTGACCCATGATCGGTGCAAGCCAAAGCGCGGATAATGCCCAGCTTGATTCGACAAACCCGCCCGTGCGTGTGCTGCGCTCGGACTGGCGGCCGTGCCAGATCTTGCTCCCGACCATGAACCCGCCGTCCATCGCCACACTCGCCAGATCATCGGCCATTTCGCCGGTCGAGGACATCGTCGCCGAGTTGCGCGCCGGGCGGATGGTGATCCTGGTGGACGAAGAAGACCGGGAGAACGAGGGTGATCTGATCCTGGCGGCCGACCACGTGACGCCCGAGGCCATCAATTTCATGGCGCGCTTCGGTCGTGGCCTGATCTGCCTGACACTCACGCGCGAACGCTGCGAACGGCTGCACCTGCCGCCCATGGTGGAGCACAACGGCACCAAGATGGGTACCGCGTTCACGGTCTCGATCGAGGCCGCCGAGGGCGTGACCACCGGGATCAGCGCCGCCGATCGTGCGCGCACCGTGCAAGCCGCGGTGGCACCGGGAGCACAGGCGGTCGACCTGGTGCAGCCTGGACACGTGTTCCCGCTGCAGGCGGTCGACGGGGGGGTGCTGATGCGTGCCGGCCACACCGAGGCGGGGTGCGACCTGGCCGCCATGGCCGGCTGCTCGCCCGCTGCGGTGATCTGCGAGATCATGAAGGACGATGGCACCATGGCGCGCCTGCCCGATCTGGAGGTGTTCGCCGCCGAGCACGGTCTGAAGATCGGAACCATCGCCGATCTCATCGAATACCGCAGCCGCACCGAATCCCTGGTGCAGCGCGTGGGAACGCGCCGCCTGCACACCGCACACGGCGAATTCGTCGCCCACGCCTATCGCGACCAACCCAGCGGCGCGCTGCACCTGGCGCTGGTGCTGGGCGAATGGCCGGCCGAGGCCGCGGTGCCTGTGCGCGTGCACGAACCGCTGTCGGCACTGGACGGGCTCGACCTGCAGGGCGGCATGCACAGCTGGGGCCTGCACGCCGCGCTGGCGCACATCGGGCAGGAGGGACGCGGCGTCGCGGTGCTGCTCAATTGCGGCGAAAGCGCCGACCAGCTGTTGGCGCAATTTCAGGGCACGGCGCGCGCCACGCACGCACCGGAGCGTGGCCGCATGGACCTGCGCAGCTACGGCATCGGCGCGCAGATCCTGCGCGACTGCGGCGTGCAGCGCATGCAGCTGCTGGGCAAGCCGCGGCGCCTGCCCAGCCTGGCCGGTGGCTTCGGGCTCGAAGTCACGCGCTACATCACCAGGGACTGAGAAAGCAGACGATGTTCGGAGCCGACCAGGGGCAATCGCGGGAACTCGATGGCAGCGATCTGCGCGTGGGGATCGTGCAGGCGCGCTTCAACGACGGCGTCACGCAGGCGCTGGCCGATGCCTGCGTGGCCGAGTTGGCGGCGCTGGGCGTCAAGGCGGAACACATCACGCGACACAGCGTGCCCGGCGCGCTCGAGGTGCCGTTGGCGCTGCAATGGATGGCGCGCCGTGGGGAGCTGGATGCCCTGATCGCGCTGGGTTGCGTCATCCGCGGCGAAACCTATCACTTCGAGCTGGTAGCCAACGAATCGGCCGCCGGCATCACACGCGTGGCGCTCGACTTCGACATCCCGATCGCCAACGCCATCCTGACCACCGAAAACCTGCACCAGGCAACGGTCCGCCAAATCGAGAAGGGGCGTGACGCGGCGCGCGTGGCGGTCGAAATGGCGCTGCTGAAAGGCCACATCGCATGACGGGCGGCACGCCGGGGCGAACGAGTGCAGCGCCGAGCCGGCCGTGCCCTACCGGCCCCGATCGACGCAAGGCGGCGGCGCGTTCAGCGCGCACGCGCGCGCGCGAATTCGCGCTGCAGGGGCTCTACCAGCATTTCGTCGGCGCGAGCAACGTCGCGACGATCGACCAGTTCACGCGGGAGCTGCAGGGCTTCGGCAAGGCGGACGCGGCACACTTCGACGCCCTGCTGCACGGATGCATCGAACTGGCCGACGACCTGGACGCGCTGATCGTGCCGCTGCTCGATCGCGAGCTTGGCCAGATCTCGCCCATCGAGCACGGCTGCATGTGGATCGGCGCCTACGAGTTGCTGAAATGCCCGGACGTGCCCTGGCGCGTCGTGCTGAACGAATGCATCGAGCTGGCCAAGGAGTTCGGCGGCACCGACGGCCACAAGTACATCAACGCGGTGCTCAACGGCCTGGCGCCTCGGCTGCGCGCGGCCGAAGTCCAGATCGATCGCGCCACCCTGAAAAAAATGCCATGAGGATTTCCGCCCGAGCCCAGCGCATCGAGCCCTTCTACGTGATGGAGATGGCCAAGTCGGCCGCCGCCATCGCTCGTGAAGCCGTCGGCAGCGACAAGCCGATGATCTACCTGAACGTCGGCGAGCCCGACTTCACGGCGCCGCCACTGGTGCGCGAGGCGGCCGAACGCGCCATCCGCGATGGCCACACCCAGTACACGCAGTCGACCGGGCTGCCGGCATTGCGCGAGCGCATCAGCCACTGGTACGCCGAGCGCTTCGGCCTGCACGTGCCAGCGAGGCGCATCATCGTCACCGCGGGGGCTTCGGCCGCGCTGCACCTGGCGTGCCTGGCGCTCATCGAAGCGGGCGACGAAATCCTGATGCCCGACCCCAGCTACCCATGCAACCGGCAGTTCGTCAGCATGGCCGAGGGCCGGGCGGTGCTGATCCCGTCGACTCCCGGCGAGCGTTTCCAGCTGAGCGCCTCCAAGGTCGAGGAAGCGTGGGGCGCGCACACGCGCGGCGTGCTGCTGGCCTCGCCCTCCAACCCGACGGGCACCTCGATCCACCCCGACGAGCTCAAGCGCATCCACCGCGTGGTGACCGAGCGCGGCGGCATCATGCTGCTGGACGAGATCTACCTCGGCCTGTCGTTCGACGATGCCTACAGCCACAGTGCGCTGGCGCTGGACGACCAGGTGATCAGCATCAACAGCTTCAGCAAGTACTTCAACATGACTGGCTGGCGACTGGGCTGGCTGGTCGTGCCCGAAGCACTGGTCGACGTCATCGAGCAGATCACCCAGCACCTGTTCATCTGCGCCAGCAGCGTGTCGCAGCACGCCGCACTGGCCTGTTTCGAGTCCGCCAGCCTCGCGGAATACGAGCGCCGCCGCGCCGAGTTCAAGGCGCGGCGCGACTGGTTCGTGCCGCAGCTCAATGCGATCGGCCTGACGGTGCCGGTCACACCCGACGGCGCGTTCTACGCGTGGGCCGATTGCACTGCCGCGTGTGGCAAGTTGTTCGCCGCACGCTCCGAATACAATAGCGACATGCAATCCGTCGGCAGTTGGGAACTGGCCTTCGAACTGATGAGGCACGCACGCCTGGCGGTGACGCCTGGGCGCGATTTCGGGCATGCCGACACGGCTCGCTATATCCGTTTTTCGACCGCCAATTCGATGGCGCAGCTGCAGACCGCCATCGAGCGACTGAAGGCAGTGCTCGCGTAGGGCCGGGCTCGATGGCGGAATTCGAGTTTCCGATCCGCGTCTACTGGGAAGACACCGATGCCGGTGGCATCGTGTTCTATGCCAACTACCTCAAGTATTTCGAGCGCGCGCGCACCGAGTGGCTGCGTTCGCTGGGCATTGGCCAGCAACGGCTGCGCGAGCGCGCGGGCGGCATGTTCGTGGTGGTCCAGGCCAGCATCCGCTACAAGATGGCGGCGCGCCTGGACGATGAACTTGTCGTCACGGCGCATCTCCAAGAGGCTGGCCGTGCGGCCATGGTGATCGGCCAGCAGGCGTTCGTCCAGCCGGCAGCACCTGGCCGACGCGAATTGTTGTGCGACGCCACCATCCGGATCGGTTGGGTTGACGCCGACACCCTGAGGCCCGCCCGCATTCCTCAAGCCATCCTGCAACAACTGCATCCATGACCCAGGACCTCTCCATCATCGCGCTGGTCATCAACGCCAGCTTCATCGTGCAGTTGGTCATGCTGCTGCTGCTGGCCGTGTCGGTCACGAGCTGGGCTGCGATCTTCCGCAAGCTGCGCTCGTTCAGGCAGACTCGCACGCTCAACGACGAGTTCGAGCGCGACTTCTGGTCGGGCACGAGCCTGAATGACCTGTACGCCTCGGCCGCGCAGAATGCCCGCAACGCCGGGCCGCTGGAGCGCATCTTCGCCAGCGGCATGCGCGAGTACCAGAAGCTGCGCGAACGGCGCATCCACGATCCCGCCACGCTGCTCGATGGTGCGCGCCGGGCCATGCGCGCCAGCCAGCAACGCGAGCTCGACGCCGCCGAGAGCAATTTGTCGTTCCTGGCCTCGGTGGCGTCGGTCAGCCCCTACGTCGGCCTGTTCGGCACCGTCTGGGGCATCATGCACGCGTTCACCGGCCTGGCCAGCCTGCAGCAGGTGACGCTGGCTACCGTCGCACCCGGCATCGCCGAGGCGCTGGTGGCCACCGCCCTGGGCCTGTTTGCCGCCATTCCCGCCGTCGTGGCCTACAACCGGTTCGCGCGCGAACTCGACCGGCTGGCGATCAAGCTGGAGACGTTCATCGAGGAGTTCTCCAACATCCTGCAGCGCAACCTGGGCGTGCACCCCGCGGTCGCGTCGCAGACGGCCACCCCGACCGGATACTGAAATGACGCCCCATCACGCCCGCACTTGCACGCGCCGCTCGGCATCGGGAGTTGACCGACTGCCTTGCAGACGCGGCCGGGAGCGCTGATCGTGCCGGTCGTCAGCTCCCGAGGCCGTGGTCGACGCGCCATGAACGAGATCAACATGGTGCCGTTCATCGACGTGATGCTGGTGCTGCTGATCATCTTCATGGTCACCGCGACGGTCATCACGCCCGGGATGATCAACATCCCGCGCGCCGGACAATCGAGCAAGGCGCCCGACAACCCGATCACCGTGATGATCGATGCAGGCGGCGCCATCAGCGCCGACGGCGGCAAGAACGGCCCCAACCTGAAGAACGCCACCGAAGGCGACGTCTACGCGGCGATCGCCAGCGCCGCCAAGGCCAACCCGGAACTGGCCGTGATGGTCGCCGCCGACAAGGACATCGCCTACCAGAAGGTGATCGACGTCACCTCGCGCCTGCGCCAAGCCGGCGTCGCGCGCGTCGGTCTGGCCGTCAAGTGAGACCGTGCAGCGACCCAAGATGAACGCCGTCCTGGCCGACCACAACGAATTCGCGCCACCGCCTCCCGGCGGCATGGGCCGCGCACTGATCCTGGCGGTGCTCGCGCACCTGCTGCTGGTCTTGGCGTTGACCTGGGGCCTGCGCTGGAAGAACTCGCCGCAGGACATCGCGGTGGAGGCCGAACTGTGGGCGCCGCGCGTGCAGCAGGCCACGCCCCGGCCGACGCCCAGGGTGCCACCGCCGGTCGAGCAGGTCACGCCCAAGCCGCCTGCGCCCGAGCCCGAGCCGGTGCGCAAGGCGCCGCCACCCAAACCGGTCGCCGATGAGCAACGCGACGCCGAGATTGCCCTGGCGCAGCAAAAACAGGAAGAAGCGCGCAAGGCCGCGCGCCTGGAACAGGAGCGCCGTGCGCACGAGGCGGCCGAGCAGCAGCGACGCGAGCAGGCGCAGAAGCAGGCCGCCGAGGAGAAAAAACGACAGGCCGAGGAGCAGCGCAAGATCGCCATCCAAAAAGAGGCTGAACGCAGGGCCGAAGCGCAGAAAAAGGCCGAGGCGCAGAAGAAGGCGGAAGCCGAACGAAAGGCCGAAGCCGAACGCAAGGCCGAAGCGCAGAAGAAGGCCGAGGCCGAACGCGACGCCAAAGCCACTGAAGCGCGCCGCAAGGCCGAGCTCGATCGGCTGAAGAACCTGGCCGGCACGGCCGATACCGGCAGCGGAGGCGGCACCGCGGCGCACGAGGCCGGCCCGTCGGGCGGTTACGCCGCGCGAGTGCGTGCCAGGGTCAAGCCCAACATCGTGTTCACCGACGCCATCAGCGGCAACCCCACCGCCGAAGTCGAGGTACGCACCTCCCCCGATGGCACGATCGTCGGCAAGCGCCTGCTCAAGTCCAGCGGGGTGCCGGCCTGGGATGCAGCGGTGTTGCGCGCGATCGACAAGACCGAGGTCATGCCGCGCGACACGGATGGGCGCGTTCCCACGCCGATGATTCTGGAGTTTCGTCCTCGCGATTGACCGCGACAGGCCAGCCACGCCCGCGGCCGGAATGGGCGCGAGCGACGGTCGCTGCAAAATTCAGTCAAATCGGGATTCAAGCCTTTACGGACATGCCATAGCAGCTATTTTATTGATAGCTAATCAGGGTTCCGGTGCCAGTTGTTCAGCCCATTCGTAGAGGGCCTGCAGCACCCCCTGTCCCCGCTCGTCGGTCACCTCGTCGGCCAGCGCGTCCACGCGATTGAACAGGCCTTGCAGCGTCAGCGCTGCGCCCTCGCCGTCGATCAGCCGGGCGGTGCGGTGCGCCTCCCATCGGGCGCGTTCGGCCTCCGACAGGGTTTCGGGGAAGTTGCGCGCCCGATAGCGCAGCAGCAGTTCGGGCAGGCGCTCATCGTCGAAACCGGTGCGCGCCACGGCCAGTTCGCGCGCATCGAGCGCACGCAGGCGCTCCAGCCGGCGACGATCGGCATCGCCCAGGAAGCCACCGTACAAATCCTCGTCGACGTCCGCCGCGCCATCGGCAGCGGGCCGCGCAAAGACCTGCTCCCACAGTGCACGCAGATCCGGCAATGCGCGCAGGCGCTCCAGATGGCTGTGCGCTCGCTCCAGATCGATGCCCCAGCGTTCGGCCAGCTCGGGGCGCAGCGTGCGAACGTTGCCAACCACGATCGGACACTTGTTCAGATGCACGCCCTTGATCGCCAGGCGCGTCACTCCGACGGGCAAGTCGTCGGTGGCGATGAACAGGCGCGCCCGCGCCGCGTCGGGTGTGAGGTCGGCCAGCTCGCCCGGGTCCTGGCTCAAGTCCCACGCCAGCAGTTCATTCTTGTTGGTCGGATGCATGGCCAACGGCGCCATCACGGCGATGCACCCCCGCGCCGCGCCGAAGCGACCGCTCACGTGCAAGAAGGGCCGCGCCTCGCGCAGAGTTGTGGGCAGGGCGAGTTCCTGCGCCACGCGCTCCTTCTTGCGCAACCCCAGGCAGAACTCGAACAACTTGGGCTGGGCGCGACGCAACAGGCGCGCCAGCGCGATGGTGGCGCGCACGTCGGACAGCGCATCGTGCGCCGTCTGGTGGACCAGCCCGTTGGCCGCCGTCAGGCGTTCGAGCTTGAACGTGGTGCTCCCGTCGTCGGCCTTCGGCCACTCGATGCCCTCGGGCCTGAGGGCGTGCGCACAGCGCACCACGTCCAGCAGGTCCCAGCGACTGCAGCCGTCGCGCCATTCGCGTGCATACGGATCGATCAGGTTGCGCCAGAGCAAAAAACGCGTCACCTCGTCATCGAAACGGATCGAGTTGTAGCCGACACCGATGGTGTCGGGTGTGCCCAGTACGGCGTTGATGCGTGCGGCGAACTCGTGCTCGCGAACGCCGTTGGCCGCGCACAGCTGCGGCGTGATGCCGGTGATCAGGCAGGCCTCTGGCTCGGGCAGGCGGTCGGTCGGCGGCTGGCAGTACAGCACCAGCGGCTCGCCGATCTGGTTCAACTCGGCGTCGGTACGCACGCCGGCAAACTGCGCCGGCCAGTCGCGCCGCGGGCGGGTGCCGAAAGTCTCGTAGTCGTGCCAGAAAAAGGTGGGAGCGGCCATGGGCGCCAAGCATAACCAGTGTTCCCGCACGCCAGGCTCTGGCCCAATAATCCGGTCCGATGGCACAAACCCGACATCTGATCATCGGCGACGGCGTCATCGGTCGCGCCACCGCGCAGGCCCTGCGCGCCCGCGGGCAGAACGTCTGCCTGGGCAGTCGAACGCCAGCAACGAACGATCGGCCGCACCTGCGTCTGGACGCGCTCGATGGCGCCACCCTGCAGGCCGCCGCCAGCGGCGCCAGCCACATCCACCTGACCCTCGGTCTGCCCTATCGTGCCGCGGTGTGGGAGCGCGACTGGCCGCGCATCATGCAAAACGCCATCGACGCGGCACTCGCCCATGGTGCCGGCCTGGTCTGGTTCGACAACATCTACGCCTACGGTCCGCTGCCGCTGCAGGTGCCGATGCGCGAGAACCATCCACTCGTGCCGCCATCGCGCAAGGGCCGGGTGCGCGCCGCGCTGCTGGACATGCTGCGTGACGCCGGGGATCGGCACGGCCTGCGCTGGCTGGTGGCGCGCAGCGCCGACTTCTACGGGCCTGACGTACGCCTGTCGATCCTGTACGCCGCCGCCATCGAGCGCCAGTTGCAGGGACGCACCGCGTTCTGGCTGGGCGACCCGGACGCACGCCACAGCTTCACCTGCACGTCCGATGCCGGGCGCGCCCTGGCGTTGCTGGCGCTGGACGAGGGTGCCTGGCAGCAGAGCTGGCACCTGCCCACCGCCAGCCCGGCGCCGACCCCGCGCGAATTGCTCGCCATCAGTGCCCGGTTGCTGGGCGCACCGACGCGCGTGCGTCGCCTGCCGGTGGCGCTGGTGCGGGTGCTTGGGCTCGCCGTGCCGTTGCTGCGCGAGGTCGGCGAAATGCTCTACCAGAACCAGCAGGACTACGTGTTCAGCAGCGAGAAGTTCATGGCGCGCTACCCGGACTTTCGCATCACGCCCCATGACGAAGGCATGGCTGCCATGGTGGCATCGCTGCGCCCGCCCGAATCGCGCTGAAAACGAAACAGCCCTCCGAAGCCTCGGCGGGCTGCCTGGCGAGCGAACCAGCGGCTCAGTCGGCCGCCATTTCCTCTTCCGGCTCGGCCGGCTCGGACTTGCGATCCTTCTTGGGCTGCGGCGTGATGTCGAGCTGGACCTCGTCCTTGTCGTCGAGATCGACCGTGAGGCGACCGCCGTCGGTCAGGCGACCAAACAGCAACTCGTCGGCCAGCGCCTTGCGGATGGTGTCTTGGATCAGGCGCTGCATCGGGCGCGCGCCCATCAACGGATCGAAGCCTTTCTTGGCGAGGAACTTGCGCAGCTTGTCGGTAAAGGCGACCTCGACCTTCTTCTCGGCCAGTTGCGTTTCCAGCTGCAGCAGGAACTTGTCGACGACGCGCAGAATGACCTGCTCGTCAAGCGGCTTGAAGCTGACGATGGCATCCAGACGGTTGCGGAACTCCGGCGTGAACAGGCGCTTGATGTCGGCCATCTCGTCGCCCTGCTGGCGCGCGGTGGTAAAGCCGATCGTCGCCTTGTTCAGCGTCTCGGCCCCCGCGTTGGTCGTCATGATGATGATGACGTTGCGAAAATCCGCCTTGCGCCCGTTGTTGTCGGTCAGCGTGCCGTGGTCCATCACCTGCAGGAGCACGTTGAAGATGTCGGGATGCGCCTTCTCGATCTCGTCGAGCAGCAGGACACAGTGGGGCTTCTTGCTGATCGCCTCGGTGAGCAGCCCGCCCTGGTCGAAGCCCACGTAGCCGGGGGGCGCGCCGATCAAGCGGCTGACGGCGTGCCGCTCCATGTATTCGCTCATGTCGAAGCGGATCAGCTCCACGCCCATGATGAACGCGAGCTGCTTGGCCGCCTCGGTCTTGCCGACGCCGGTGGGGCCGCTGAACAGGAACGAGCCGATCGGCTTGTCGCCCTTGCCCAGGCCCGAGCGCGCCATCTTGACCGCCGACGCCAACACCTCCAACGCGTTGTCCTGGCCGAAGACCACGCTCTTGAGGTCTCGCTCCAGCGTCTGCAGCTTGCTGCGGTCATCGTTGCTGACGCTGGCCGGCGGGACGCGAGCGATCTTGGCAACGATGTCCTCGATCTCGTGCTTGCCGATGGTCTTCTTGCGCTTGCTGACGAGCGCGATGCGCTGTGCGGCGCCGGCCTCGTCGATGACGTCAATCGCCTTGTCGGGAAGATGGCGATCGGTGATGTACTTGGCCGACAGTTCGGCCGCCGCCTGCAGCGCCGAGTTGGCGTACTTGACGCTGTGGTGCTCTTCGAAGCGGCTCTTGAGGCCCTTGAGGATCTCGATCGTCTCCGGCACGGTCGGCTCGACCACGTCGATTTTCTGGAAACGCCTCGAGAGCGCCGCGTCCTTCTCGAAAATTCCACGGTACTCGGTGAACGTGGTGGCGCCGATGCACTTGAGCGTACCCGAACTCAGTGCGGGCTTGAGGAGGTTGCTGGCGTCCAGCGTGCCGCCCGACGCGGCCCCCGCGCCGATCAGCGTGTGGATCTCGTCGATGAAGAGGATCGCATGCGGCTTGTCCTTGAGGTTCTTGAGCACGCCCTTCAGGCGCTGCTCGAAATCGCCGCGATACTTGGTGCCGGCCAGCAGCGCACCCATGTCGAGCGCGTAGACCGTGGCCTCCGACAGGATTTCGGGTACCGTGCCTTCGGTGATGCGCCAGGCCAGGCCTTCGGCGATTGCCGTCTTGCCGACACCCGCCTCGCCCACCAGCAGCGGATTGTTCTTGCGCCGCCGACACAGGATCTGGATGGTGCGCTCGACTTCGTAATCGCGCCCGATCAGCGGGTCGATCTTGCCGTCCTTGGCCTGCTGGTTGAGGTTGACGGTGAACTGTTCCAGTGGTGTCGCCTTCTCGCCGCGCTCGCCCGCTTCTTCGGCTTCGGCGTTGCCGCCCGCCTGCCCCTCGGCCGGCTTGCCCGCCTCCGGCTGATCGCCCTTGCGGATGCCGTGCGCGATGAAGTTGACCACATCCAGGCGAGTGACCCCCTGCTGGTGCAGGTAATACACCGCATGCGAATCCTTTTCGCCAAAAATGGCCACCAGCACGTTGGCGCCGGTCACTTCCTTCTTGCCATTGCCGGTCGACTGCACGTGCATGATGGCGCGCTGGATGACGCGCTGAAAACCCAGCGTCGGCTGCGTGTCCACGTCATCGGTACCGGCCACCTGCGGCGTGTTGTCCTTGATGAAGCCCGCCAGCGACTTGCGCAGATCGTCGACGTTGGCCGAGCACGCGCGCAGCACCTCCGCGGCGCTGGGGTTGTCCAGCAGCGCGAGCAGCAGGTGTTCGACCGTGATGAATTCGTGGCGCTGCTGGCGCGCCTCGACGAAGGCCATATGGAGGCTGACTTCCAGTTCCTGGGCAATCATGGTGCGTGTTTCCTTTGGCGCCTCAAGCTTACGACTTTCTCGAGGCTTCGACAGTCACATTTGGGGGAAGTTCGGTGATATTCAACGCCAAGGCCCGAGCACGCGTCTGCCCGGGTTTTGCCTAATCGACAGGCTCGCTGACGCACTGCAACGGATGCCCTTCATGGCGTGCCGCGCCCAGCACCTGATCCACCTTGGTGGCGGCCACGTCGCGCGTGTAGACGCCACACACCCCTTTGCCGTCCAGGTGGATCTTGAGCATGATCTGCGTGGCCGTCTCGCGATCCTTGTTGAAGAACTCCTGAATCACCCTCACCACGAACTCCATCGGCGTGTAGTCGTCGTTGAGCAGCACGACCTGGTGCATGTGCGGGGGTTTGACCTTCTGCGGAACGCGCTCAAGCACGACCTGCCCGTCGTCCGTGGCCGGCCGGTCAGGCACGCCGGGCCCGGGCACGCCGGGTGGTGGAATCGGTTGCTTTGTCGCCATGCAAACAATTTTATCGACCGCACCGATTCCCGGCTGGCGACCGGCCACTGGTGAGGCATCCGCGCACGCAGGACGTTTCATGGCCGAGCGCGGCGATTGACAAGGGGCGCGCCCCGCCGCACACTGCACGCCGCCGGAAAACAGGCGACGAACGAGGAGACCCAGATGCCGAACGGACGAGTCAAGTGGTTCAGTGACCTGAAAGGGTTTGGCTTCATCGAGCCAGACAACGGCGGCCCCGACGTGTTTGCCCATTTTTCCGCCATCACGATGGATGGTTTCAAGACCTTGAAGGAAGGTGCACGCGTCAGCTACGAAGTCAACGAGGGACCCAAGGGCTTGCTGGCAATGAACATCCGCGCCGCCGAGCATCCCGAGCCGCAGCCGGCCACCCCGGATGGCGCCCTGCCTCCAGCCGCCTGAGCACTCGATCTCATCCCAGCTATAACGGGCCTTGCGGGCCCGTTGTTGCTGGCGCTCTGGCGGAGACGGAGGGATTCGAACCCTCGATGAGGCTCTACACCCCATACTCCCTTAGCAGGGGAGCACCTTCGGCCACTCGGTCACGTCTCCGGATTGAGTGGCGGATTATGCCATCGCTTCAGCCACTGGCCGCTTGATCGAGCCCGAAGGCGCGGTGCAGCGCGCGCACGGCGAGCTCCATGTACTTCTCGTCGATCACCACCGAAGTCTTGATCTCGCTGGTCGAGATCATCTGAATGTTGATGCCTTCCTCGCTCAGCACCCGAAACATCTTGGACGCCACGCCGACGTGGCTGCGCATCCCGATGCCCACGATGCTGACCTTGCAGATGCGAGGATCGCCCACCACGTCGGCGGCACCCAGTTGCGGCGCGACTTTTTCCTTGAGCAGGTCGATCGTTCGCGCGAACTCGGAGTGCGGGACGGTGAAACTCAGATCCGTCTTGCCGTCCTTGCTGACGTTCTGGATGATCACGTCGACTTCGACGTTGGCGTCGGCGACCACCCCCAGGATCTGATAGGCAATGCCGGGGCGGTCGGGCACGCCGAGCACCGAGATCTTGGCCTCGTCACGACTGAAGGCGATGCCCGATACGACCTCGTGTTCCATGTCTTCATGCTCCTCGAAAGTGATCAGAGTACCCGACCGCGCTTCCTCGGCCAGATCGATGTCCCAGGGCGTGAAGCTGGAGAGCACGCGCACGGGCACCTTGTACTTGCCCGCGAATTCGACCGAGCGGATCTGCAGCACCTTGCTGCCCAGGCTGGCCATCTCCAGCATTTCCT
>CAZGOL010000009.1:0-27999 GCA_964527755.1 uncultured Ottowia sp.
GAGCAGATCATCCAGATGAGCAACGGCTGCGTCTGCTGCACCATCCGCGAGGACCTGCGCGCCACGCTGCAGTTGCTGGCGGCCAAGAAACGCAAGGGTCTGCTCGACTTCGAGCGCGTGATCATCGAAACCACCGGGCTGGCCGACCCGGGCCCGGTGGCGCAGACCTTCTTCATGGACGACGAGATCGCCGAGAGTTTCCTGCTCGACTCGATCATCACCCTGGTCGATGCCAAGCACGCGGCGCAGCAGCTCAATGAGCGGCTGGAGGCGCAGCGCCAGGTGGGCTTTGCCGACCAGCTCTTCATCAGCAAGGCCGACCTGGTGAGCCCGGACGAACTCGCCGCCCTGCAGCACCGCCTGACGCACATGAACCCGCGCGCGCCCCAGCGCGTGGTGCACTTTGGCCAGGTGGCGCTGGGCGAGGTGCTGGACTTGCGCGGCTTCAACCTCAACGCCAAGCTCGACATCGACCCCGAGTTTCTGAAGGAAGACGAGCACGCGCACCACCACGACCACGATCACGACGGCGAGCACTGCGACCATCCGTCGCACCAGCACGACCATGATCACGAGCACGGTCACGCGCACCACCACCACGACGACGATGACGTCAAGAGCTTCGTGTTCCGCTCCGAGCGCGCCTTCGACCCCGCGCGGCTGGAGGACTTTCTGGGTGCCATGGTCAACATCTACGGCCCGCGCATGCTTCGGTACAAGGGGGTGCTGTGGATGAAAGGCACCGAGCGCAAGGTCATTTTCCAGGGCGTGCACCAGCTCATGGGCAGCGACCTGGGACCGGCCTGGGGCGCGGATGAGCAACGGCTCAGCAAGATGGTGTTCATCGGCATCGATCTGCCGCGCGACATCCTCGAACAGGGATTGCAGCAGTGTCTGCTCTGAAGCGACAGCACCGAGACCCGAGGGTGGCTACAATCGCCGCCTTTGGCCACCGCTCCCGGCACACGCCGACCGGTGGCTGAAGTGCCCGAGAAGGTCTATAACAGGGCCCTGCGGATGAAGGCGACCCAATTCATCCGCCGTGATTGCGGTAGAGGGCGGCGTGCCGCGCCTTCCACTACAGGAGACGGATGACGTGAAACCATCGGCTGCGAAGACCTCGGCCCGACCCAAGGCCGCGCCGGCCACGAAGGCGCCGGCCAAGAAGGCGCCGACGGCCCCGTCCGTGAAAACGACCGCTGCGCGCAAGCCAGCCGCCGTCG
The DNA here is from genome assembly GCA_964527755.1 of uncultured Ottowia sp. Classification (GTDB taxonomy): domain Bacteria; phylum Pseudomonadota; class Gammaproteobacteria; order Burkholderiales; family Burkholderiaceae_C; genus Ottowia. The sequence goes on from CAZGOL010000009.1 coordinate 1,224, forward strand.
CGAAGCCTGTGGCGAAAAAGACGACAAAGCCCGAGAAAAAGAGAGCGGCGGGGCCGGAGCAGATGATCACCCAGTCGGCCCGCGCGCACCGCTCGCTGCCAACGCCCGTGGCGGCCGTCGCTGCGGGACCGACACCCATCAAGAAAGACCCCCGTTTGGCCAACAACTGGAAGAGCAAGAACGCACAGGACATGACCGATGCCGAAGTCATCGCCATGCCCGACGCGGAATACATGAACGAGAAGCAATTGGCGTTCTTCCGCATCAAGCTGGTGCAGCTCAAGGACGACATCCTGCAGAACGCCGACCAGACCACCGAGCAGTTGCGCAAGGACACGGTGGTCGTGCCCGATCCGGCCGATCGGGCGACCATCGAGGAAGAGCATGCACTGGAGCTGCGCACACGCGACCGCGAGCGCAAGCTGCTGAAGAAGATCGAGCAGTCCATTGCCCGCATCGACTCCGGTGACTACGGCTATTGCGACGAGACCGGCGAGCCGATCGGCGTGGCGCGCTTGCTCGCCCGCCCGACCGCCACGCTGTCGCTGGAAGCGCAGCAGCGGCGCGAACTCAAGCAGAAGATGTTCGGAGACTGAGGCGCGCGACGCGCAAAGGGCCGACAGCCGATGAGCGAGGATCCGAATCCCAAGCCGCGCGGCAAGCTGCTGTCGAAGGTCGTGAAGTTCATCACCAGCCCGACCGTCGACTGGTCGGACCTTGATCGGGAGCAGGACAGCAAACAGCCCAACGAGTCGAGCGCAGCGCTGCGCGAGATGATCGAGCGCAAGCGGCGCAACGATTTCGTGCGCAATCGCGAGTTCGATGCGTTGCGCAAGATCCGTCGCCGCCAACGCACGGCCAGCGGCAGCACGGGCCAGGGCGCGGTCGCGACCGATCTGGGCTCGTTCATCTCGAGCGCCGAATCGGTCCCGATGGACGAGCGGGCGCAAACCATCAAGAAGATCGACGCCATCGAAGCCGAGATGTCGGACGTGTGGCTCAACCGCAAGGCGCCCGATCCGACTCCTGCCGAACCTGAACGCGGCTACGAGAAGACGGAGCCCAGCCCGCTGCACGCGGGGGGCGCCAACGCGCCGGTGGACGTCGGATTCACCCCCACGACCGAAGCCGACGAGCGACTGCCTCTGAGGTCCGGTGAAACCGCGCCGACGCCGCTCGAAGACGTTCCCGCCCCGGCACCCGCGCCCGAATCGTCGGACTGGATGCAGGTGGACGGACCGACCAGTCCTCCGATCGCCCCGGAGATCGAGGAGGTCGCCATTCGTTTTGCCAACGGCGACACCGCTGGCGCCGAATCGGGCCTGCTCGATCTGCTGAGCGGGCAAGGCAGCCATCGCGAAAACCTGGAGACGTGGCTCACGCTGTTCGACCTCTACCGCACCGCGGGGATGATCGAAAAGTTCGACGACGCCGCGTTTGCATTCGTCGAGCACTTCGGCCGCTCGGCGCCGCAATGGGAGCTGGCGGCCAGCCCACCGTCCTCGGGATCGGCACCGATCGCCGCCCAAACGCCGCTCGCGGCGCCCTCGGCCGCCAGCACCGAGAAGCCGGCGCACTGGACGGCTCCCGGAGTCATCGGTACCCAGTCGATCGCCACCCTCAACGCGGTGCTCACCCGCAGCGACCCCCCCTGGCGGATCGATTGGCGGCGCGTCAAGGCCATCGAACCCGCCGCGCTGCCTGGGCTGGTGCAGGTTTTCGAGCGGTGGGCGCAGACGCCCGTGCGCATCAAGTTCCTGGGCGACGAGGAGCTGCTCGGCGTGCTGGCCGAGCAGTCGCCCACGGCACAGCCCGAGATCGACCGGCAATGGTGGATGGCGCGCCTGGCGTTGCTGCGGGTGATGAGCGAGGTGGATGAGTTCGAGCTGGTCGCGCTCAATTACTGCGTGACTTACGAGATGTCGCCACCGGCGTGGGAAGAACCCAAGTGCCAATTCAACCTGATGACCGACAGCGGCGTGACCCTGCCGCCTCCCGAAGCCGGCCACGACCCGACCGTGCCGCCCACTGATCTGGGGGCCGTCGACTCGGTGTCGCCCGCGCTGACCGCGGCCGACCGGCCCGGCGTGGCGCAACTGGCGCTGGAAGGCGAAATCCTGGACGATGCGACCAGCGCCCTCAAGCCGCTCGTGCTCCAGGAAGGCACCAGGGTCATCGAGTTCAACTGCCGCAAATTGAAGCGCGTCGACTTTGGCGGCGCGGGCAGCCTGCTCAACTGGACCTCGACCCAGCAGGGGCAGGGCCGCCAGGTGGTGTTTCGTCACGTGAACCGCCTGGTGGCCGCGTTCTTCAGCGTGATCGGCATCACCGAATCGGCCCGCGTGCTGCGCCGGGTGGATTGAGAGCGCGATCGGCGGCGCGCGACGCCCGTCCTTGCAAGCGCTCGCAGCGGCCCCATCTGGACTCGATGGACACTTTTCACGGCACCACCATCGTCAGCGTGCGTCGCCAGACGCCGCAGGGCTGGCAAGTCGCCATCGGCGGCGATGGCCAGGTCACCCTGGGCAACGTCGTGGTCAAGGGCACGGCACGCAAGGTGCGCAAGCTCCATCATGGCCGCGTGCTGGCCGGCTTCGCGGGGGCAACGGCCGATGCGTTCACGCTGTTCGAGCGGTTCGAGGCCAAGCTGGAGAAGCACCAGGGCCATCTCACGCGCGCAGCGATCGAGCTGACCAAGGACTGGCGCACCGACCGCGTCCTGCGCCGGCTGGAAGCCATGCTGGCGGTGGCCGACCTGGAGGCCTCGCTCATCATCACCGGCAACGGCGATGTGCTGGAGCCCGAGCACGGGCTGGTCGCGATCGGCTCGGGAGGCCCCTACGCCCAGGCCGCCGCGCGCGCATTGCTGGCGCACACTGAACTGCCGGCCGAGCAGATCGTCCGCAAGTCGCTCGAGATTGCCGGCGAACTGTGCATCTACACCAACATGCACCACACGATCGAGACGCTGTGATCGCCCGGGTGCGCGAATTGCAATCAAAACGATAGCTGCCATGGCTTGATCGACAAGCCTGGGGCGCTCTTTTCAATCAGAAAAACCGGTTTGACCCACCATGTCGTCGATGACCCCGCAGGAGATCGTCTCCGAACTCGACCGCCACATCGTCGGCCAGCAGGCGGCCAAGCGCGCCGTGGCCATTGCGCTGCGCAACCGCTGGCGTCGCCAGTGCGTCGATGAAAAGCTGCGCGCCGAGATCACGCCCAAGAACATCCTGATGATCGGCCCCACCGGCGTCGGCAAGACCGAGATCGCGCGGCGCCTGGCGCGGCTGGCGGGTGCGCCCTTCATCAAGGTCGAGGCCACCAAATTCACCGAGGTGGGCTACGTCGGCAAGGACGTCGACTCCATCATCCGCGACCTCGCCGAAATGGCCGTCAAGCAAGCGCGCGAGCAGGCCATGCGCCAGCACCGCACGCGCGCCGAGGACCTGGCCGAAGACCGCATCCTCGACGTGCTCCTGCCGCCCGCGCGCAACGCCGACGGCATCCCCGCGCCGACCGAGGGCGGCGGCGCGGCACGCCAGGCGTTTCGCAAGAAGCTGCGCGAGCATCAACTCGACGACAAGGAGATCGAGCTTGAGCTGGCGCAACCCAAGCCCACGATGGAAATCATGGGCCCGCCCGGCATGGAGGACATGGCCGAGCAGCTCAAGGGCATGTTCAGCAACCTGGGTGCCGGCCGGCGCCACGTCCGGCGCGTGAAGATCGCCGAAGCCATGAAGCTGCTGGTGGACGAAGAAGCCGGCAAACTGGTCAACGAGGACGAGATCCGGGTCCAGGCGCTGCAGAACCTCGAACAAAACGGCATCGTCTTCATCGACGAGATCGATAAGGTCGCGTCGCGCTCGATGGAAGGTGGCGGCAGCACGGCCGACGTGTCGCGCCAGGGCGTGCAGCGCGACCTGCTGCCGCTGGTCGAGGGCACCACCGTGAACACCAAGTACGGCATGGTGCGCACCGACCACATCCTGTTCATCGCCTCGGGTGCGTTCCATCTGGCCAAGCCCAGCGACCTGTTGCCCGAACTGCAGGGCCGCCTGCCGATCCGGGTCGAGCTCAGCTCGCTGACGATCGAGGATTTCAAGGCCATCCTGACGCAGACCGACGCCAGTCTGGTGCGCCAGTACCAGGCCTTGCTGGCCACCGAGGGCGTGACACTCGAGTTTGTCCCCGGCGGCATCCAGCGCGTGGCCGAGATCGCCTCCGCCGTCAACGAGTCCACCGAGAACATCGGTGCGCGGCGCCTGTCCACCGTGATGGAGCGCCTGCTGGACGACGTGAGCTTCGACGCCACCCGGCTGCAAGGGCAGACGGTATCGATCGATGCCGATTACGTCGATGCCCGCCTGGCCACGCTGAGCCAGGACCAGGACCTGTCGCGCTACATCCTCTGACCGGCCGCCATCGCGCACGCCACGGCGCAACGAGGTGCCCGGTGCCGACGCCCGGCGTGGCGGTCGCGCCCGACCCCGGAGCGCGAATCAACTTTGAATAGTCATCCTAAGTCTCTAATTAAAAAGGGGTTTTGTCGATAATTGGTGCCCCTCAAGGTTGCTAACACATTGATTTCATTGAAAAAAAGTGTTGGCCCCCTGTTGTGGTCCCGGGATTCCTGCTACAGTGCAAAAAAGTGCAATTAAGTGGTAAGAAGTGGCGTTACCACCGATCATGTTTTTTGACGGCAGGGAAATCGCGTGTTCCAAGGGGCTTCATCGCTGAGTCTGGATGCCAAGGGACGGCTGTCGGTGCCGACCCGGCACCGTGACGTGCTCGCGGCCACCGCCAGTGGACAGCTCACGATCACGCGCCACCCGCACGGCTGCCTGATGGTGTTCCCGCGACCCGAGTGGGAAAAATTCCGCGAGCGCATCGTGCGCCTGCCGATGACCGCCCAATGGTGGAAACGCATCTTCCTTGGCAACGCAATGGACGTCGAGATGGACGGCACCGGGCGCGTGCTGGTCGCCCCCGAGCTGCGCCAGGCCACCGGCCTGGTGCGCGAAGCGATGTTGCTGGGGATGGGCGACTACTTCGAACTGTGGGACAAGGCGAGCTACGAGGCGCACGAGGCCAAGGCCATGCAGGCCCCGATGCCCGATGTGTTCGACGACTTCGCTTTCTGAAGGCGGGAGCGGTGAACGCATGGTCACACACCACGGTTCTGCTCCACGAGGCGGTCGACGCCCTGGTGCACGACGCGTACGGCAGCTATGTGGATGCCACCTTCGGGCGTGGTGGCCACGCGCGGGAGATCCTGCGCCGGCTGGCACCGGCCGGGCGGCTGATTGCGTTCGACAAGGATCCCGAGGCCGTGGAAGCGGCTCGAGGAATCGACGACACCCGCCTTTCGGCCCGGCAGCAGGGCTTTGCCGCGCTGGGCGAGCTGGCACCGGGCGGGATCGCCGGGATCTTGATGGACTTGGGCATCAGTTCCCCGCAGATCGACAACCCCGCACGGGGTTTTTCTTTTCGCGCCGACGGGCCGCTGGACATGCGCATGGACCCGGCGTCCGGACCGACCGTCGCCCAGTGGCTGGCCAGTGCCAACGAGCGGCAGATTGCGGAGGTGATTCGTGACTACGGCGAGGAACGGTTTGCTGGCGCCGTTGCAAAGGCGATTGTCGCGCGCCGGCAGGCAGGGCATGCCGTTGCCGGCACCCTGGAGCTGGCCGAACTCGTGGCTGGCGCCGTCAAGACCCGAGAGCCGGGCCAGAACCCTGCAACGCGCACATTTCAGGCGCTCCGGATTTTCATCAACGCCGAGCTTCAAGAGCTCGGCGAGGCGCTAGAGGCGAGTCTCGATGTATTGCAACCCGGAGGCCGACTCGTGGTGATCAGCTTCCACTCGCTGGAAGATCGCATCGTCAAGCAGTTCATGGCGCGCCACGCGCACGCCGTGGTGGATCGACGCGCGCCGTTCGCCGAGCCTGCACCGCCCCGGTTGCGCCTGCTGGGCCGCTCCCGCCCCGGCTCCGCCGAGGTGGCGGCCAACCCGCGCGCGCGCAGCGCCATCATGCGCGTGGCCGAACGCACCGCCGCACCCGTCCACCGACGCCCCGAGCCGAAACCACGCCGCACCACGTCGACGCGCGCTCGTTCAGGCGAGCCGCCACACGCCGCAACGCACGCAGGACAGGCTTCATGACCCGCCTGTCCATCGTCCTGCTGGTTGCGGTGGTGCTCTCCGCGATGTACTTGGTGCAGGTGCAGTACGAATCGCGCCGCCTGTTCACCGAGATCGACCGCGCCAAAGCCCAGGCGCACGCGCTCGACATCGAACGCGCGCGCCTGGAAGTGGACAAGCGTGCCCAGGCCACGTCACTGCGGGTGGAAAAACTGGCCAAGGAAAAACTGGCGATGCGCCCGATCACGCCGGCGATCACCGAGTACGTGACGCTGCCCACCGCCACCGCGTCGGCAGCCATCGGGGGGCGGCCGTGAAGAGCATCCGCTACACCTCCAGTCCACTGCTGGCGTCGCGTACGCCGGTGTGGCGCAGCAAGTTCATCATGGCGGCGCTGGTCGTCGCGTTCACCGGCCTGATCGCCCGTGCGACCTACGTCCAGGTGCTCGACAGCGCCTTCTTCAAGCGCCAGGGCGAAGTGCGTTTCGCGCGCACACTGGACCTGCCGGCGAGCCGCGGACGCATTTTGGACCGCAATGGCCTGCTGCTGGCCTCCAGCGTGGTTGCGCCCAGCATCTGGGCGATCCCCGAGGACGTCAAGACCGATGGCGCCGAGCTGAAGCAGCTGGCACGGTTGCTGGAGATGCCGCTCGCCGATCTCAAGCGCAAGCTGGCCAGCGAGGACAAGAGCTTTGTCTGGATCCGGCGGCAGGTGGACGAATCGGTGGCGCGACAGATCGAGGCGCTCAAGATCCCCGGTATCTACCAGCGCAAGGAATACAAGCGCAAGTATCCCGAGGGCGAGGCAGCGGCACACGTGGTTGGCTTCGCCAACGTCGAGAACCACGGCCTCGAAGGCGCCGAACTCGCATTCGACAAGCGACTGTCGGGCAAACCGGGTTCACGCCGGGTGCTCAAGGACCGGCTGGGGCGCGCGGTCGAGGCCGTCGGCGAGGATGTGCCTCCGGTGGATGGTCAGGACGTGCGGCTCTCCATCGACTCCAAGATCCAGTTCTTTGCCTACCAGAAGCTGCGCGACGCGGTCACCGCGCACAAGGCCAAGTCCGGCAGCGTGGTGGTGCTGGACGCGGTGACCGGCGAGGTGCTGGCCCTGGCCAACTACCCGAGCTACGCCCCCGACAACCGTCAGCACCTGAGCGGCCCGCAATTGCGCAACATCGCCGTCACCGACACGTTCGAGCCTGGGTCGGTGATGAAGCCGATCACCGTCGCCATCGCACTGGAAGCGGGCCGGGTGACCCCGCAGACCGTGATCCAGACCGCCCCGGGCAGCTACCAGCTCGACCGCTTCACGATCCGCGACACGCACAACTACGGCGCGCTCACCGTGGAGGGCGTGATCCAGAAATCGAGCAACGTCGGCGCGCTGAAGATCGCGCAACGGCTCGGTGCCCAGCAGATGTGGGACACCTACACCGTCCTCGGCTACGGCCGCAAGCCGGAATTGACGTTTCCCGGTGCGGCCCCAGGGCGTCTGCGTCCCTGGAAGAGCTGGAAGCCGGTCGAGCAGGCCACGATGTCCTACGGCTATGGCCTGTCGGCCTCGCTGTTCCAGATGGCGCATTCATACACCGCGTTCGCGCGCGACGGCGAAGTGATCGCTCCGACCCTGCTGTACGACCCGAATGGCACGCCTGCGACCGGCGTGCGGGTGTTCTCGGAGAAAAATGCGCGAGCGGTGCGCAAGATGCTGCAACTGGCAACCGGCGCGGGCGGCACCGGGCAGCGCGCGCAAACGATCGGCTATTCGGTCGGTGGCAAGACCGGCACGGCACGCAAGCAGATCGGCAAGGGATACGGCGGCAACAAGTACCGCGCGTGGTTCGTCGGGATGGCGCCGATCGACAAGCCGCGCGTGATCACCGCGGTGATGATCGACGAGCCGGGCAACGGCGTGTACTACGGCGGCGCCGTGGCGGCACCGGTGTTCAGCGATGTCGTGCAGCAGACCTTGCGCATCATGGGCGCGCAACCCGACCTGACGATCAAGCCCGAGATCGTTTCAGAGCACGTGGAGGAGTCGTTCTGATGCTGGCGCTTGCGCCCGTTCCGCAGGAGGCCGCGCGCTGGCTGAAGGCGCGCGTCAGCGGCCACTTGCAGACCGACAGCCGGCTGGTGCGCCCGGGCGACGGCTTCATCGCCTGGCCCGGCGCCGTCACCGACGGTCGACGTTTCGTCGGCGCCGCTCTGGCCCAGGGTGCCACGGCCTGCCTGGTCGAGCGCGCGGGGGCGGACGCATTTGGCATCGACGATGCGCAGCCGGTGGCCAGCTACGCCCAGCTCAAGGCCGACACCGGCCCCATTGCCGCCGCCTACTACGAAACCCCTTCGCAAGCGCTGCGCGTCGTCGCCATCACCGGCACGAACGGAAAGACCTCGTCGGCCTGGTGGCTCGCCCTGGCACTATCGAAATTGAAGCTGCCTGGGCTTTCTCCATGCGCTCTGGTTGGCACTTTGGGCATGGGTTTGCCGCCCGCGGTGGAAGCCACCGGCCTGACCACGCCCGACCCGGTGCTGTTGCAGCGCAAGCTGCGCGCGTTCGTCCAGGCCGGTGTGCGCGCGTGCGCCATCGAAGCCTCATCGATCGGCCTGGCCGAGCATCGTCTCGCGGGCACCGAGATCGAGGTGGCGGTGTTCACCAATTTCACCCAGGACCACCTAGATTACCACGGCAGCATGGAGGCCTATTGGCAGGCCAAGGAGGCGCTGTTCGATGGCCCCGCGTTGCGTGCGGCGGTGGTCAACCTGGACGATCCACGCGGCGTGCTCCTGGCCGAGCGCGCACAGGCGCGCGGCCTGTCCGTGTGGACGGTCGCGCTGCACCGCCCGGCGCGCCTGGCGGCACGCGACCTCGCGCACGGCGCGCGCGGACTGAGCTGGACAGTGCGCGAGGGCGACGAGCGCGCGACGATCGAAACCGCGCTCGTCGGTGAACACAACGCGGCCAACCTGATGGGCGTGCTGGGCGTGCTGCGCGCACTGGGCGTTCCGCTGCGCGACGCGCTGCTCGCCTGTGCGGACCTGCCGCCGGTGCCCGGGCGCATGGAGCGCATCGAGCGCCCGGGCGCGCCAACGGTCGTCGTCGACTACGCGCACACGTCCGATGCGCTGCAGAAGGTGCTCGTCGCGCTGCGCCCGCTCGCCGCGCAGCGCTCGGGACGACTCTGGTGCGTGTTCGGCTGCGGGGGCAACCGCGACGCCGGCAAGCGCCCGCTGATGGGCGCGGCGGCCGAGTCCGGCGCCGACCGCGTCGTCCTCACCAGCGACAACCCGCGCAACGAAGAGCCACGCTCGATCATCGCGCAGATCGAGCGCGGCCTGCAGCGACCCGCAGACGCCCTGATCGAACCCGATCGCGCGCGCGCGATCGAGCAGGCCATTGCCAGCGCCTCCCCCCGCGACGTGATTCTGATCGCCGGCAAGGGACACGAGGACTACCAGGAAGCGTGCGGTCAACGGCGGCCGTTTTCCGACCAGGCCCAGGCGCATCTGGCGCTGCAGCGACGCGCCGTGGAGGCCGCCCCGTGACGGGCATGAGCCTTGGTCTGGCCCAGGTGGCCGCGTGGTTGCCGGCCAGTCGTCTGGTGGGCGATGGCGCACTGCGCGCGGAGCGTGTGCACACCGACACGCGCACCCTGCAGCCGGGCGACCTGTTCGTCGCACTGCGCGGCGAGCGCTTCGACGCCGCCGAGTTCCTGGTTGACGCCGCCGCCAAGGGCGCCGTCGCGGCGCTGTGCGAGCACGACGCCGCCGGACGCCTGGCCGCCGCCGGGTTGCCAGGGGTGCTGGTGGCCGACACGCGGCGCGCGCTGGGCGAGTTGGCGCGCCACTGGCGCCGCCGCCTGCAAGGTCCGCTGATCGCGGTCACCGGCAGCAACGGCAAGACCACCGTCACGCAGATGATCGCCGCCATGTTGCGCGCGTGGCGAGGTGATGCCGCGCTGGCCACGGAGGGCAATCTCAACAACGAAGTGGGTTTGCCGCTCACGCTGCTGCGTCTACGAGATGCGCACCGGGTGGCGGTGGTGGAGTTGGGCATGAATCACCCGGGCGAGATCGCCAGGCTGGCTGCCATCGCGCAGCCAGCCATCGCCCTGGTCAACAACGCCCAGCGTGAGCATCAGGAATTCATGGATTCCGTCGAGGCGGTGGCACGCGAGAACGGCGCGGTCTTGGCGGCGTTGGATGCGCGCGGCATCGCCGTTTTCCCGGCCGGTGATGCGTTTGAAGCATTGTGGAAGGCCATGTCTGGAACACCAGACATGCTCCTGTTTGGAGAGCAAAAAGACGGTGCCAGCGTGTTCCTGACCGCCGCCCGGTGGCAGGGCGACCACTGGCGCGCGCGCGCAAGCACGCCCGCGGGAGCGGTCGAGTTCACGCTGCATGCGGCCGGCCGTCACAACCTGCGCAATGCCCTGGCGGCACTGGCGTGCGCGCACGCGGCCGGCACCCCGATCGCGGCGATGGCCGAGGGGTTGGACACGTTCCGGCCGGTCAAGGGACGCTCGCGCAGTCTGGTGCTGCGTCTTCGCGGTCGAACCATCACGCTGATCGACGACAGCTACAACGCCAACCCGGACTCGGTGCGCGCGCTGATCGACGTCCTGGCCGAGCTCTCCGGCCCGCGCCTGCTGGTGCTGGGCGACATGGGCGAAGTCGGCACCGAAGGCCCGGCCTTCCACGCCGAGGTCGGTGCCTATGCGCGCCAGCGCGGTATCGAGCACCTGCTGGCACACGGGCCACTGGCCCTGCACGCGGCAATGGCATTCGGCGGGCGCCACTTCGACGACATCGGGCGCCTCACCGCCGCCGTGCGCACCCATCTCGCGCAATGCACCAGCGTGGCGGTCAAGGGTTCGCGCTTCATGCGCATGGAGCGCGTGGTCGAGGCGCTCACGGCTGGCGAGCCGATGCCGGAGGACTCCCATGCTGCTTAGCCTGGCCACGTGGTTGCAGGGCTTGTCGCCCGAGTTCGGTTTCTTCCGGGTGTTCCAGTACCTGACGTTTCGTGCCGTGATGGCGGCCATGACGGCGCTGCTGATCGGCATCGCCTTCGGGCCCTGGGTGATCCGCCGGCTGACCGAACTCAAGATCGGCCAGCCGGTGCGCGGCTACGCGATGCAGACGCATCTGGTCAAGAGCGGCACGCCCACCATGGGCGGCGTGCTGATCCTGCTGGCGATCGCCGTCTCGACGCTGCTGTGGTTCGACTGGTCCAACCGCTTCGTCTGGATCGTGATGCTGGTCACCTTCGGGTTCGGCGCGATCGGCTGGGTGGACGACTGGCGCAAGGTCGTCAACAAGGACCCGGAGGGCATGCGTTCGCGCAACAAGTACTTCTGGCAGTCGGTGATCGGTCTGGCGGCGGCGTTCTATCTGGTGTTCAGCATTTCGGAGAGCTCCAACGCGCGCGTGTGGGAACTGTTCACGACCTGGGTGCGGTCGGGTTTTTCGGTCGAGTTGCCGCACGCCGCCGGCCTGCTGGTGCCTTTTTTCAAGGAGGTGAACTACCCGCTTGGCGTGCTGGGTTTCGTGATCCTCAGCTACCTGGTGATCGTGGGCTCCAGCAATGCGGTGAATCTCACCGACGGGCTCGACGGCCTGGCGATCATGCCGGTGATCATGGTGGGCTCGGCGCTGGGGATCTTCGCCTACGTGACCGGCAACGCGGTTTATGCGAAGTACCTGCTGTTCCCGCACATCCCTGGCACGGGGGAGTTGCTGATCTTTTGCGCCGCGATGGCTGGCGCGGGTCTGGCCTTCCTGTGGTTCAACGCGCACCCGGCACAGGTGTTCATGGGCGACGTGGGCGCGCTCGCGCTCGGTGGTGCCCTGGGCACCATCGCGGTCATCGTGCGCGAGGAAATCGTGCTGGCGATCATGGGCGGCGTGTTCGTGGTCGAGGCGCTGTCGGTGATGCTGCAGGTGAGCTGGTTCAAGTTCACCAGGCGCCGCTACGGTGAGGGCCGCCGCCTGCTGAAAATGGCACCGCTGCACCACCACTTCGAGAAAAGTGGCTGGGCCGAAACCCAGGTCGTGGTGCGCTTCTGGATCATCACCATGCTGCTGTGCCTGGTGGGCCTGTCTTCGCTCAAGCTGAGGTAGCGCGATGCAAGGCAGCCTGCAAGACCTTCATGTGCTGATCCTGGGCCTGGGCCACTCGGGCCTGGCGATGGCGCGCTGGTGCGCGCGCCAGGGCGCGCGCGTGACCGTGGCCGACACGCGCGAGGAGCCGCCGCAACGGGCGACGCTGCTGGCCGACATCCCCGGTGTGCGCTTGGTGGTCGGTCCACTGGACGCCTCCATGGTCGACGACCCGTCGCTGCGCGCGGTATACCGCAGCCCGGGACTGGTGCCCGCGCGGATCGCGGCACTGCTGCAGGCCGCACGCGAACGAGCCATTCCCGTGAGCGGTGAGTTGGGGCTGTACACGCAGGCGTTGCAGCGCCTGCGCGAAACACAGGGTTATGCGCCAACACTGCTGGCCGTGACCGGAACCAACGGCAAGACCACGGTCACTGCGCTCACCGGCCAGCTGATCGCGCGCGCCGGCCGGTCGGTGGCGGTGGCCGGCAACATCGGCCCCAGCCTGCTGGACACGCTGCAGGAACGCCTGGACGCCACTGCCTTGCCGGAGGTCTGGGTGCTCGAGCTGTCGAGTTTCCAGCTCGACGCGGTCGACGCGTTCGAGCCGACCGCGGCCACGGTGCTCAACCTGACCCAGGACCACCTCGACTGGCACGGCGACATGGCGGCCTATTCGGCGGCCAAGGCGCGCATTTTCGGCGAGCACGCGGTGATGGTGCTCAACCGCGACGATCCGCTGGTCGCGGCCATGCGCCCGCCCGCCAGTCCGCCCCGATCGGGCCGCGGCCCCAGGCCGGTGCCGCGTCGGGTGCTCACCTTCGGCGCCGGCGCGCCGGAGGCCGCGGGCGATTTCGGCATCGAATCGGTCGCCGGCATGCCTTGGCTGGTGCGTGCCCAGGACGCGGACGACACGCAGCGCCGCCGCAAGGACACCGCGCCCGAGGAGCTGCATCTTCAGCGCCTGATGCCGGTCGGCGCGCTGCGCATCCGCGGCCGGCACAACGCGCTCAACGCGCTGGCGGCGTTGGCTCTGGCGCACGCTGCCGGCTGCGCGCTCGCACCGCTGCTTTACGCCCTGCGCGAATACCGCGGCGAGCCGCACCGGGTCGAATCGATCGGCGTGCTGAACTCGATCGAGTTCTTCGACGACAGCAAGGGCACCAACGTGGGCGCCACCGTCGCCGCGCTGCAAGGGCTCGGTGCCGAGCAGCACGTGGTGGCCATCCTGGGCGGCGACGGCAAGGGGCAGGACTTTGCGCCGCTGGCGGAGCCGGTCGCCCGATTCGCCCGCGCGGTGGTGCTGATCGGCCGCGACGGCCCGCGGATCGGACAGGCACTGGCGAAAACCGAAGTCCCCCTGTTGGCGGCGTCGACGCTGGCACAGGCGGTTGCGCTGGCGCATGCACAGGCGCAACCAGGTGACGCGGTGCTGCTGTCGCCGGCCTGCGCGAGTTTCGACATGTTCCGCGACTACGCCGAGCGCGCCGACGTGTTTCGCACCGCCGTGCACGAACTGGCGCGCGCGCGGGGCGCCGAACTGGAGTTCGCCGCATGAGCGCGACCGAGACGCTCACGAGTCCGCGCGGACGCAACAAGCGCCGCAGCGCGCGTGCGCGCGAGGATGACCTGCCGGTACGCATCGGTGGCACCGAGTACGCACGCACCGCCAGCACGCCCACGCGCGTTCTCGGCTTCGATCGGGCGCTGGTCTGGGTCTGCGTGGCGCTGCTGGCCTGGGGTCTGGTGATGGTTTACTCGGCCAGCATCGCCCTGCCCGACAACCCGCGCTTCGCCCGCTACACGCCCAATTATTTCGTCGTGCGGCACGCGCTGTGGATGGGGCTGTCGCTGGTGGCGGCGCTGATCGCCTTTCAGGTGCGCATGGACTGGTGGGAAAAGATGGCGCCCTGGCTGTTCGTCGGCGCGCTGGGGCTGCTGATCGCCGTGCTCATCCCGCACGTGGGCAGCGTGGTCAACGGCGCGCGGCGCTGGATCGCGCTGGGCCCGATGAACTTCCAGCCGTCCGAAGTGGCCAAGATCGCGGTGCTCCTGTACGCGGCCGACTACATGGTGCGCAAGATGGAGGTCAAGGAACGCTTCTTTCGCGCCGTGCTGCCGATGGGTGCGGCCATCGGCGTGGTCGGCTCGCTCCTGCTCGCGCAACCGGACATGGGCGCGTTCATGGTGATTGCCGTGATTGCCATGGGCATCCTGTTCCTGGGCGGGGTGAACGCGCGCATGTTCTTCCTGATCGCCGCCATCCTGGTGGTTGCGTTCGCGCTCATGATCTGGACCTCGCCGTGGCGACGCGAGCGCATCTTCGCGTACCTCGACCCGTTCAGCGAGGACCACGCCCTCGGCAAGGGCTATCAGCTCTCGCACGCGCTGATCGCGATTGGTCGCGGCGAAGTCTTCGGTGTCGGGCTGGGTGGCAGCATCGAGAAGCTGCATTGGTTGCCCGAGGCGCACACCGACTTCCTGCTGGCCGTGATCGGCGAGGAGTTCGGCCTGATCGGCCTCGTGTGCGTGATCTTCCTGTTCCTGTGGCTAACGCGCCGGATCCTGCAAATCGGCCGCCAGGCGATCGCGCTGGATCGCGTGTTCTCCGGGCTGGTGGCGCAAGGCATTGGCTTGTGGCTGGGCTTCCAGGCCTTCATCAACATCGGCGTGAACCTGGGCGCGCTGCCCACCAAGGGACTCACCCTGCCCTTCATGAGCTACGGCGGCTCGGCCATCATGGCCAACCTGGTGGCCATCGCGATCGTGTTGCGCGTGGATGCCGAAAACCGCGAACTCATGCGCGGAGGCCGCGCATGACGATGAGTGCCGCGCGGCCGCCCGAAAGCGCGAGTGCTCCCTTGGGAAGCAGCGCACCTCGCGCAACTGGGGAGCGTGGGGGCCCGAGATGCGCGCTCGTGATGGCCGGAGGCACGGGCGGGCACATCTTCCCGGGCCTTGCCGTGGCCGATGCCCTGCGCGGGCGCGGTTGGCGCGTGCACTGGCTGGGCGCACCGGCCAGCATGGAGCAGCAACTGGTGCCAGCGCGCGGCTTTGCCTTCGAACCCATCACGTTCGGTGGCTTGCGTGGCAAGGGAGTCACCACGCTGCTGCTGCTGCCGCTGCGGCTGCTGCGTGCGTTCGGCCAAAGCATCGCGGTCATCCGTCGCGTACGCCCCGACGTGCTCGTGGGGTTGGGCGGCTACATCAGTTTTCCCGGTGGACTGATGGGCGTGGCGCTGGGCAAGCCGCTGGTGCTGCACGAGCAGAACTCGGTGGCCGGACTGGCCAACAAGGTGCTCGCCAGCATCGCCGACCGGGTATTCACGGCGTTTCCGGGGGTACTGCCCCGAGCACGCAAGGTGCAGTGGGTTGGCAACCCGCTGCGTCCCGAGTTCACCCGATACCCAGACCCCGCCAGCCGCTTCGCCGGTCGCAGTGGCCCCCTGCATCTGCTGGTGGTGGGCGGCAGTCTGGGCGCGCAGGCGCTGAACGACGTGGTTCCCCAGGCACTGGCACTGATGCCTGCCGAGCAACGCCCGCTGGTCACGCACCAAAGCGGCGCGCGCCAGATCGAGGCTCTGCGTGCCGGCTACCAGGCCGCTGGCGTGAGCGCCGAACTGGTGCCCTTCATCGACGACATGGCACGCGCCTATGCCGATGCCGATCTGGTGATCTGCCGCGCGGGTGCAACCACCGTGACCGAGATCGCCGCCATCGGTGCAGCCGCGCTGTTCGTGCCGTTCCCGCACGCCGTCGACGACCACCAGAGCACCAACGCCCGGTTCCTGGTCGATCGTGGTGCGGGCTGGATCGTGCCGCAAGACCAGCTGTCGCCGGAAAACTTGGCTGAAATGCTATTAAATATGAAGCGTCCATGGCTTGTCCAGCAGGCGTTGAATGCCAAATCGATGCAAAAACTCGAGGCCACCGAAGCGATCGTGACCGCCTGCGAGGAACTGGCCCCATGAAACACGCGATCCGGCACATTCACTTCGTCGGCATCGGGGGCTCCGGCATGAACGGCATCGCTGAAGTGCTGCACAACCTGGGCTATGTCGTCTCCGGCTCGGACCTCTCCGACGGAGCCACCCTGCGGCGTCTGGCCGCGCTGGGCATCCAGACCCACGTCGGGCATGCCACAGCGTACGTCCAGGGCGCGGACGCAGTGGTCACATCGACGGCGGTCAAGGCCGACAACCCCGAGGTGCTGGCAGCGCGCGAGCGGCGGATTCCGGTGGTGCCGCGCGCGATCATGCTGGCCGAGTTGATGCGCCTCAAACAGGGCATCGCCATCGCCGGCACGCATGGCAAGACCACCACCACCAGCCTGGTGGCCAGCGTACTGGCCGAAGCGGGGCTGGACCCGACGTTCGTCATCGGCGGGCGGTTGAACAGCGCGGGCACCAACGCCCGGCTCGGCGCGGGCGACTACATCGTGGTCGAGGCCGACGAGTCCGATGCCTCGTTCCTGAATCTGTCGCCGGTGCTGGCGGTCGTCACCAACATCGACGCCGACCACATGGAGACCTACGGCCACGACTTCGATCGGCTGAAGAAGGCCTTCGTCGATTTCCTGGCACGACTGCCGTTCTACGGCACCGCGATCCTGTGCCTGGAAAGCCCCGCGGTGCGGGACATCATGGAGCAGGTGACGACCCCGATCACCACTTACGGCTTTCACGAGAAGGCACAGGTGCGCGCCATCGATGTGCGCGCCGCCGACGGCCGGATGCGCTTCACCGTGCAGCGGCGCAACGGCGTGCACCTGCCCGACCTTCCGGTCACGCTCAACCTGGCCGGCGAGCACAACGTCCTCAACGCGCTGGCAGCGATCACGGTGGCGGTCGAGCTGAACGTGCCTGACGCGGCCGTGCAAAAGGCCTTGGCGGAGTTCCGGGGCGTGGGTCGGCGTTTCCAGCGGTACGGCGACTGGCCGACGTCCGGGGGTGGGACATTCACCCTGATCGATGACTACGGCCACCACCCGGCGGAAATGGCCGCGACGCTGGCGGCTGCGCGCGGCGCCTTCCCGGAACGGCGCCTGGTGCTGGCGTTCCAGCCGCATCGCTACACGCGCACCCGCGACTGCTTCGACGACTTCGTGCAAGTGATCGGGGGCGCCGACGCGGTGCTGCTGACCGAGGTCTATGCCGCGGGCGAGGAGCCCATCGTGGCCGCGGACGGACGCTCGCTGGCGCGTGCCCTGCGCGTCGCCGGTCGGGTAGAGCCGGTGTTCGTGGACAGCGTGGACGACTTGCCGCAACGCTTGCTTGAGCACGCACGGGACAAAGACGTCGTGATCTGCATGGGCGCCGGCTCGATCGGGGGCGTGCCGGCCAAGGTCATCGATTTGCTCCAGGAAACCGGGGTTCATCGCGATGGAGCCAAGACTCCATGACGCGACCCGAGATCGAATTTGGAAAGGTGGCCGTCCTGATGGGAGGTCGGTCGGCCGAGCGCGAGGTCTCGCTGATGTCGGGCGGCGGGGTGCTGGCGGCCTTGCGCTCGCGTGGGGTGGACGCCCACGCGTTCGATCCGGCCGAACAAGCCATGGACGAACTCAAGCGCCAGCGTTTCGCGCGTTGCTTCATCGCCCTGCACGGGCGCTACGGCGAAGACGGCACCGTGCAGGGCGCGCTGGAGTTGCTGGGCATCCCCTACACCGGAGCTGGCGTGATGGCCTCGGCGCTCGCGATCGACAAGGTGATGACCAAGCGCGTGTGGCTGGCCGAGGGTTTGCCCACGCCACGCCATGTGCTTCTGCACCGCCGGCAGGCACACGATGCGGCGCGCCTGCGCGCCGTCGTCGGCGAGTTGGGCCTGCCCTTGATCGTCAAACCGTCCCGCGAGGGATCTTCCATCGGGTTGACCCGGGTGACCCAGGCCGATCAGATGCCGGCGGCGGTCACCGCCGCGGCCGCGCTCGACACCGACATCCTGTGCGAGCAATTCATCGCTGGCGACGAAGTGACGTGCTCCATCCTGGGCACAGGGGAGGCCGCGCGCGCCCTGCCGGTGATCCACATCGTCGTGCCCCAAGGCCAGTACGACTACCAGAACAAGTACTTCACCGATGTCACCGAATACCGGGTGCCGTGCAACCTGCCGCCCGGCGAGGAAGCAGCGATCCAGGCGCTGGTGCTGCGGGCGTATCGGGTTTCGGGTTGCCGTGGCTGGGGTCGATTGGACGTGATGATCGACGCGCAAACGCGCAGGCCCTGGCTGCTGGAAATCAACACTTCGCCGGGCATGACCAGTCATTCGCTGGTGCCCAAGGCGGCCAAGGCGGTTGGCATCGGCTACGAGGAACTGTGCTTGCAGTTGCTGGCCAGTGCGACCCTGGACTATGAACCCGACCGGGGTGCGACGGCATGAACGCTGCCGTTCCGCTGCCCATCGACGTCCGGTTGATGAACCTGACGACGGCACTGCTCGTGTCCAGCCTGCTGCTGGCTTGCGTGGCGGTCAGTCTGTGGTGGGTCCTGCGCAATCCGGCCTTCGCGATTGGACAGATCACGGTCAGTGGCGACACCCACCACAACACGCCGGCCAGCCTGCGCGCCAGCGTGGCGCCACGCCTGAACGGCAATTTCTTCACGCTCGACCTGGCTGCGGTTCAAGCGGCCTTCCAGTCCGTACCCTGGATTCGCAGGGCCGTCGTGCGACGGGAGTTTCCGGACCGGTTGCACGTCAGCCTGCAGGAGCACGTTCCCGTGGCTCGCTGGGGCGAAGGCGAGTCGCGGATGGTCAACGCGTTCGGCGAAGTCTTCGAGACCGGCGGCGCCGACGTCGACGAGGCGTCACTGCCGATTCTGGCCGGCCCCGATGAGCAGGCGCCGCAGGTGCTCGCGATGTACCAGGCACTCAATCCGATGGTGCGCCCGCTGGACACGGCGATCGCGCGACTGGAGCTGGAACCACGAGGCCACTGGCACGCCGAGCTGAGGAGCGGCACCGAAATCGAACTCGGTCAAGGCAATGCTGCCGAACTGGCCGCGCGTTTGGGCCGGTTTGCAAGCACCGCCAGCGTAGTCGCCGCACGCCACCAGCGCGGCGCGGACGCGATCGAAGCCGCCGATCTGCGCCACGTTGGCGGCTATGCGCTGCGTCTGCACGGCGTGACCACCGGACGGGCGATGGCACCGCGCGGGCCGCGTTGAGGCAGCAAAGTTCAAGGAATCACGGACACGAGCATGGCAAAAGAGTACAAGGATCTGATCGTCGGACTTGACATCGGCACCGCCAAGATCATGGTGGTGGTCGGAGAGGTGCTGCCCGGCGGCGATCTGAAGCTCGCCGGCCTGGGTGGCGCCCCGAGCAACGGCCTCAAGCGCGGCGTGGTGGTCAACATTGACGCGACCGTGGCCAGCATCCAGCAGGCGCTCAAGGAAGCCGAGCTGATGGCCGACTGCAAGATCGGCCGCGTGTACACCGGCATCACCGGCAGCCACATCCGGGGCCTGAACTCCAGCGGCATGGTGCCGATCCGTGATCGCGAGGTCACGCCCACCGACGTCGCTCGCGTGGTCGAGGCTGCGAAGGCCATCAACATCTCCAGCGACCAGCGCCTGTTGCTGGTGGAACCGCAGGAGTTCGTGATCGACGGACAGGATGTGCGCGAGCCGGTAGGCATGAGCGGCATGCGCCTGGACGCCAAGGTCCACATCGTCACCGGGGCGCAGAGCGCGGCCGAGAACATCATCAAGTGCGTGCGCCGCTGCGGGCTGGAAGTCGATCAGCTGCTGCTCAATCCGCTGGCGTCGGCACAGGCGGTGCTCAGTGACGATGAGCGCGAACTCGGCGTCGCCTGCGTGGACATCGGCGCCGGCACCACCGACGTGGCGATCTTCGCTGGCGGCGCCATTCGCCACACGGCGGTGATTCCGATCGCCGGTGACCTGATCACCAGTGACATCGCGATGGCGCTGCGCACTCCGACCATGGACGCCGAGGACATCAAGGTGGCTCACGGCTGCGCAAAGCAGCTGCTGGCCGACGCCGAGACGCAGGTGGAGGTACCGGGCCTGGGCGACCGCACGCCACGCATGCTGAGCAAGCAGGCCCTGGCCGGCGTGATCGAACCCCGTGTGGAGGAAATCTTCCAGCTTGTGCAGCAGGTGATTCGCGACTCGGGTTTCGAGGAAGTGCTGTCCTCGGGTGTGGTCATCACGGGCGGCAGCGCCGTAATGAGCGGCATGGTCGAACTGGGTGAGGACATCTTCCTCAAGCCCGTGCGCCGGGGCACGCCCAAGTACGCACGCGCCCTGTCGGACATGGTGGCGCAGCCGCGTGCGGCCACCGTCATGGGCCTGATGGAAGAAGCCCGTCAGGCCCGGTTGAGGGGATTCAAGGTGGCGCAAAAGAGCAATGGCGTCAAGTCGGCGTTCGGGCGCTTTCGCGATTTCATCGTGGGGAACTTCTGACCATGCGCATCGCCGCCCAGTCTCCGCCGCTTCGCCACATCCGAACGCGCTGGCCCGGCAGCGGCCCGCCACCGGAACGAAGTTGAAGCGGGCCCAGCCCGCCCTTCGAGCAAGTCACAACCATAACCAGAGTCGTTTCATTCAAGGCAACTGCAGGCAAGTGAAAAGGAGCACATCATGAGCATCGAAATGATCGAGACCGAAACGTTCAATTCCGGCACCCAGATCAAGGTCATAGGCGTCGGCGGCGGCGGCGGCAATGCAGTGGATCACATGATCCAGCGCAACGTGCAGGGGGTCGAGTTCATCTGCGCCAACACCGATGCGCAGGCGCTCAGCCGGACACTCGCGGAGGCGTCGATCCAGTTGGGCTCGTCGGGGCTGGGAGCTGGCAGCAAACCCGACAAGGGGCGCGAGGCGGCCGAGGCCGCCGCCGACGACATCCGCCAGGCCATCCGTGGCGCGCACATGCTCTTCATCACGGCCGGCATGGGCGGCGGCACCGGCACCGGCGCCGCGCCGGTGATCGCTCGCATCGCGAAGGACATGGGCATCCTCACCGTCGGCGTCGTCACCAAGCCATTCGACTGGGAAGGCGGTCGGCGCATGACCAATGCCGAGACCGGATTGCTCGAGCTCGAATCCAACGTCGATTCGCTGATCGTGGTGCTGAATGAAAAACTGCTCGAGGTGCTCGGCGACGACATCACGCAGGAAGAGGCTTTCGCGCACGCCAACGACGTGCTCAAGAACGCCGTCGGCGGCATCGCCGAAATCATCAACGACTATGGTCACGTGAACGTCGATTTCGAGGACGTCCGCACCGTGATGGGCGAACCGGGCAAGGCCATGATGGGCACCGCGACCGCCAGCGGCCCTGACCGCGCACGCATCGCCGCCGAGCAGGCCGTGGCCTGCCCTTTGCTGGAGGGAATCGACCTGTCGGGCGCCAAGGGCGTTCTGGTTCTGATCACCGCGGCCAAGGGCAGCTTCAAGCTGAGCGAGTCGCGCGAGGCGATGAACACCATCCGCGCCTACGCATCGCCCGACGCTCACGTCGTCTATGGCGCCGCCTACGACGACGAACTGGGCGACGAGTTGCGCGTCACCGTCGTGGCAACCGGCTTGTCGCGCCAAGGAGCGCGGCGCCCACCCATGACGGTGGTGCAAGGTGGTCAGCGCACCGGCACCGACAACGTCCCATTCGGCATGCCGATGGCCGATACGGGCCTGGGCAGCGCCCGCCCCGGCGCCAACCCGGCGAGCTACGACCCGGTGACCGTGCCGCGCGTGTGGACCAACCCGCGCAACATCGACCGCACCCATGCTGCAGCACGCGTCGACGCTCTGTCTTCGGGTGGCATGGACGACTTCGAGATCCCGGCCTTCCTGCGCAAGCAGGCCGATTGAGCGGGGTGCCGGCCGGGTTTCGCGGGTTGCGCGGCGGTCTGCCAGCCTCGCCCAGCGGCCCCGCAGGCCGCTGGGTGAGGCTGGATCGCCCGCCGAATCGTCGGGGCCCAGCGGGCGGGGCCCGCAATCACTAAAATCACACCGCCATGCTCGCTCAACGCACCCTGAAATCCCTGACGCGCGCGGTCGGCGTCGGGCTGCACAGCGGCGAGCGGGTCGAGCTGACCCTGCGCCCCGCGCCGCCCGATACCGGCATCGTCTTTCGCCGCATCGATCTGCCACACCCGGTCGATATCCCCGCGAATGCACTGGCCGTGACCGACACTCGCCTGGCATCCACGCTGTCCTGCGGGGACGCCAAGGTGCGCACGGTGGAGCACCTGATGTCGGCCTGTGCCGGCCTGGGACTCGACAACCTCTACATCGACATCACCGCCGAGGAGGTACCGATCCTCGACGGCTCGGCCTCCTCCTTCGTGTACCTGCTGCAAAGTGCCGGCATCGAACTGCAGAAGGCAGCCAGGAAGTTCCTGCGCGTCATGAAAACGGTCGAAGTGCGGGAAGGCGAAGGTGACCAGCTCAAGTGGGCGCGGCTGGAGCCGCACCACGGATTCACGCTCGGCTTCCAGATCGAGTTTCACCACCCGGCGGTCGATGCCACTGGCCAGCGCGTCGAATTCGACATGGGCTCCGGACGCTACAGCCGAGACATCGCTCGTGCACGCACTTTTGCGTTCAGCCGCGACGTCGAGATGATGCGCGCCAATGGGCTGGCACTCGGCGGCGGACTGGACAATGCGATCGTCATGGACGACACCAGGGTGCTGAACGAGGGTGGCCTGCGCTACGCCGAGGAATTCGCCAAGCACAAGATCCTCGACGCCATCGGCGATCTGTACTGCGTCGGTCATCCGATGCTGGCGGCCTACAACGCATTTCGCTCGGGGCACGCCCTCAACAACCACCTGCTGCGCACCCTGTTGGCGCAGGAAGACGCCTGGGAGCTGGTGAGCTTCGAGAACGAGCGTCAGGCGCCTGCCGGTTTCGCGCAGCTGGCACGTGCCTGGTAGGCGACCGACCGCCGATCGGAGCGTCTCGCCGTGGTCGTGTTTCGTGCACTGATCCTGCTGGCCCTGCTCGCGTCGGCACTCAGTTTCGGGCTCTACGCCATCACCGGCCAGGTGCAACATCGCCGACGCGGGTGGCTGATTCTCAAGTGGACCCTGGCGGCCGCATTCGGCTTCTTCGCCGTGCTGATCGCTGAACGGGTCTGGCACCACTGACGAGCATGTTCGCTTCACGCCAACGGCGTCAATGCAACAATCCGATCCATGACGGTACCCTCATTCGATCTGCCCGCGCTGCACGCGCGCCTGCTTGCCAGCGCTCCGCTGGTCCAGTGCATCACCAACACGGTGGTCCAGCAATTCAGCGCCAACGTGCTGCTGGCCGCGGGATCGTCTCCCGCCATGATCGACCACGAAGCCGATGCTGCACAGTTTGCCTCCATCTCGGATGCCCTGCTGATCAACCTGGGCACGGCGAGCAACCATCAACTGCTGGCAGCGGACGCCGCCATCAGCGCGGCGCACGCTCACGACAAGCCTTGGGTGCTTGATCCGGTCAGCGTCGGCGTCGTCGACTTCCGCACCATCAAGATCCGTCAGGCAGCCGGCTCGCGACCGACGGTGGTTCGCGGCAATGCATCTGAAATCGCGGCGCTCGCCGGCATGGGTCATGGCGGCCGTGGCGTCGACTCCACCGACGAGGTCGATGCCGTGCTGCCGGCTGCCATCGCGCTGGCGCGCTCGACCGGCGGCGTGGTCGCGGCATCGGGTGCCCGCGACGCAGTGATCCTGCTGCGGGCAGGCGAAGCACTCATTGCACGGATCGACGGCGGACACGCGCTGATGCCGCGTGTGGTCGGCATGGGTTGTGCGCTGGGCGCGCTCGTGGCGGCCTACCTGGCGGCCTGCCGGTCAACTGCGGGCGAGCAACTCGCGAGCGACTGGGCCGCAACGGTGGCCGCCCACGCGCACTTCGCGCTGGCCGGTGCCGTTGCCGGGACGCACGCAGCGGGGCCCGGCAGCTTCAAGGTGGCGTTCGTCGATGCACTTTTTTCGCTGACCTCCCTCGACATGGCACGGGCACAGGTGCACATCGAACGACGGGCTCAGGCCCGCGCTGGCACGGGCGCGCCATGAGTTCACGCTGGGCCGGGATCGACCCGAGCCTGTATTTCGTTACCGACTCGGCCCTGTGCGCCCGTGCGGGCCGCACGGTTGCACAGACGGCGGCCGCGGCGGTGGCTGGCGGTGCCGGCATCGTGCAGATACGCGACAAGCAACTGGATGACACGAGCTTCCTGACCCTGGCACGCGATGTGCTGGCGGCCGTGAAACGTGTCACGCGCCAAACGGGTCGACGCGTGCCGATCGTGATCAACGATCGGGTGTGGGTGACTCAGCAGTTGTTGAATGACGGCGAAGACGTTCACATCCACGTGGGGCAAGCCGACACCCCGGTCGTCGAAGTGCGTCGCCTGCTGGGCGGGCGTGCCCTGATCGGCCTGAGCGCGGCCACCCCCGAAGACCTGTCGGCCGCAAGGGCCAGCCGATGCGTCGATTTGGTCGGATTGTCCCCGGCATTCGACACCACAACCAAGCTGGACGCCGGTACCGGCTTGGGCGCCGACCGCGTGCGCACGCTTGCGGCGCAGGCCGGTTTGCCCAGCGTGGCGATCGGTGGCATTGATCGGGAGCGCGCCCGCCTGCTGCGCGGCAGCGGGGTGATCGGCGTGTGCGTGGTGTCGGCGATTTGCCTGGCTGCGGATCCGCAAGCGGCCGCGCACGCGATCCGTGCCGCTTTCGCATCGTCGACGCCTTGAGGTCGAACACGGCGACGGGGTTCTGGCTACTTGCGGTCGAACACGGTGACCGCTTCCCAGTCCGGACCGGGCGGGTGCCCGTGCAGCCCAGCCAGGCGCCGGGCGTAGAGTCGATACAGTTCGGATCGATCCGACAGCTCAATGAGGCGATCGACCACCTCGGCACACTCATCGATCCGTGCCTGGCGCCACAGATCGAGCGCCTCGGCCCAGAGTGAGAGTTCGGCCATCAGGTCCGGCGTGGCATCGCCGCCCCGACCGCGTACCGTGTAGATGGTGTCCGCCTGCTGGCGCCCCTTGACGCGCACGCGGTCGAGTTCCTGCCAGATGTAGTCATCCTCCCCCGTCTGCTCCCGTGTGGTCCGGTTGGCGACGACGTCGACGCCATAGGTGCGCGCCAGACCCTCCAGCCGCGACGCCAGGTTGACGGCATCACCGATCACCGTGTAGGCACGACGCAATTCGGAACCCATGTTGCCCACCAGCATGGTGCCGGTATTGAGTCCGATCCCCACCGCAATGACGTTCTGTCCGCCCGCGATCCGGCGTGCGTTGATCTCGCGCAAGGCCGAACGCACGGCCAGGGCCGCATCGACCGCCTGTCTGGCGTGCCGGTCGGTCGCTACCGGTGCACCCCAGAACGCCATGATGCAGTCCCCCATGTACTTGTCGATGGTGCCCTGGTGGGCATGGATGACGTCGCTCAGGCGCCCCAGCACATCGCTCAGCAGTTCCTGCAGTTCGGTGGCGGGCATCGACTCGGCCAGGTTGGTGAACTCGTGCAGATCGCAAAACATGACGGTGAGATCCCGTGCACGCGCTTGCATGTCGTAGCGCTCGGGCTCGCGCATCATCTGTTGCACCAGTTCGGGCGGAACGTAGGTCGCGAATTGACGCGCGAGCCGTTGACGATCCCGCGTCTCGACAAAGTACCCCAGTGCCAGGTTGACGACGACTGCGGTCAGTGTCAGCCCGATCGCACCGGCCAGCGGCAGGGCCAGACCGGCATTCATGTACAGCACGCCATCGAGCGCGACCACGCATCCGAGCACGCCGGCACCCAAACCCAGCGCACCACCCAGTCGCAAGCGCGGCAACCACAGCACCAGCAGTACGCCAAGCAAGAGCAACAAGACGATTTCGTAGCCAGGCGCATTGCGCGGAGTCCGAACGAAGCGGCCATCCAGTGCCGCCGAGATGATGCTCGCGTGAATCTCGACACCGGGATAGGCCTGTCCGACCGCGGTGGCGCGCAGATCCATCAACCCAGGCGCCGTGAATCCGAGCAGGACGTAGCGACCGCTCAGGCTTGCTGCCGGCAATTTGCCCTGCACGACATCGAGTGCCGAAACGTAGCGAAATGACCCCCCTTTCGGCCCTCCCGACCCGCGAAACGGCACGCGCACGATGCCGCGCGCGTCCAGCGGAATCGTGATCGCTTGGCCCTGCGCCTGCAGCGAAAGACTGACGGGCGCCTGAAGCGGATCGTTGGTTGCAGCGACGCGCAGACCTGCATTGCGCATGCCCACGCGCAGCATCTCGAGACTGAGTGATGCGTAGAGCGCGTCATCGAAGCCGGCAACCACCGGCACCGAACGAACCAGGCCATCGGGGTCGGTCACCGCATTGAAGAACCCGCCAGTCGGCGCCGCTGCGGCCAGCGCCGGGATGTTGGCACCGTAACCGCTCCAGTGCAGCAGTTGGGGCCATGGTCGTTGCCCCGCGATCGGTGATGGCAGCACACCGGCCCGATGACCGTCGCGGTCGCTGCTGAAGTAGTAGCCCAGCACCACGGGTCCTTGG
>CAZGOL010000009.1:28099-34681 GCA_964527755.1 uncultured Ottowia sp.
TGCGCCAGGGCCATCAGCAGCAGCAACGACGACGCGGCCACCCGCAGCCGATGCCGGCGCAAGGTGGAGTGGATGCGACCGACGTCCATGGCCGCGCTGGCGGGAATGACCGGTGCCCGCGGGGTCGGGCAGAAGACCTATCGGTCCAGGTACTCGAGCCGCACGCTGCCCATCGTGATCTGGTCGCGGTTCTGCAGGACGATCGGGCCGGCATCGACCGATATGCCATTGACCGCTGGAACCTGTACGCCCTCGATGTGCGACAACTCGAAGCCGTGTGCCTTGCGGCTGATGGCGGCCACCGACAAACCCCTCTTGCCGATGGTGTTGACGGTTTTGTTCAACAGCAGTTCGCGACCGGCCGATGGGCCACTGAGCACCCGCACTCGCGGACCATGCAGTTCCGGGCTATCGGGGACGGTGAGGTAGTCGCTGTCCACGCCGCGCACGGTCGGCGGTTGGGAATCGGCGTGGGTCTCGGCCATCCCGGACTGGATCGAAACCCCGTTGGTCTGCAGGTACTTGATCTTGTACTTGCCCATTTCGATCAAGTCGTCGTTGGCCAGATCGTGGGTGCGCACGGGGCGCCCGTTGACGAAGCTGCCGTTGGTGCTGCCAAGATCTTCCAGCACGGCCTTGCCGTTGGCGATCTTGATGACGGCGTGTTCGCCGCTGACGGCCAGATTGTCGATGACGACGTCGTTGTAGGGCCGCCTTCCGATGGTGGTGCGATCCTTGGTGAGTTGCGTTTCCTTGATGACGACACCGTCGATCGAGATGATCAACTTGGGCATGGACAGGGTTCCGGTTCTTCGCTGACGAGAGTGCGCGTCATTTTCCCCGAAATGCGTGCGCATGACTCAACTCGGACAGATCAAAGGCTGCTTTTCCACCATTTTGTGACGATTCCGGGCTTTTTTGCCACGCCGCTCGCTTGCACCAGAACCACCGAAACGTTGTCGTGCCCGCCATTGGCATTCGCCGCATCGATCAGCCTCCTGGCCCGGATGTCGAGCGTCTCGTCCCCTCCCAGGATCGTGGCGATCTCGGTATCCCCGACCATCTCGCTGAGCCCATCCGAGCACAGCAAGATGATGTCGCCGGACAGCAACTCCCGCTCCTGAGTATCCAGCAAGACCGTGTCCTCGACACCCAGCGCCCGTGTGACCAGGCTGCGATACCCCGACAACTGCGCCTCCTCGGGCGTGATCAGTCCGGCATCCAGTTGCTCCTGGAGCAGGGAATGATCGCGCGTGAGTTGCACAAGCGTGCCGCGCCGCCAGAGATAGGCGCGCGAATCGCCGACGTGTCCGATCAGCACGGACCCTTGCCGGCACACCGCCAGCACGATGGTCGTTCCCATGCCGGCATAAGCCCGTTGCGTGTTGGCCGCTTCGAAGATGGCGCGGTTGACATTGTCCACGCACGACTCCATCGCCCGGCGTATCGCGCCTGAATCGACCGTTGATTCGGGGTGGTCCAGCCAGCTTCCGAGTTCGCTCGTCACCCGTTCGACCGCCATGGCACTGGCCACCTCGCCGGCGTTGTAGCCGCCCATGCCATCGGCCAGAACCGCCAGACCATGCGTCACATCGACGGCAACGGTGTCCTCGTTGTTCGAACGCACCCGACCGACGTCGGTGATGGCGTGGTATTCGAACTCCATCGAACCGCAGTCCTTCCGATGTCAGGTGCCAGAGCCTGTGCTCGCGACGGTCGGTGCGCGCCGGGCCTGCACGATCTTGCCGATGACCAGCACCAGGACTGCACCCGCCACCCCAAGGCCGTAGTGCCACACCCGTTCCCGCGGCAGCCAGGACGTGAGCGCCGGATCGGTGTGCGCCATCGTGCCGGCGATCCAGCCCAGCAACATGCCCCCAAAGGTGATGATGAGCGGGAAACGGTCCATCAGCTTGAGGACCATCTGACTGCCCCAGACGATGATCGGAATGCTCACCAGCAACCCGAAAATGACCAGCAGCAACTCGTGCTGCTCTCCCGCAGTCTGTGCTGCGCCGGCGATGGCGATCACGTTGTCGATGCTCATCACCAGATCGGCCACGATCACGGTGCGCACGGCGATCCACAACTTGTCGCTTGACTGGATGTTGCCGTGGTCGTTGTCCTCGTCCGGTGCCAACAGTTTGACGCCGATCCAGATCAACAGCAGGGCCCCGACGAACTTGAGGTACGGGACCTCCAGCAGCGCCAGCGCGAACGCAATCAGGATCACGCGCAGCACGATGGCGCCGGCCGTGCCCCAAACGATGCCTTTCATACGCTGCGTCGGCGGCAATTGCCGGCAGGCCAACGCGATCACCACCGCGTTGTCGCCCCCCAGCAGGATGTCGATCATGATGATCTGACCGACGGCGACCCAGAAATGGGCGGTGAGAAATTCTTCCATGGGTTCCGTGACGATCCGCAGGCAACCGCCCCATGATACCGATTCAACCAGCCGACTCGCCGGCAGCGAATTGGCCTGGTCCGGCGGTGCAGGTTACAGCAACGACTTGAGCAGCTTGCCCATCTCAGACGGGTTGCGCGTGACCTTGAATCCGCACTCCTCCATGATGGCCAGCTTCGCGTCGGCCGTGTCGGCGCCACCCGAGATCAGCGCACCCGCGTGGCCCATCCGCTTGCCGGGCGGCGCGGTCACGCCGGCGATGAAGCCAACGATGGGTTTTTTCATGTTCGCCTTGCACCAGCGCGCGGCATCCGCCTCGTCCGAACCGCCGATCTCGCCGATCATGATGACGGCGTCGGTCTCGGGGTCGTCGTTGAAGGCTTTCATCACGTCGATGTGCTTGAGGCCATTGATCGGATCGCCGCCAATGCCGACCGCAGACGATTGCCCGATGCCCAGTTCCGTGAGTTGCCCTACCGCCTCGTAGGTGAGCGTGCCCGAGCGGCTGACCACGCCCACGCGACCCTTCTTGTGGATGTGACCGGGCATGATCCCGATCTTGATCTCATCGGGCGTGATCAATCCAGGGCAGTTGGGGCCCAGCAGCAGCGTTTCCTTGCCGCCGGCGGCCACCTTGTCCTTCATTCGGTTGCGGACCTCGAGCATGTCGCGCACCGGAATGCCCTCGGTGATGCAGATCGCGAGGTCGAGGTCCGCCTCGACGGCTTCCCAGATCGCGGCGGCGGCGCCCGCTGGTGGCACGTAGATCACGCTGACGGTTGCCCCGGTCTGCGCGGCGGCCTCCTTGACCGAGGCATAGATGGGAATACTGAAGATCGATTCACCCGCCTTCTTCGGATTGACCCCCGCCACGAAGCAGGCCTTGCCGTTGGCGTATTCTTGGCACTTCTCGGTATGAAACTGCCCGGTTTTTCCGGTGATTCCCTGGGTGATGACGCGCGTGTTCTTGTCGATGTAGATGCTCATGATTGGATTCCTCGGCCTCGCATTGACGCCTGGCGTTTACTGGACGGCGGCGACCACCTTCTGGGCCGCCTCGGCCATCGTGTCGGCGCTGATGATGGGCAGACCGGATTCGGCCAACATCTTTTTGCCAAGCTGTTCGTTGGTGCCCTTCATGCGCACCACCAACGGCACCGAGAGTTGAACCGCGCGGCTCGCGGTGATCACTCCGGTGGCGATGGTGTCGCACTTCATGATGCCGCCGAAGATGTTGACCAGGATCGCCTTGACCTTCGGGTTCTTGAGCATGATCTTGAACGCCTCGGTCACCTTCTCGGGCGTGGCGCCTCCCCCCACATCCAGGAAGTTGGCCGGCTCGGCGCCGAACAACTTGATGGTGTCCATGGTGGCCATGGCGAGTCCTGCGCCATTGACCAGGCAGCCGATGTTGCCGTCCAGACTGATGTAGGCGAGATCGAATTTGCCGGCCTCGACCTCGGCTGGATCTTCTTCATCGAGGTCGCGCAGAGCGACGATCTCGGGGTGGCGAAACAGGGCGTTGCTGTCGAAGTTGAACTTGGCATCCAGCGCGATGATCCGGCCCTGGTGGTCCCGGTTGAGCGGATTGATCTCGACCAGGCTGGCGTCGGTCTCCATGTAACAGCGGTAGAGCTTCGCGCACACGTCGACAAACTGCGCCGTCGAGCCCGCCGGCATCGCCACCCCCCGGGCAAGCTCCTCACCCTGCGCCGTCGTGAAGCCCTGGGTCGGATCGACGAACACCTTGACGATTTTCTCGGGGCTGGAGTGCGCGACCTCCTCGATGTCCATGCCGCCTTCGCTCGACGCGATGATCGCCACCTTCTGCGAGGCCCGATCGGTCACCACCGACAAGTAATACTCCTTGCCGATGTCCGCCCCTTCCTCGATGTACAGGCGTCGCACCTTCTGACCATCCGGGCCGGTTTGGTGCGTCACCAGTTGCATGCCGAGGATCTGGCCCGCCAATTCCCGGACCTGATCGGTGCTTCTTGCAAGCTTCACGCCACCGCCCTTGCCACGGCCCCCGGCGTGAATCTGCGCCTTGACCACCCAGAGCGGGCCACCCAACTTCTGCGCCGCCTCGACGGCTTCCTGAACGGTGAACGCGGGGACGCCGCGAGGAACGGGAATGCCGAATTGACGCAGGATCTCCTTGCCCTGGTATTCGTGAATCTTCATGGGGCCCTCTTGAACGGATTGGGATGCTCGTGCAGGCCCGCGCGCCGAGTCTGGCGCTAGCCGGCGCGGGCATGAGGATGTCTGTCCCCCGAAATGTATCACGCTGCCTTGCGCAACCGACCGCGTCATGGGTACCTCGTGGCGGGTTGGTCGGCAGGCCGGACACCACCCGACGCCGCACACGGCGGTGTCCGGCAGGGGGCACCCCGGGTCAGGCTGGTCGAACGCCGCGACCGAGGGTCAATATCGCGCCGCCGGCCAGCAGGCCAGACAGCAGCAACAGCACCCAAGTGCCAAGCGTCGGCACGGCCAGCGCCGCGGCATCGTCATACAGGCGAGCAATGCCATTTCGAGCGGTGCCAGCAACATCGGAGAACCCCCCTCCCACCAACACCCGTCCATCCGGTTGGCGAGCCAGGGCCAGCACGATGTCGTCGGCACCCGTACCGGGGTCGAAGCTGGCGTCCAGGCTGCCATCCGCATTGAGGCGCCCGATGCGGCCACGGGGTATCCCATTGATCGAGGTGAAATCGCCGACCAGCAGGATCCTGCCATCGGGCTGCACGGCGACGTCGTACACCCAATTGTTGGCTCCGGCGCCAGGATTGAAGCTCGCGTCCAAGCTGCCATCCGCGTTCAGGCGCGCCACCCGGCCACGCGGCACGCCATCGAAAGCGGTGAAGAACCCGCCCAGAAGAATCTTTCCGTCGGGCTGCAGGGCAATGGCGTAAACCCAATGGTCGGCCCCCGCACCGGGATTGAAGCTGGCATCCACGCTTCCATCGGCATTCAGGCGAACGATCCGGTTGCGCGCCGTACCGTTGAAACTGGTAAAACGCCCTCCGAGCAGGATCCTGCCGTCGAGCTGCACGACGACCGCATAAATCACGTCGTTGGCCCCCGTGCCCGGGTTGAAGCTGCCATCGAGACTGCCATCGGCATTCACACGGGCAACGCGGTTGCGTGGCGTGCCGTTGTAGTTGGTGAAATACCCGCCCAGCACGGCGCGGCCATCGGGCTGCAATGCGATGTCGAACACCCAGTTGTTGGCGCCCGCTCCGGGATTGAAGCTCGCATCGAGGCTGCCATTGGCATTCAGACGCGCAACGCGGCTACGCGGCGCACCGTCGACCTGGGTGAACAACCCACCGACCAGCACCCGGCCGTCGGGCTGAAGCGCCAGCGCGTAGACCGCATCGTTGGGCCCGCCGCCCAGCGTGGTGAAACTCGCGTCGAGGTCACCGCCGGTGTTCAGTCGCGCCACATGGTTGCGTGGCACGCCATCGATCGTGGTAAAAAACCCTCCCGCCAGAACGCGCCCGTCGGGCTGAAGCTCGAGACGAGTCACCCAACCGCTCGCGCCTGCGCCCGGATCGAAACTCGGATCGGCCGTCCAAGCCGCGCGTGCCGGCTGCCACACGAAGAGCAAGACCATGAACGCGAGCACAACAACTGACCTCGCTCGCTCGTGGAGCGCCTTGCCGGGCCATTCACGCACCCGTTGACACCACCACGGCCACAGGGACAAGAGTGAACAATTCAAACCAAGACCTCGTTCTGGATTTTCGCGTGCACGCACAACATGTTTACTGTTTCCGGCCGCAGACCCCGGCTGAGGTTATCGAAATTGCCTCGACACCACGGGATTCGAAGCGCCAAATCCGTGAATTTTTTTGCACTTTTGGCGTCTGGCGGCCGAGGCTCGCAGGGTGACGCACCCACAAGACCGGGCCCCAGCACCCTGCGAGCGACGTCTATGATGTATGTCGCTTGCACTGGCAACAAGGTGCCTCGCATCCGGCAGCGTTGCCATGCCTTTTTCCAACCCAACGAGAGCAGTGCGGATGGTTCGAATCTTCATCGACGGGGAAGCCGGCACCACGGGCCTGCAAATTCGCGAGCGGCTGCGGAATCTGGGTGGCGTGACCGTGGTGAGCATCGACCCAGCCCGGCGCAAGGACGCGACGGCCAAGCGCGAAATCATCGAGGCG
>CAZGOL010000010.1:0-15034 GCA_964527755.1 uncultured Ottowia sp.
AGATGCTGGCCTTGTCCTGATCGATCACGCCCATTTCCTTGAGGTACTCGGCCGGCGTCGGCAGGTAGCCCAGGCGCGAGGCAATGGCGGTGAGCTCGGCCGAGCCGAGGAACACGTTGGTGTTCCTGCCCAGGCGGTTGGGGAAGTTGCGCGTTGAAGTCGAGATCACCGTCGCACCCTCGCGCACCTGGGCCTGGTTGCCCATGCACAGGCTGCAGCCCGGCATCTCGGTGCGTGCCCCCGATGTGCCGAACGCGGCGTAGTGGCCTTCCTTGATCAGTTCGCTCTCGTCCATCTTGGTCGGCGGGGCTACCCACAGCTTGGTCGGGATGTCGCGCTGGCCTTGCAGCAGGGTGGCGGCGGCGCGGAAATGCCCGATGTTGGTCATGCACGAGCCGATGAAGGACTCGTCGATCCTGGTGCCGGCCACTTCCGACAGGAACTTGGCGTCGTCCGGGTCATTGGGGCAGCAGACGATGGGCTCCCTGATCTCGTTCATGTCGATGTCGATCACGGCGGCGTACTCGGCGTCCTGGTCGGCCTCGAGCAGCTGGGGGTCGGCCAGCCAGGCCTCGACCTTCTCGATGCGGCGCGCCAGGGTCTTGGCGTCTTGGTAGCCCTCGGCAATCATGTTCTTCATCAGAACGATATTGCTGGTCAGGTATTCGATGATCGGCTCTTTGTTGAGCTTGATCGTGCAGCCAGCGGCGCTGCGCTCGGCCGACGCATCCGACAGCTCAAAGGCTTGCTCGACCTTCAGGTCTGGCAGGCCTTCGATTTCGAGAATCTTGCCCGAGAAGATGTTCTTCTTGCCGGCCTTGGCCACGGTCAGCAAACCGGCCTTGATGGCGTACAGCGGAATCGCGTGGACCAGGTCGCGCAGCGTCACGCCCGGCTGCAGCTTGCCTTTGAAGCGCACCAGCACCGATTCAGGCATGTCCAGCGGCATGACACCGGTGGCGGCGCCGAAGGCCACCAGGCCCGAGCCTGCCGGGAAGCTGATGCCGATGGGAAAGCGCGTGTGGCTGTCGCCGCCCGTGCCCACGGTGTCGGGCAGCAGCAGGCGGTTCAGCCATGAATGGATCACGCCGTCGCCCGGGCGCAGGGCCACGCCGCCCCGGTTGCTGATGAAAGCGGGCAGGGTGCGGTGGGTTTTGACGTCCACCGGCTTGGGGTAGGCGGCGGTGTGGCAGAAGGACTGCATCACCATATCGGCGCTGAAACCCAGGCAGGCCAGGTCTTTCAGCTCGTCGCGCGTCATCGGGCCAGTCGTGTCTTGCGAACCGACGGTGGTCATCTTGGGTTCGCAGTAGGTGCCGGGGCGAATGCCCTGGCCTTCGGGCAGGCCGCAGGCGCGGCCGACCATCTTCTGCGCCAGGGTGAAGCCGGCCTGGGTCTCGGCGGGGGCCTGGGGCAGGCGGAAGGCCGTGGATGCGGCCAGGCCCAGGGCCTCGCGCGCCTTGGCGGTCAGGCTGCGGCCGATGATGAGGTTGATGCGGCCGCCGGCCTGCACTTCGTCGAGCAGCACGTCAGATTTCAGCGCGAAGTCGGCGATCTTCTCACCGGCCTTCTCGATCTTGCCCGCGTAGGGGTAGATGTCGAGCACGTCGCCCATCTCCATTTTGGAAACGTCCACCTCGATGGGCAGCGAGCCGGAGTCTTCCTGCGTGTTGAAAAAGATGGGGGCGATCTTGCCGCCCAGCGTCACACCGCCAAAGCGCTTGTTGGGCACGAAGGGGATGTCGTCGCCCGTGGCCCAGATGACCGAGTTGGTGGCGGATTTACGGCTGGAGCCGGTGCCCACCACGTCGCCTACGTAGGCCACGACATGGCCCTTTTTCTTCAGGTCTTCGATGAACTGCATGGGGCCGCGCACGCCGTCCTTCTCGGGCTTGAAGGCCGCGTCCGGGCGCGTGTTTTTCAGCATCGCCAGGTAGTGCATGGGGATGTCGGGGCGCGTCGTGGCGTCGGGCGCGGGCGAGAGGTCGTCGGTGTTGGTCTCGCCCGGCACCTTGAAGACGGTGACGGTGATTTTTTCTGCCACCTTAGGCCGCGTGGTGAACCACTCGGCGTCGGCCCAGCTTTGCAGCACTTCCTTGGCCTTGGCGTTGCCGGCCTTGGCCTTGGCTGCCACGTCGTTGAAGTAGTCGAACATGAGCAGCGTCTTCTTGAGCGCCTCGGCCGCCACGGCGGCCACGTCGGCGTCGTCCAGCAGCTCGATCAGCGGGTGCACGTTGTAGCCGCCGACCATGGTGCCCAAGAGCTCGGTGGCGCGCGCCTTGCTGATCAGGCCGACGGCGATGTCGCCATGCGCCACAGCGGCGAGGAAGGATGCCTTGACCTTGGCCGCATCGTCCACGCCCGGGGGCACGCGGTGGGTCAGCAGGTCCAGCAGGAACTCGGCCTCGCCAGTGGGCGGAGCTTTGATGAGCTCGATCAGCTCGGCGACCTGCTTGGCGTCCAGCGCCAGCGG
Source organism: uncultured Ottowia sp. (assembly GCA_964527755.1). Classification (GTDB taxonomy): domain Bacteria; phylum Pseudomonadota; class Gammaproteobacteria; order Burkholderiales; family Burkholderiaceae_C; genus Ottowia. The sequence continues at coordinate 2,474 of CAZGOL010000010.1, forward strand.
CGGAATGCCCAGGGCGGCGCGCTCGGCGACGTGGTCGCGATAGGCTTTCAACATGGTCTCTCTCCAATCAACAAGACTTTTTCTCGACGCCACCGGTGTGGCGCCTTGGATGCAATGCGGTGCGTGCCCGGGGCGATGCGTCAGCGCTTGTCGCCACCGAGCAGATCGACCGGTGGCTGGGTCTTCATGCGCGCGGCAAACTCGACCTGCTGCGGTGCCGCGCACTCGTCGGCCACGCGCTGACCGAGCTTCTGGTTCAGGAGCATCGACTTGTTGCCCAGTTGCAGCCACATCGCTCCGGCCCGGTTGTCTTCCATGCGGATGGCTCCAGTGCGGCTTTCCACCGGGTGCATGTAGTAGGCCAGCTTGCCGGTGGCGACGTGAAAGAAACCCGGGTTCTTCTCGTCGGGAGTCACCGTCACGTTGGCGCCCAGTTCGCAGTCGATCTTGCCGGTGTGCACGCGTTGCGCGATCGCCAGTTCGGCCTCCGTCAGGCGCTCGCTGGGCGTTTCCACCGGCGTCGCCGCCTCCACCGCCTTGACGGTCTTCGCCGGCAACTTCTTCTTGGCCGCCGTTGTCTTGGCCGGCGCCTTGGCCGCTGCCTTCGGCGTGGCCTTTTCGGCGGCAGTCGCCGGTGCCGAGACGGCACCCAGGCAAGCGGTCAGGATGGCAGCCAGGACAGCGGGGGCAAAGGCTTTCATGGGACGGTCTCTTTCGACAATAAAACAGGATGGCTGGAGATGGTAGCGGCTTGCTCGTCAGAACCAGCGGGCGACTTCGGGCGGCACGGGGCGCCCGGTGGCGTGCGCACTCTCGAGCACCTGCCAGAAGTGGCGGTAACTGGCCCGGTCGTGCAGCACGCCGTGGTGGCTGATGGGCGCCCAGTCGGCCTGGGCTGCCGCCGCCAAGATGGCGCTGGCGCGCTCGATCTGGCCCGCGTCGGGCGCGAAGGCTTCGATGATTGGGCGAACCTGCGCCGGGTGGATGCTCCACATGCGGGTGTAGCCCAGTTCGGTCGCGGCACGCCGCGCGGCCATGCGCACGGCCGCCACGTCCGCGAACTCGGTCACCACGCAGTGCGATGGCACCTTGCCGTGCGCGTGCGCCGCCGAGGCGATTTCGAGCTTGGCGCGCATCACCAGCGGATGGCTGAACTGCCCCCGCACGTCCATCCCCTCGAACGGGATTGCGCCGGCGTGCGCCGAGACAAAATCCATCAGCCCGAAGCTGAGTGATTGCACGCGCTCGTGCGCAGCGATGTCGAAGACGCGCGATACCGCCAGGGGCGACTCGATCAGCACGTGCACCGGCAGCCGGGTGCCCCCGGCCGCGTCGATGGCGGCCACCGCGCGCTCGACGTCAGCGCGCGCCTCGACCTTGGGGATCATCAGGTGGCACAGCCGCCCGCCCGCCTCGCCCACGAGCGTGGCCACCTCACCGCCAAACGCCGGATGATCCACCGGATGCACTCGCGCCGCCACCCGCATGCCCGACGTGGCGTTGCAGGCCAATTCGGCCACCAGTGCCGCGTGCTCCGCCTCGCCCCCTACAGGAGCACCGTCCTCACAGTCGAGCGTGACGTCCACCACGCAGGTTCCGAATTCCTCGGCCAGTTCGGCCTGCATTTGCAGGCTCTTGCGCATGCGCGCCTCCACCCCGCTGTAGTGGTCGCATGCGGGCAGCACCACGGCACCAGCCTGCGTACCCTGGAGGACGTCACGGGGATGGGTCATGCGTCGCGCCCAGCGCTCATCGGCGGAACATCCGGTCTCCCGCGGGGCAAAAGGTCCGCACGCATCGATCGCACGGCTCTTCTCGTTCAGAGCAGGTGCTTGACAGCGTCTCGCTCGCCCTCGAGTTCAGCCAGCGTCTTGTCGATGCATTTTTGGCTGAAGGCATCGATCGGCAAGCCCTCGACCACCCTGTACTCTCCGTTCTCGCAGGTCACCGGGAAACCGAACATCACCCCTTTCGGAATCCCGTACCAACCCTGCGACGGCACGCCCATGGTGACCCATTCGCCATCAGTGCCCAGAGCCCAGTCGTGCATGTGGTCGATCGCCGCGTTGGCCGCCGACGCCGCCGACGACAAGCCGCGCGCCTCGATGATCGCCGCACCGCGCTTGCCCACGGTGGGCAGGAACACATTTTCGTTCCATGCCTGGTCGTTGATCATGTCCTTCACGCCTTGACCATCGATGGTGGCAAATCGGTAGTCGGCGTACATCGTTGGCGAGTGGTTGCCCCACACGCACAGCTTTCGGATGCTGGCCACCGGCTTGCCGGTCTTGGCCGCGATCTGGCTGAGCGCGCGGTTGTGATCCAGCCGGAGCATGGCCGTGAAGTTTCTGGCCGGCAGGTCGGGAGCCGACTTCATGGCGATATAGGCGTTGGTGTTGGCCGGGTTGCCCACCACCAGAACCTTGACATTGCGCGAGGCCACGGCGTTGAGCGCCTTGCCCTGGGCGGTGAAGATCTGCGCGTTGGCGGCCAGCAGATCAGCGCGCTCCATGCCCGGGCCACGCGGGCGCGCGCCGACCAGCAGCGCGTAGTCGGTGTCCTTGAAAGCGGTCATTGGATCGCCGTGCGCCTGCATGCCGGCGAGCAGCGGGAAGGCGCAGTCCTCAAGCTCCATCATCACGCCGTGCAGCGCCTTTTGCGCTTTTTCGTCGGGAATTTCCAGCAATTGGAGGATCACCGGCTGGTCCTTGCCCAGCATCTCGCCTGAGGCGATTCGAAACAGAAGGGCATAGCCGATCTGGCCGGCGGCGCCGGTGACGGCGACGCGAACAGGCTTCTTGCTCATGGATTGTTCTCCAGACGGTTGCAATGAAACGGGGGCGATGCGAGCGGGATTTGTCGTCGCAACGGACACGCATCGGCGACAACGCGAAGTTTATCCGCGAAAACCCTGACGGGTCAATTTGTCTTGTGTCTTATATAAGATAACATTGGGGATTCGCGATCACACCCATCGCTTCGAATCCGGACTCGATTCATGGCCTCTTCGCACCGTTCCTTTTCCAGCCCAGACGCCGACACGACGGGTGGGCCAGCGGTATCCGCGTGGACCGGCCCGGCGCCCGCGTTCAGCCCCCTCTACCAGCAGATCAAGGACCTGATCCTGCAAAGCCTGGAACAGGGAGAGTGGAAGCCCGGCGAGGTCATTCCCAGCGAGTTCGAACTCGCCGCGCGCTACAAGGTGAGCCAGGGCACGGTGCGCAAGGCGATCGACGAGCTGGCGGCGCAGCATTTGCTGGTGCGTCGCCAGGGCCGCGGGACCTTTGTTGCGACCCACTCCGAGCAGCAGGTGCAGTACCGCTTCCTGCGCCTGCACCCTGACCAGGGCTCGGCCGACAGCGAGGGGCCGGCGCAGCGCGACTTCGTCGATTGCAAGCGCCAACGCGCGAGCGCCGACGTCGCCAGGGCCCTGGGCCTGCGCACGGGTGATCCGGTGCTGCAGTCGCGCCGACTGCTGCGTTTTGGTGGTGTGCCGACGATTCTGGAAGACCTGTGGCTGCCGGGCGGCCCGTTCAAGGGACTCACGGCCGAGCGACTGATGGACTACCACGGGCCGATGTACGCGCTGTTCGAGGCTGAATTCGGTGTGCGCATGGTCCGTGCCGACGAAAAAATCCGCGCGGTCCTGGCCGACAAGGTGCAGGCGCGGCTGCTGAATGTGACGACAGCCACGCCGCTGCTGAGCGTCGAGCGCATTGCCTGCACCTACAACGATGTCCCCATGGAATTGCGGCGCGGGCTCTACCGCACCGACACGCACCACTACCGCAACCGGCTCAACTGAGGCCGGCACCGGTGCGCACGCGGTGCGACAGTGATGCACGCTCAGGGGTTTGCCGCATTGCAATAGAATTTAACGGTTCGGCCGCAACAGCGAGCATGCCGTTACAACCACCCACGAGAGTTCTCCATGAGTGAAGTCACCAAGCCCAGGCCCGAATTCCGCAACCTGAATCTCTTTCGTGACGTGCGCACCTACCGCCTGCCGCTGGCGGGCTGGGTCTCCATCCTGCACCGGGCCAGCGGCGCGCTGATCTTTCTGCTGCTGCCGTTCATCATCTGGCTGTTCGACAAGTCGATCTCCTCGGAGATCTCGTTTGGCGAGTTCACTGCCGCCTTCAGCAACGGCCTCTGGGTCTTCCCCGCCTGGTTCGTCAAGCTGGTGGTGCTGGCGCTGATCTGGGCCTATTTGCTGCACCTGTTCGCGGGCGTGCGCCATCTGTTCCTGGACGTGACGCACCGCACCACCAAGGAGTTCGGGCGCCATTCGGCGCTGACGGTTCTGATCGCAAGCACGCTGCTGACGCTGATCCTGGGCGCCAAGCTGTTCGGGCTGTATTGACTGGCGCAACGAGGAGTCACGACATGGCTGCAACCTACGGCTACAAGCGCACGGTGGTCGGCGCCCACTATGGATGGCGCGATTTCCTGGTGCAACGCATCTCCGCCGTCCTGATGGGCGCGTTCACGCTGGTGGTGCTGGTGCAGCTGCTGCTGGTCAGTGGCCCGATCGGCTACGACACCTGGGCCGGCATCTTCGCGTCGCAATGGATGAAGGCGCTCACCTTTTCGGTGATCGTCGGCCTCATCTGGCACGCCTGGATCGGCATGTGCAGCATCTGGTACGACTACGGCAAGCCCGCCGGCATGCGGCTGCTGCTGCAGTCGGTCACGGTCGTCTGGCTGGTGAGCTGCGGCGGCTGGGCGGTGCAGGTGCTCTGGCGCCTATGAACCCCGACGCAGCCACCCGTTTCCCACCGAACCGTTCGAGAAGTCCAGCACGATCATGAGCTACACCAAGGATAAAGTCGCCACCCGCAAGTTCGACGTCGTGATCGTCGGAGCCGGTGGCTCGGGCATGCGCGCGGCCCTGCAACTGGCGCGCGCCGGCCTGAGCATCGCCGTGCTGAGCAAGGTCTTCCCGACGCGCTCGCACACGGTGGCCGCTCAGGGAGGCATTGCGGCGTCGCTAGGCAACATGAGCGAGGACAACTGGCACTACCACTTCTACGACACCGTCAAGGGCGGCGACTGGCTGGGTGACCAGGACGCGATCGAGTTCATGTGTCGTGAAGCGCCCAACGCCGTGTACGAACTCGAGCACTGGGGCATGCCGTTCGACCGCAACCCGGACGGCACCATCTACCAGCGCCCGTTTGGCGGCCACACCACGCACTACGGCGAAAAGCCGGTGCAGCGCGCCTGCGCAGCCGCCGACCGCACCGGCCATGCCATGCTGCACACGCTGTACCAACAGAACGTCGCGGCCAACACCACGTTCTTCGTCGAATGGATGGCGCTCGACCTGATCCACGACGCCGAGGGCGACGTGGTGGGCGTGACCGCCATCGAAATGGAAACCGGCGACCTGTACGCCCTGCAGGCCAAGTCCGTGCTGCTGGCCACGGGTGGCGCGGGGCGCATCTTCGCCGCCACCACGAACGCCTACATCAACACCGGCGACGGCCTGGGCATGGCGGCGCGGATGGGCATTCCGCTGCAGGACATGGAGTTCTGGCAGTTTCACCCCACCGGAGTGGCCGGCGCCGGCGTGCTGCTGACCGAAGGCTGCCGCGGCGAAGGTGCCATCCTGATCAACAGCGAGGGCGAACGTTTCATGGAGCGTTACGCGCCGACGCTCAAGGACCTGGCCCCCCGCGATTTCGTCTCGCGCTCGATGGACCAGGAGATCAAGGAAGGGCGCGGCTGCGGTCCCAACAAGGACTACATCCTGCTCAAGCTCGATCACTTGGGTGCCGAAACCATCCACAAGCGCCTGCCGTCGGTGTTCGAGATCGGCATCAACTTCGCGAACGTGGACATCACGAAAGAGCCGATCCCGGTGGTGCCCACGATCCACTACATGATGGGCGGTGTTCCCACCAGCATCCACGGCCAGGTGGTGGTGCCCGACGGCGACAACCACGAACGACCCGTGCGCGGTCTGTACGCGGTGGGTGAATGCGCTGCCGTCAGCGTGCACGGGGCCAACCGACTGGGCACCAACTCGTTGCTCGACCTCGTGGTGTTCGGCCGCGCGGCCGGTCACCACATCGCCGATCATTGCCAGGAAAACCAGCACAAACCGCTCCCGGCGGACGCACTCGACCGCACGCTCGAACGCCTGAACAAGCTCGAAGGGGCAGCCAGCGGCGAATACAGTCAGGCACTGGCTGACGACATTCGAGCCACCATGCAGACGCACGCAGGCGTGTTCCGCACGCAGGCAACGATGGACGAAGGTGTTCAGCGCGTCGCCGAGTTGCGCGAACGCTGCAAGAACATCGGGCTCACCGACCACTCGATGGTGTGGAACACGGCGCGCGTGGAAGCCTTGGAAGTCGAGAACATGATCGAGGTCGCGCAGGCGACCATGGTGTCGGCGGCGGCGCGCAAGGAATGCCGTGGCGCCCACATGGTGCTTGAGTACGACCATCCGGCTGACCACCCCACCGCCCCGCTGGGCCGGGACGACGTCAACTGGCTCAAGCACACGCTGTGGCACTCGGCCGACAACAGTCTGACGTACAAGCCGGTGCGCATGAAGCCGCTGACGGTGGAGTCGATTCCGCCCAAGGTCCGCACTTTTTGAACACCACGGGTTTCGAGGACTGACCATGGAAAAACGGACATTCAGGATTTACCGCTACGACCCCGACAAGGACGACAAGCCGCACATGGAAACCGTCGAGCTGGAACTCGAAGGTCACGAGCGCATGCTGCTGGACGCCCTCATCAAGCTCAAGGCGCAGGATGCGACCGTCTCGTTCCGCCGTTCGTGCCGCGAAGGCGTCTGCGGCTCGGACGCGATGAACATCAATGGCAAGAACGGCCTGGCGTGCCTCACCAACCTGCGCACGCTCAAGGATCCGATCGTGCTCAAGCCCCTGCCTGGCCTGCCCGTGGTGCGCGATTTGATCGTCGACATGACGGATTTCTTCAAGCAGTACCACTCGATCAAGCCCTACCTGATCAACAACGACCCGCCGCCCGAGAAGGAGCGCTTGCAGACGCCCGAGGAGCGCGAGGAACTCGACGGCCTGTACGAGTGCATCCTGTGCGCCTGCTGCTCCACCGCCTGCCCCAGCTTCTGGTGGAACCCCGACAAGTTCGTCGGCCCGGCCGGCCTGCTGCAGGCCTACCGATTCATCGCCGACAGCCGCGACCAGGCCACGGGAGAGCGCCTGGACAACCTGGACGATCCGTACCGGCTGTTCCGCTGCCACACCATCATGAACTGCGTGGATGTCTGTCCCAAGGGTCTCAAGCCGGCGGCTGCCATCAGCAAGATCAAGGAGCTCATGGTTCGCCGCGCCATCTGAGCCGGTGGCATGGCCCGCAGCACATGGTGGACGAACGCATCGACCAGCGCACGCTTGGCAAGCTCAAGTGGCGCTGCCGCCGGGGGTTGCTCGAGAACGACCTGTTGATCGAGCGCTTCTTCGCGCGCCATGGTGACCACCTGACCGTCACGCAGGCCGACGCGCTGTCCAGATTGATGGAACTCGCCGACAACGACCTGCTCGACCTGCTGTTGCGGCGGCGGGCGCCTCAGGACGATCTCGATTCACCCGAAGTGCGGCATGTCTTGAGCCTGATCCAACCCGCGCCAGCTCCGGCCGCACCCACTTCGCTTCACAAGCCGTAGGAAAAATCCGTCATGAATCCATCCGCCAACAAAGCCACCCTGTCGTTCACCAACGGCAGCCCCGAGGTCGAACTGCCGGTCTACAGCGGCACCATCGGTCCGGACGTGATCGACATTCGCAAGCTGTACGCGCAGACCGGAATGTTCACCTACGACCCCGGTTTCATGTCGACCGCCGCCTGCGCATCCACCATCACCTACATCGACGGCGACAAGGGCGAGTTGCTGTATCGCGGCTACCCGATCGACCAGATTGCGACCAAGTGCGACTACCTGGATACCTGCTATCTGCTGCTCAATGGCGAGTTGCCCGATGCCGCCCAGCGCAAGGACTTCCACAAGCTGGTGCTGCAGCACACCATGGTGAACGAGCAGATGCAGTTCTTCCTGCGCGGGTTCCGGCGCGACGCGCACCCGATGGCGGTGCTCACCGGCCTGGTGGGGGCGTTGTCGGCCTTCTATCACGACTCCACCGACATCCACAACGCAGAGCATCGGCACATCGCCGCGATCCGCCTGATCGCCAAGATGCCCACCCTGGTGGCCATGGCCTACAAGTACGGCATGGGCCAGCCTTTCATGTACCCGCGCAACGAACTGTCCTACGCGGGCAACTTCCTGCGCATGATGTTCGGCACACCGTGCGAGGACTACAAGGTGAGCCCGGTGCTGGAGAAGGCGATGGATCGCATCTTCATCCTGCACGCCGACCACGAGCAAAACGCCTCGACCTCCACCGTGCGCCTGTGCGGCAGCTCGGGCACCAACCCGTTTGCCGCCATCGCCGCCGGCGTGGCCTGCCTGTGGGGCCCTGCGCACGGTGGCGCCAACGAAGCGGCGCTGAACATGCTGGAGGGCATCCAGCGCGAGGGCGGCGTGGCCAAGATCGGCGAATTCGTGGCCAGGGTCAAGGACAAGAACAGCACCGTCAAGCTGATGGGCTTCGGCCACCGCGTCTACAAGAATTACGACCCGCGCGCCAAGCTGATGCAGCAGACCTGCAACGAGGTGCTGGACGAATTGGGTCTGCACAACGACCCGCTGTTTGCGCTGGCCAAGGCGCTGGAGAAGATCGCGCTGGAGGACGACTACTTCGTGCAGCGCAAGCTCTATCCCAACGTCGACTTCTACTCGGGAATCGTGCAACGCGCGATCGGCATTCCGGTCAAGCTGTTCACCGGTATCTTCGCGCTGGCGCGCACGGTGGGCTGGATCGCGCAGCTCAACGAGATGATCGGCGACCCCGAATACAAGATCGGCCGCCCGCGCCAGCTCTACAACGGCGCGGCGCGCCGCGACGTGCGCTGACCGGCGCAGCGACTGCGACCAGGAAAGCCACCCTCGCGGTGGCTTTTTTTTCGACCACCCTCCACGAAATGGGCCGGGCCGGATCCCCAGTACCTGCGGCACAATGCCTCACGCCGCACGCGGCCGTCGGATGCACCCTCTTGCAAGTGGATGCTTCGGCGCATCGGCAGCGTGTCCCCGCAATTCCGCCAAGCATCGCACCATGACCCCTTCAACCCACCCCCGGCACCTGACGGTCATCACCGGGGCCTCTCGCGGCATGGGCCTGGCCATGGCCGAGCAGAGATTGCGGCCCGGACACACGGTCCTCACGCTGGCGCGCGGCGACCCGCCGCCGTCGCTGACCGCGCAAGCGGACGCTCGCGGCGCGCAACTCGTCCACTGGCAGGTCGACCTGGCGAACGCCGCGCCGATCAGCACCCGGATGCGCGAATGGCTCGGCCAGTTTTCCGGCGACCACTTCGCCAGCGCCACGCTGATCAACAACGCGGGCGTGATTCCCGCCATCGTGCCGCTGCGCGATGCCGAGGCCACGGATCTTGCCCATGCCCTGCGGGTGGGCCTGGAAGCGCCCATGCTGCTGACGGCCGCCTTTCTCGATGCCACGCGCCGCTGGCACGGCGCACGCCGCGTGCTCAACATCTCATCCGGACTCGGCAGGCGCCCGATGGCCTCCCAGTCGGCCTACTGTGCAGCCAAGGCCGGCATGGATCTGTTCACCCGCTGCATGGCGCTCGATGAAGCCAGCCAGAACAACGGCGCTCGCGTTTGCTCGCTGGCGCCCGGCGTGATCGACACGGACATGCAGGTGCAATTGCGCGGCGCCGATGCCGCGGCTTTTCCCGACCGCGACAACTTCGAGCAGCTCAAGAGCCGAGGCGCGCTCAGTTCACCGCAGGAAGCGGCGCGGCGCGTTCTGGATTGGCTGGAACGACCCGATTTCGGCGACAACCCCGTAGCCGACGTGCGCGATGCGGCGCCCGGTTGATGCAGGATGAAATCGTTCATTCGTCTTTACCAGCAAGCCATGGCAGCTATCCAATAAATAGCATTTTTCTGGTTTTCGGCGCGGACGCGCAAGGCGCCCACGACGACGCGGGCGTCGCATGGGCAGGCGGTGGCCGAGCGGCCGCAATCGGGGCATACTGGGCAGGGTTCGGCAACCGTCCCGCCACCCCCTGCAACCACCCAAGGAGCATTGCATCATGAGTCGTGAAGTCGTCGTCGCCAGTGGCGTGCGCACCGCCATCGGAAGTTATGGGGGCAGCCTGAAAGACATTCCCACCGTCGATCTGGCCGCCGCCGTGGTCAAGGAAGTCCTGACGCGCGCCAGCGTCGACGGCAAGGACGTCGGCCACGTGGTGTTTGGCCACGTCGTCAACACCGAGCCGCGCGACATGTACCTCTCGCGCGTGGCCGCCATCCAGGGCGGTTGCACCAAGGAGACGCCGGCAATGAACGTCAACCGCCTGTGCGGCTCCGGCCTGCAAGCCATCGTGAGCGCCAGCCAGTCGATCTTGCTGGGTGACTGCGACATCGCCATCGGCGGCGGCGCCGAAAACATGAGCCGCGCACCCTACGCCAGTCTCGGCAGCCGCTGGGGCCTGCGCATGGGCGACAGCAAGCTGATCGACATGATGGTCGGCGCCCTCAACGACCCATTCGGTACCGGCCACATGGGTGTCACCGCCGAGAACGTGGCCAAGGAATTCCACGTGTCGCGCGAGGATCAGGATGCCTTGGCGCTGGAGAGCCATCAGCGCGCCGAGCGCGCCTGGACCGAAGGTCGCTTTGCCGGCCAGATCCTGCCCATCATGCTCAAGACCCGCAAGGGCGAGGTCGCATTCGACAAGGACGAGCACTTCCGCCCCGGAGCCAAGCTGGAAGATTTCCAGAAAATGAAACCGGTGTTCCTGAAGGAAAACGGCACCGTCACCGCCGGCAACGCCAGCGGCATCAACGACGCCGCTGCCGCCGTGCTGCTGATGGAAGCGGGCACCGCCAAGGCGCGTGGTGTCACGCCACTCGGCCGTCTGGTCGGCTACGCGCACGCCGGCGTCGACTTCAAGATCATGGGCATCGGCCCGGTGCCGGCCAGCAAGCTGGTCCTGGCCAGGACCGGCCTCAAGCTCGACCAGATGGACGTGATCGAGGCCAACGAAGCCTTCGCGGCTCAGGCCTGCGCCGTCAGCAAGGAACTCGGCTTCAACGCGGCGAAGGTCAACCCCAACGGTTCCGGCATTTCGCTCGGCCACCCGATCGGCGCCACCGGCGCGCTGCTCACGGTCAAGGCACTGTACGAACTCAAGCGCACCAACGGCCGCTACGCACTGGTCACCATGTGCATCGGCGGCGGCCAGGGCATCGCCGCCATCTTCGAGCGCATGTGAGCCTGCCGGCCGTGCGCCGGCCGGCTGCCCGCATCAGGCAACGGCCGGCTCCCAGGTGGTCACCTGAACCATGCGGGGATCGCTGGCGTGCTCGACCAGCATCTTGCGCACCCGGTCCTGCCAGAGTTGGCCGAAGCGCGCCAAATCCTCCGCAGTGGCCTGCCCGCTCACCGCCTGGGGCATGACGCTCCGAATCTCGTTGGTCCAGGGCACCACCGACGCGTCCAGCGCCACCTGAACCGCGCGGCCCGTGTCCATGCGGCGCAGGCCGAACACGCCACGCACCGGCTGGTCGAAGCTGAGCAGATCATGGCGCGAGAACCTCCCGCCGATACCGTGGAAACCGGTCTCCGCCGCCGCCCCGGTGAGCAGCTGCACCACGGTGGCGATCACGCCCGTCGCGCCGCTGTCGCGCGCATCACCCATGAACACCTCGATCTCGCCGCGCACCGGCAATTCGTCTCCGTACAACGCGCGCAAACCATGGAGCACCATCAGGTAAGTGCCGGCCACCGTGGGGCACGAGTGACCCGCCAGGCGCACCGCGTCCGCGTAGCAATACGTCATCGTGCCCTGCCCTGCGGCACCCAGGAACTCGGCCAGACGGTCACGCATCGTGAGGGTCGGCACGTCGGCAAAAAATGCCGGAAATTCCTGATCACGGGATTCAGCAGTCACATCGAGTCTCCGGGGTATTGCGCGAACCAGGCCGCGCGGCGATCATCTCGGCCCGATTATTCAGAAACCCATTTGTCCACGATCCCGACAAGGTCTGCCGACCCCGGAGTCATCGCACCACCGGTGAAGCCAGCGGACGACTGCATCCTCATCAGCCCGCCACAACCTTCACTCCGGCGCAACCGCTGGCACCATCGGTGCGCGCGCGCAGGAAAACGGGCGCCATGTGCCAACACTGCAGCGCAAAAGCGGCACACCAGAGCAGCGCCACCAGGCTCATGGCCCACTGGGTGGCCCCCGCATATGCGCCGGCACGCAGCAGGGCGGCGAGCGCCAGCAATGCCGCACCCCAAGGTACCCAGGCGCGGCCGTCCTTGTCCAGTCCGCTGTGGGTGTAGCCAGCGATACAGATCACGATATAGATGTTCAACCCGATCACCCCGGTCGTCAGCAGATGCAAGCCGGCGTTGGAACTGAATGCGCCGGACAACTGTGCCACCCCGATCAGCGCGTAGC
>CAZGOL010000010.1:15134-34393 GCA_964527755.1 uncultured Ottowia sp.
CCGGCGTTGGAACTGAATGCGCCGGACAACTGTGCCACCCCGATCAGCGCGTAGCCTGCCGCCATGAACAGGTACACCGCGTAGAGCAAGAATGGCCAGCGCCGCAGCAACGGGCGACCGACGTGCCAATCGTTGAGCAAGTTGAGCACCGCGCAGGCAGCCGCCAGCGCCAACCACGCGGTCACCCGCCCGGAGGGCAACCAAAATTCAACCAGCGTGTACAGCGCGATCGCCAGCAGGGCCAGATTGCGCCGTGGTGGACGCGCCAGATAAGGCGCCCGGTCCGCGGTCTCGTCCGCCACCTGCTGGTCGATGCTCGCGTTGACGATGCTCATCGACACGCGGCTCATCGCAACCACGATCAACCCCATCAGCACACCCACCAGGGCGTGCAGCCAGCGGGTCGGCGCCAGCCCTCGCAACGCATCGACATAGAACCCTGCCACCACCAACGCCAGCAGTCCGATCGACCATAGAAACGACAAATGACGCCGATCGGGGTCGTGCCACAGTCGTGGCGCAAGCAGCACCGCCAGACCCCCCAAGAGGCCCAGGTGCGCCAACGCGGCCACCGCCAAGCCTGGCCACGGAAACCAGCCACTGAACCAGAATCCGACGCGTCCCAGCAGCCACAGTACGACCAGCAGGCGCACCGGGCGGGCGCTGAAGGCTGGTGTCGCGGTGAACTCGGGAATCGCAGTCAGCGCGAAGCCCGCCACCGCAGCCAGGGCGAATCCCACCAGCAATTCATGCGCATGCCAGACAAACGGGCCACCCCGGATAGCCGGCAATGGCCAACCCAGCGACAGGAACCCGACCCACGCCAGCATCAAGGCCCAGGCTGCGATGATGGCCACCGTGAAAAACGGGCGAAACGGGCACAACCACACCGGATGATTGAGCGCCCAAAGTCTGGGGCGCGAGCCGGCCCTCCGAATGCCTGCGCCCATCAGAGCGGCACCTCGCAGGATGTGCTCGCCTTGCGCTCATCTTTCACCACCTCCCCGCCGGCTTGCAGGTCGACTACCGGCGCAGGCGATAACGCCCGAGTGTGCGTTTCAGCTCCAGGAAGCCCGAAAGCCGCACGCACAGGACCCTGAGCAAGCAGCAAGGCCGTCTGGCGATGAACCCAGCTGTCGTCGCGCTGCATGACCGGCACCCTCGGGTCGAGTCGCCAGCGCAGGCGCGCAGGGGCACCCGCCAGCACCAGCACGCTGTCCGCGAGCGCCACGGCTTCCATCAGGTCGTGCGTGATCATCAACACCGCCAGGTGGCGGCGCGCCTGTTCAGCCCGCATCAGGTGATGCATCTGGGCACGCAAGCCGATGTCGAGCGCCGAGAAGGGTTCGTCCAGCAACAGCAGCTCGGGTTCGAGCACCAGCGCGCGCGCCAGTGCCGCTCGGCTTTGCATTCCACCGGAAAGCTGGTGTGGAAACTGTGCCAGCGCCAGATCGTCCAGCCCCACCGCGCGACCCATGGCGCGTGCCCGCTCGTTGCGTTCCGAACGAGTCAAACCGCGCGCCTTCAGGCCCAGCGCAATGTTGTCCAGCGCAGTCTTCCAAGGCAGCAAGACCGGTTGCTGGAACAGCACGGCGGTGCTCGCAAAGGGATTCTCGATCGCGCCTTCTCGCACGGTCAGCAGACCCGCGCACAGATGCAGCAAGGTGCTCTTGCCGCTGCCTGAAGGGCCAACCAGCGCCAGCGTGCGCCCAGCCGGCAGCTCAAGGTCGATGCCTTCGAGCACGGCCCGCGCCCCGAAGGCGTGCGACAACCCGCTCACGCGCAGAACCGGCGAGGCGACCGTGTTCGTCACGCGGCGCCCTCACGCACACCGTCACGGTCACGCCAGCGCTCGATCTCGCGCTTGATCGGTTCGAGCAGCAGATACTCCAGCGCCAGCAGCACGATCACGATGGCGCCAATCCAGGCCAGCGTGGCCGGCATGTCCAGTTGCGCACGCGTGGTGGCCAGAGCCGCGCCCACGCCGCTGTCCGAAGCCAGCAATTCGGCCATCACCACCACCTTCCAGCTGCTGCCCAGCGCGACGATCCAGGCTGGAAACAGGTAAGACACGACGTGCGGCAAATAGACGTCGAGCACGCGCATGCGCCAGGGCAACCGGTAGGCCAGCGCCAGATCACGCCAGTGCCGCTCGAGCGTGCGCGCGCCCTGCATGCCGGCGACAAAAACGATCGGAAAGCAGGCGATGAAAACGGTGAACACCGGCGTGCCGTCGCCGGTGCCGAACCACAGCATGGCCAGCACCAGCCAGGCGATCGGCGGCGTTCCCAGCAGCACCGTCACCCAGGGACGCGTCATCATCGAAGCCGTCATCGAGACACCGGCAGCCACCCCCAGCGCGCTGCCGGCCGCGACCGCCAACGCCAGCCCGATGAACGCGCGACGCGCCGTGATCGCCAGCGTCGGCCACAACTCCCCACCGCGTCCGGCCCACATGCTCAACGTATCGAACGTCTCCAGCGGAGTGGGCAACACCAGAGGGCCGTACACGCTCGCCAACGCTTCCCATGAGGCCACCATGAGAAAGAGACTGGCAATCGCACCCCAGCCACTCCAGAGATAGCGTGGAATTCCGAGCAACCAGTTCCGCAGCAACGACATCGCGACGGCTCAGGCGTAGAACCCGGCCGCCGGGAGCTTGCCACCCACCAGCCCGGGTTGACGATCGAGCAGCCGCTGGTAGAAAAATTCCAGTTCCGTTCGTGCCTTGGCTGCAGGGACGAGGGACATGGTCGAACGGGTCGCGCGCATGGCCTCGGCCACACCCGCCGGCACGAGCATGTCCACATGGCGTGCCGCCATCTCGCCGCAGGCTTCGGGATTGGCTTGGCACCAGGCCAATGCCTCGGCCTGAGCAGCCTCGAAGCGCGCCAGCACAGCGACGTCGCCCTGCACGCCCTTGAGCGCCGTCACGCCGGCCTGCGGAATGCGCGACGGGCGCCCGAGCACACGACCCCATTCCTGCTGAATGTCGACACTGCGATACAGCTCGGGCGCGATCACACTGACCGGGAAGGAGTGGCTCTTGAGCAACCCCATCGACACCGCCGGTTCGGCCAGCAACGCGTGGTCGGCACGGCGCGTGATGAGCAGTTGCATCGCGTCGATGGGCGATGCAACGTAACGCAGCCGGATGTCCTTGCCCACGACGATGCCCTGGCTTTCGGCCAGCAGACGAAAGATGATGTCGGGCATGTCGCCACGAAATGGCATCACCACTTCCTTGCCCCGAAAATCAGCCAGCGTGTTCAGGCCCTTGTCACGCGAGACCATCCACAGCAGGCCCCAGGTGCTGATGTCGAGCAGCTTCAGCGGCACGCCTCGGTTGTAGAGGTTGGCGGCAACGTTGCTCGGCATCGCCACCAGGTCGACCGATTGTTCGATGGCCAGCGCGCGCAGCTGGTCGGGGTTCTTCCACGCAACGAATTCCACCTTGTCGGCCACATCGGCGAGCGCGCCGCTGTCGGCGATGCGCATCAGGGGATAGGAGACCAGCGCGAACGGACCGGCCAGCCGCAGCGTCGCGCGACGCGCGACGGCCGGCGTCTGCGCGGGTGCGGCGGCAGCCGTGCCCAGCAACGCCGCAGCGCCCGCGACCAGCAAGCGTCGCCGCCTGGCATTGGGTGGTGCATCCGTCATCATCGCGGTTGTCTCGTGGTCTCGGGGGTCGAGAAGGCTGCTGTGTGGCGTACCCACTTGACGTTCGATAATGATATCGATTCCCATTACCGCAAATCTTGCGGCAACGCAAGGCCGCACCCTCGAAAAGGGTTCACCCCAACCTCCGCCGATGCGCTCTGCCCGACAACCGCAACGAGGTTCGACGACAAAGCCCGCTCACGCGGGCGTCGTCAAGAGCGGCGCGACGCCCTCTACGGCTTTTTCAGCGGACAGGTGTTCATGCCCAGCAACGAATAGGCTGGGCAGAAGCGAAACAGTCCCGTCGCCAGCGGGATCACGCCCAGCCAACCCCACCAGCTGATCGCACCGGTCACGGCCAGCGCGATCAGCACCAGACCGACGACGATGCGCAGGATGCGGTCCATGCCGCCCACATTGAATTTCATGGTCAGTTCTCCGTGATGACGTCGAAACAAGAGGATTCTTTCAGCGCAACCGCTGCGATCTTCGCCTGGCCACCAGCCATGGCCACGCGAAGGCCACGCCGGCAGCTCCCCAGGCGGCTGCAATGCCCAGCAGGTTGGCCCAGTCGACCCAGTATTTCATCTCGGACAGACTCGATCGGGTCCAGGCTGGTGTGACGAAAAAGATCACGGCGGCCACCAGCAGGCCGAGCCCGATCGCCCCTGGCAGGCAGGCGCGCCAGTCGCGCCCGCTGCGGCCCCGCGCGCGCGCCATGAGGAAGAGCCATGCGACGGCCAAGGCCACCAGCACGGGCCAGATCGTCAGTGCGAGTTCGTACACGATGTTCAGCATCAACCAGACTTCATACATGACTTGTCTCCTTCGACGTCACACCCGGCCCTTGAGCACGGCGATGTACGCGGGTTTCAGCAGCCGGTACTTCATGAACCAGGCCATGAAGCTTTCCTGCAGCGGTTCGATCATCGGCAGCGAGGGCGTCAGCTTGCCGTCGTAGTCGAACTCGATCAACATGGCCGAGCCTTCGCGCACGATCATCGGGCACGAGGTGTAGCCATCGAAGATCTCGTCGGCCTTCTGTCCTTCGATCACGCGCACCAGGTTGTGTGCCACGATGGGCGCGCTTTTCTTGACGGTGGCCGCCGTCTTGCCGCGCGGCGTGCCGTTGATGTCGCCGACGCCGAACACGTTGGGATAGCGCTTGTGCTGGAGCGTGTCCTTGTTCACCTCCAGCCACCCACCACTGGCCATCGGCCCTTCCCTGGCCGCCAAGCCGCTCTTCTTGACGGCATCGGGCGCGCGCATGGGTGGCACGACGTGCAGGAAATCGTAGGCGATGTCGGTTTTCTCGCCTTCGGGTGAAACGAACGTCGCCTTGCGAGCACCGCGGTCCACGGCGGCCAGCCGGCTCAGGTAATGGGTTCGGATGCCCAGTGCCTTCCAGCGCGCCAGGACGTTGTCATTGACCGACTTGACGCCAAACACGGTGTCGTCAGGCAGCCCGCTGTGGAAATCCACTGTCGATCGTTCCAGCGTGCCGGCCTGACGCAGGCGATCGGCCAGCATGAAGGTCATCTTCAGCGGCGCGCCGGCACACTTGAGCGGACCAGTCGGCAGGGTCATCAGGGCCCGACCGCCCTTCGCCCGAAACGCGTCCATCGCCTGCCATGTGGCCAGGGCAGCCTCGGGTCCGTGGTAGACGCTGCCCAGGCCGTTTTGCCCGATTGCCTTGATGTCCATGCCTTCGATCTGGTCATAGCCCAGCTGCAGTCCGGTGGCGACCACCAGGTAGTCGTAGCCGATCTTCCGGCCGCCGGTGGTGGTCAGGCTGTTGGTTTCCGGATCGAACTCGGCCACCATCTCCTGCACCCACTCCACTCCCTCGGGCTGCAAGTCGGCGTTGCGGTCGCGGACCTTGTCGATCGGCCACACGCCGGTGGCCACCAGGGTGTAGCCGGGCTGGTAGTTGTGCTCCTGCTTGGCATCGACGATGGTGATGCGCGCGCCGGGCACCAGCCGGCGCAGGCGGGCGGCCACCGCGATGCCGCCCAGGCCGCTGCCGGCGATCACGATGTGCGCCTTGCTGGTCGATGTCTGCGCCTGCACCGCTGGCGCGGCCTGCAGCGCGCCCACGGCCAGTGGCGCCGCGCCCAGAGCGCGCAGCAAGTCGCGTCGCGACGGGCGCTGGCTCGATGGTTTCGGGGATCGGTCGCTCATGGTCGGTCTCCTTTGAAAAAGAGGTCAGCGGTACAGCGCCAGGTAACGCCGTTCGAAGCGGCGCTTGGCCCAGTGCATCAGGCGCAGCGGCGGCAGGACCCACTGTCGCCCCGGGTTGCGAAACACCAGCGTGCCATCGTCGAGGCCGTCGATGATGCAGACCAGCTCAACCCGGAAACCATGCGTGCCCCGCGCACCCGACCGTTCGGCGATCAGGTTGCGCGCCGCCGCTTCGGCCTGCAGGTCGGCCATGTGGGCCTGCTTGGGCATCCAGTCGGGGCCGGGGAAGCTGCCGACGTCTCCCACCACGTAGATGCGCTCGAAGCCGGGCGCTCGGCATTGGCCGTCCGCCGCGATCAAGCCACCCGACGAGCGCGGCAGGCTGGACTGGTCGAGCCACGCGGGTCCGGTCAGACCCGGCATGAACAGGATCAGGTCGGCTGCGATCTCACCGCCTTCGGTCACCACCTTCCCGGCCTCGAAGCGCAGCGGCTTGTGACCCAGGTGCGTCTCGATGCCCCGCCGTGCCATGGTGGCCAGCAAGTGCGCCACCGCCTTGGGTCCCAGGCGCGCGCCAGGCGTCTTCGAACCGTTGAAGAACACCAGCCGGAAACGATCGCGTCGGCCTTCACGGCGCAGTTGCCGGTCGATGCCCAGCAGGAACTCAAACATCGGTCCACCGCGCACTGCGCTTGGCTCCTGCGGGTTGGCGCCGAAACCGACGGCAATCGTGCCGCCCTGCAGCGCACGCAGGCGCTCGCCGATGCGCTCGGCCGCCGCGATGCCATCGCACGGCGTGATGGCGTGCTCGATGCCGGGCAACTTCCGGATGAAACGCGCGCCACTGGCGATCACCAGCGCGTCATTGGCCACGTCACCTGCGGTGGTGTGCACCACACGCCCGTCCACAGACAGGCCGGAGACGCTGGCGGCAACATGGCGCACGTTCATGCGCTCGAAGAACCGATCGAGCGGCACCACCAGGTCGGCACGCGCGCGCAGCCCGCTCGGGATCCAGATGATTCCCGGCAGGTAGTGGAGCTCGGCTTGCGGTGCCACCAGCGTGATGGGTTCGCGGCAGCCATGCCGGCGCAACGCGCGCACCGTCGACAGGGCACCAAAACCGGCCCCGAGCACGACGATCGGGCGCGAATCGGGTGTGCCGGTCATCGGCCGCCCCCCGCGGGGTTGGCTGGAGCCAGCGTGGCGTTCACCTGCGCCAGCAAGGTCTCGTCCAGCCGATCCGCCAAGGCCGCCAGCCTCAGGCGCGTCAGCACCTGCTCGCTTCTGGCCTGGGCCAGCGCCAGCTCGGCCTCGGCGTGGTCGCTCTGGGCATTCAGCACGTCCAGCAGCGTGCGGTCTCCCACTTCGTGGCCCAGGCGCGTGGCGTCCAGCCGCGCGCCCCCCGCCTTCAAGCCCTCGGCCAACGCGGCAATCCGGATGCTGCCGGTCTGCAAACCGAGCCACGCGGCGCGAACCTGCTGGCCGACTTCCTCGCGCGCCAGATCGAGCTCGGCACGCGCCTGCTCAAGCCGGCGCGCGGCTTCGCGCTCCTGGGCCTCGCGCATGCCACCGGTGGACAGCGGGATGGTGAGCTGAACACCCACCATGCCGTTCAGTTCCCGATTGCGCGCCGAACCGAAATCGCCGCTGCCGGCGATGCGATCGTGGCTCGCCTGCGCCACCAGATCGAGCGTGGCGCGTCCGGCCACACCGTGCTGGCGCAACTTGTGCTCGGCCACGGCCACGGCCTGGGTCAGCAGACGCAGGCGCGGGTTGGCGTCCTGGCTCCGCTGCACCCAGATGTCCACGCCCTCCACCGGCATCAGTTCACGGGCTGGCAGCTGGGCGGTGGGGTGCATGATCCCGGTGCTGCCGGCCAGTTGCTGGCGGCGCACGCTGGCCTCGAGAGCGGCTGCCGCTTCACGGGCCTGCACACCGGCGAACGCGGCGTCGGCCTCGTGGGTGTCGGTGACCGGCGACGATCCAATCTGGTAGCGGTCATGCGCCTGCGCGCGCGCACGGGCCACCGACGCCGCTTGCCGGGCGGTCACACGCACGCGTTCCTCGGCCACGGCCAAGGCAAAGTAGCGCTCGGCCGTGACCAGCATGAGTTCAGCCTGGGCGGCTTGCCACGCGATGTCACCCATGTCGGCCGCCGCCTGCAGTTGCGCCTGTTGCGCCTGGCGCCCGGCGTTGATCAACGGCTGCTGCGCAATGACGGCCAGGCGCGTGACCACGCCGGGCGCCACCGACGTGGCGAACCGCGCCTCATCCACCTGGCCCATGCCGGGGGCCGCAAAGCGCGCGCCGCGCATGGAGGTCTCGCTTGCCCCCGCGCCAACACCCAGGGTCAGGCCCACCTGCGGACGCCACAAGGCGTCGGCCTGCTCGCGCAGCGCCTGACTGGCTCCGTGCTCGGCGCGCGCCACGGCCAGACGGTGGTCGTGTTCGGCCGCAGCGCGCCAGGCGCCCAGCAAATCCTGCGCGGCCACGCCCGCCGAAGCGCCCGAAAGCGCCAGCAGCACGCCGGTCAGGGCCAGACGCCGCAATGCGTTCATTGAGCCGCCTTTTCGCCGCCGAATTCTTCGTAGGCGGCCAGAGCGGCAGCGGCGTACATCAGGCTGGGTCCGCCGCCCATGTAGACGCACATGCCCAGCATTTCCTGCACCTCGGCGCGGGTGGCACCCAGCTTGACGAGCGCCTTCCCGTGGAAACCGATGCACGGGTCGCAGCGCGCGCCGACGGACAAGGCCATGGCGATCAGCTCCTTGGTCTTGGCGTCCAGCGCACCCGCCTTGCAAGCCGCTTGGGCCATGGCGCCGAAACCCTGCATCACCTCGGGAATGTCCTGCCGCATCTTGGCCGTTTCGGTCGAGATGGCGGCAATCAGGTCCTTGTAGTTCTCAACCACGTCCCGCTCCTTCACGATTGGGTCTGGCACTCACCCGGGCGGGCGCCCAGCTTGCGCATCAGGGTCTCCATCAAGCACCACCTGGAGAAGCCGCTTTGCAGGAAATTGGCCCCGACAAATGCGGTGAACCACAGCCAGTTGACACTGTGAAAGATCGGGCTGCCCGGCGCGCCGAGGGCCAGCGTGAGCAGGATGAAGGTTCCGCCGATGATGCGGGTGATTTGCCAAGAGGTCATGTCGATGCTCCTTCTAAGATAGCTGCCTTGGCAGGCTGGGTAAGCGATATCTCCGGTTTTCGTTCATGAAACCGACGGTACGCCACGAAATAGAGGATGGGTATGACGACCAGCGTGAGCACGGTGGACACCAGGATGCCGAAGATCAGCGAAATCGCCAGGCCGTTGAAGATGGGGTCATCGAGAATGAAGAACGCCCCGATCATGGCCGCCAGCCCGGTCAGCAGGATGGGCTGAGCGCGGGTGATCGCGCTGGCGACGATGGCGCGGCGAAATGGCACGCCCGCGGCCAACTGCAGCTTGATGAAATCGACCAGCAGGATCGAGTTGCGAACGATGATGCCGGCCAGGGCAATCATGCCGATCATGCTGGTGGCCGTGAACTGCGCGCCGAGCAGCGCGTGCCCGGGCATCACCCCGATGATGGTCAGCGGGATCGGCGCCATGATGATCAGCGGCGTGAGATACGAGCCAAAGTGCGCCACGACCAGCAGATAGATGAGAATCAGGCCCACCGCATAGGCGGCGCCCATGTCGCGGAAGGTCTCGTACGTGATCTGCCACTCGCCGTCCCACTTGAAGGCATAGCCGGCATACGGGTTGGACGGCTGGCTGATGAAATGCTCGGCCAGGCCGGCGCCGTCGGGCGCCTGCAGGGCATCCAGCCGGCCACGCATCTCGAACATGCCGTACAGCGGACTGTCGGTTTCCCCCGATTTCGTCCCGGCCATGTCGCCGACGACGAACACCACCGGCAGCAGATCCTTGTGGTAGATCGGCTGCTCGCGCACCATGTCGCTGGCGCGCACCAGCTCGCCAACGGGCACCAGCGCCCCCGACTGTGACCGCACCGTGAGCTGCAGCAGTGCGTCAAGCCCGCCCTGCAGTTCGGGCGGCAGCTGGAGCGTCACCGGCACGGCGTAGCGGCTGGCGTCGTGCAGCCAGGTGGCGTCTTCACCGGCCAGACCCATGCGCAGCGTGCTGGCGATGGCCGCCTGCGTCACGCCCAATTGCGCCGCCTTGGTGCGATCGACCAGCAGCACCGTCCGCGGCGCATCGGCAATGCTGCTGTCGTCCACGTCCACCACGCCCGCAGTCGCCCCGAACACGTCGCGCACGGCCTTGGCCACTGCGCGCCGGCCTTCGGCGTCGGGGCCGTAGATCTCGGCCACGATCGGCGCCAGCACCGGCGGGCCCGGCGGCACTTCCACCACCTTGACGTTGGCCCCAAAGCGTGCGCCGATCTCCTGCAGCGCCGGTCGCACGCGCATGGCGATCCGGTGGCTTTGCTCGGCACGCTCGCCCTTGTCGACCAGGTTGACCTGCAGGTCGCCCACTTCGCCGCCGGCGCGCAGGTAATACTGGCGCACCAGACCGTTGAAGTTGATCGGCGCGGCGGTACCGGCGTAGGCCTGATAGTTGGCCACTTCGGGCACCGTCGCCAGATGCGCACCCAGCGCGCGCAGAGTGGCCGCCGTCTTCTCCAGCGGCGTACCCGCCGGCATGTCGACCACGACCTGGAACTCGCTCTTGTTGTCGAAAGGCAGCATCTTCAGCACCACCAGACCGAACACCGGCAGCAGCATGGAGACCGCGATCAAGCCGGCGACCATCACGGCCAGCAGATGGCGGTTGCGCCGTCCCGTTCGCGTCGCCAGCAGCGGCGCGAACAGCTTGCGAAACAACGGAGCCAGCTTGCCGGCCAACCCATGGCCGGCGGCGTGCGCTGCCTCTGGCACTTGCTTCATCCAGATGCGCGCCAGCCACGGTGTCACCGTGAAGGCGATCGCCAGCGACAACAACATCCCCATGCTGGCGTTGATGGGGATCGGGCTCATGTAGGGCCCCATGAGACCACTGACGAAGGCCATCGGCAACAACGCGGCGATCACCGTGAACGTCGCCAGGATCGTCGGGCCACCGACCTCGTCGACCGCGCCGGGAATGATCTCGCGCAACGGCTTGTCCGGGTGATGAACCCGGTGGCGATGGATGTTTTCGACCACCACGATGGCGTCGTCCACCAGGATCCCGATCGAGAAGATCAGCGCGAACAGCGACACCCGGTTGAGCGTGAAGCCCCAGGCCCAGGACGCGAACAGCGTCGCCGTGAGCGTCAGGATGACCGCCGTGCCCACGATGGCGGCCTCGCGCCGCCCGAGCGCGAAAAACACCAGCGCCACGACCGACAGGGTCGCGAACAACAGTTTCTTGATCAGCGTCATCGCCTTTTCGTTGGCGGTGGCTCCGTAGTTGCGCGTCTCGCTCACCTGGACATCGGACGGAATCACGGTGCCCCGCAGTTCACCCGCGCGCCGCATCACCGCGTCCGCCACGTCGATGGCGTTCTCGCCCGGCTTCTTGGTGACGGCCAGGGTCACCGCCGGGTGCTCCGTCAGCCGGGGTGTACCGCCCGCGCGCTCGACCTCGCCGTGCCAGACGTAGCGCGACGGCACTGGCGCCCCGTCGCGCACCTGTGCCACCTCGCGCAGGTACACCGGCTTGCCGGCGCGACTGGCCAGCACCAACTCCGCCACGTCGGCGGCGCTCTCCAGGTAGGGACCGGTCTCGATCGCGAGCGCACGGTTGCCACGGAGCACATCACCCAGTGGCAGGCCCATGTTGGCCGACTCCAGCGCCGCGCGCACCTCGTGCAGGCTCAGACCCGAGGCAGCCAGTCGCGCGGGGTCGACCTCAACCAGCACCGCGCGCCCCGGCCCACCCAGTGTCGTGACCTCGCGCGTGCCGGGCACGCGCTTGATTTCAGCCTCCAGACTGTGCGCCACGCGCTCCAGGTCGAAGGCGCCACTGTCGGAGCCGGTCGAGTGCAGCGTGAGCGCGACCACCGGCACGTCGTCGACGCCCTTGGGCTTGATGATGGGTGGCAGCACGCCCAGACCCTTGGGCAGCCAGTCGGCGTTGGCACCCACCGCGTCGTACAGGCGAACCACGGCGGCCTGACGCGGCACGCCAACCTTGAACTGGACCGTGACCACCGCCAGACCGGGTCGCGAGACACTCATCACGTGCTCGACGCCACTCATCTGCGACAGCACCTGTTCGGCCGGCGTGGCAACCATGGCCTCGACGTCGCGCACGCTGGCCCCGGGCCAGGGCACGATCACGTTGGCCATCGTCACGTCGATCTGCGGCTCCTCCTCGCGCGGCGTCACCATGACCGCAAACAGGCCGAGCAGGAACGCGACCAGCGCCAGCAGCGGCGTGATCTGCGCACCCTGGAAATACGCCGCGATGCGCCCGGACAGGCCGAGTCGCGGTGGTGAATGCAGCGGCTGCCCGTTCATCAGCGCTTCTCCGCGCGAGCCGCTTCGACGACGGCGCGCGTGGCAGCCTGCGGATCGGTGACGAGCCGCTCGCCCGCATCCAGTCCGGCCAGCACCTCGACCCGATCGCCCTGCACCGGCCCCAGGCGCACCTGCCGCAACTGCGGGCGATCGCCCTCACCCATCACGTAGACCGCGGTCACTTCGGCACGGCGCACCACCGCCGTGACCGGAACCACGAGCCGCGCCATCGTGGCGTCACCACCCGCCGACTGCAACCGGGCGAACTGGCCTGGCACGGCGACTGTGCCCGCGGGCAGATCGGCGCGCACTTCCTGCGTCAGCGACCGCGCGTCGACCGTCGGCAGCACCTGCACCCGCACCGGCACCACCGGCGTGTCGGAGCCCGCCAGCAGCACACGAGCATCGGTCGCACCCGCCTTCAGTGCACTGGTCGGCACATGGCTGCTCACGCGCAACCGCGTCGGGTCATACACGGTGAGCAGCGGCTTGCCGGGCATGGCCATGTCGCCGCGTTCAACCGCGACTCGAGCCACGACGCCATCGAACGGCGCCCGCAGAACGTGCAAGCCGGTTTGCGTGCGCGCCGCGCCCGCCTGAGCCGACAAGGCCTTGACCTGCGCCAGCGCCGCACGCTGCTGACTTTGAGCCTGCTCCAGTGCGCCCTGACTGATGTACTTCTTGTCGGCCAGCTGGCGCTTGCGCGCCAGTTCGGCGTTGGCCACGTCCAGCACCGCCTGCGCGGCGGCCACCTGCGCGGCGCTGGCGGCAGCGCCCTGCTCGGCCGCGCGAGCGTCCACGCGCAGCAGCACCTGGCCGGCGGTCACGGCATCCCCCGCGCGCACGTTCAACTCCAGCACGCTGCCCGCCACCGGCACCGCCAGCTCGGCCTGGCGCAGCGCCTCAATCTGCCCGTCGTGGACCATCACCTGCACCCCGGCGCCAGCCTGCACCACGACCACCGGTAACTCGACGGCGATCGCGGTGCCACCCGACAGCGCGACCGCAATCGCCAGCGCGGCGAACGCGTGGACGCCAAGCAACATCGACAGCGAATGCCGACGCGCGCGAGTGACATGGACTTGGCTTTTCGGGTTCATGCGTATATTATTTGCACAATCATGCAAATACGCAATGGCGTAATAACAACACAATCCCCGGCAGTCGATAAACTGGCGTCCGGGCCTGTCGAACCGGAGTGCCCGCTGATGAGTCCGCTCAACGAACTGCCACCCGCGGCGCTGGAACACGTCGCCCAATACTTCCGCACCCTGTCGGAACCCACGCGCCTGCGCATACTGAACGTGCTGGGCACGGGCGAACTCAGCGTGGGCGAGATCGCCGAACAGGTGGGTTCCAGTATCGCCAACGTGTCGCGCCACCTCGCGCAAATGGCGCAGCACGGCCTGGTGTCGCGCGAACACCACGGCAACAGCGTGCTCTACCGCATCGCCGATCCGGCGGTGCACGACTTGTGCAACCTGGTGTGCGGCAGCATCGCACGCCGCTTCGATCGCACCGCCAGCGCTCGCGCCGCGTTCAGCAACGCCGCCGGATCATCGACAGCCAAGCCCGCCGTGCGCCGACGGTGACCAAGCACCACGCGCGTGCATCAGCGGGTGCGCTCGATGGTCGCGGGGTTCGCAGGTCAGCCCGGTGCCGCCCCGCGCACCACCAGGGTCGTGACCTGGGTGTGCGAGAGCACGCTTTGCGTCACGCTGCCCAGCACCAGACGCTCCAAACCGCGGCGGCCGTGCGAGCCGATCACCACCAGATCGGCACCGGTGGCCTCGATGGCCTCCTGGATGCCGCGCCAGATGGCGTGCGATTCAATGATGCGGGTGTCAGCCGTCACGCCGGCAGCACGCAGGCGATCGGCCGCGCCATCCATGGCCGCGCGGGCCTCGGCGCGCGCGGCGCTCAGGTACTGATCCTGCCCGTATGCGAATTCGCTGCCCACGCCGGTGAAGGGGTAGGGATCGATCACGTAGACCGCCGTCACCGGACACGAGAAGGCCTTGGCCAGCCCTGCGGCTTTGTCGACTGCGGCGAGCGCGGTGGCCGAGCCATCGACGGGAGCCAGGATGTGCTTGAACATGGGATGGTCCTTTCCTGTACGAATGCAGACATTGTCGAGTCACACGATGCCCTGCGCGCTGACCCAAGTCAAGCCGCCGGGGCCAGGAATCCGTGTGCCCGCAGCGTGACGACCAGCGTGTCGCGATGGGCCGGCTGGTCGGTGCGCACGGGCTGAATCGGTGTGGTTTCATGGATCACGCGCTCGTCGTCGAGCAGGAGCAGGCACCCGGGTTCCTCCAGGGTGAAACGCTGGCCGCGCGGGCCGTCGTGCTCGAACACCCGGGTCTCGCCTCCGTGGATGCCTCGACGGGCGAGCAGGAACGCCGCCACGAGATCGACCCCGTCGCGATGTGCGCCCTCCGGGGTCGGACGACCGATGCCGCCGGTGGTGTCGATGCGAAATTGATGCGCTTCTCCACACCAGGGCTGAGCGCCCCGCAGTCCATCGGCCACCCAGGCCAGCCACAGCAGCAGCGCGCGCCAGCAGGGATCGGCCAGAGTCTGGGCCGACACGGGTTCGAACCAGCGCTGCATTCCGCCATGCAGCGCGTTGTATTCGAGCGGCTGCCAGTGCGGCCGCGGGGCCACGTTGCGCACTTGCCCTTGCTCGACGATGAATGAGGCGTGGCGCCGCCGTCGGTAGTGACCACCGTCTTTCAGGTATCGATCGGGTTCGAGGTACTCCCAGTCCGGCGCGAGCGACATCACGTCGCATCCGGCGAGCGACCGAACGCTCGCCGCATCCAGCACGGCAAAGCCCTGCTCGCGCAGGTGCGCAAGAAGACGGCCCGGTTCGGTCGGTGGCGGCGGAAACATGCGTTGCAACTGCAAGAAGCAATGCCTGCAAGGATAGTCAAACCAGCGAATCCATCCAACAAGCGACGGCAATGACCACGACAGTCGTAGCGTACCGGACAATGCGACGCTCGTCCGGCCACCCACTCACTGCGCCCGCCCCCGATGAACTGGTCCCTGCCGCTCACGCTGGGCACCCTCGCCTGCGCCCTGGCGCTGCAGCCGTGGCGGCTGCTCGCCGGCGGACGGCTGCTGGCGCCCCTGCTGGCCGCGCTGGTGATCACGCCATGGCTGTGGGCGCTGCCCTGGGTGTGGCCCATGCCGATGCCATTGCAACTGTCGGGCGCCTGCCTGATCACGCTGTCGCTCGGCTGGCCGCTTGCAGTGCCGGTGCTGTGCGCGGTCGGCCTGGCCACCGCCCTGATCGCCCCGGTGGACTTCAGCCGACAACTCGACACGACGCTGTGGCTGGGTCTGGTGCCGGCCACGCTCGCGCTGTTGCTCGGGCTGGCCCAGCGGCGCTGGCTGCCCCACCACGTGTTCATCTACATCCTGGGGCGGGGCTTTGCAGGCACGCTGGCCTGCCTGATGGCCGCGGCCGTTCTGGCGCATTGGTTCGGCGAGTGGCCACTCGCCAGCGGCACCGAGCCGGAACTCGCCTGGGTCGCGCGCTGGCTGATGGCCTGGGGCGATGCCGTGCTGACGGGCATGCTGACGGCCATCTGCGTGGCCTTTCGGCCGCAGTGGCTGGCGACCTGGTCGGATCCGATCTACATCGCGCCGCCGCAATCACGCTGAAACGCCGCTGTCTCGCTCCCATGTTGCCTCACATCAAGATTGTCCACTTTTAAATTGTGGATACTGGATGGGCACCGATCAACCCCTGATCGACCTCTGGAGCGCCGTTTCATGAAACTCTGGCAAGACCTGTTTGGCACCGATTACGGCCTGATGAGCATCTCGGGCATCGCCTTCATGATCGGCATGGCGATCTGGTTCGTGCGCTTTTTCCTGCGCAAGATCGCCGAAGCGCCACGGCCGGAGGACTAAACACCGGAACTGACGGCAGCCAGCAAGCCCGAGCAGCTCTCATTTTTGAATCAGGTCACCCCGGAGCCCGCCTCGGCCTCCTGCAGCAGGCGCCACATGACCTTGCCCGAACCGCTCTTTGGCAGGCTGTCGACGAACTGCACCATGCGTGGCGCCTTGTAGGCGGCCATCTGCGTGTGGCACCAGTCGACGATGTCCCGCTCGCTCACCTGCCCCCGATGGCTCGGCCGCACCACCACCACCGCCTTCACCGTCTCGCCACGATACGGATCCCGCACGCCGATCACACAGGCCTCCTGAATGGCCGGGTGGCGGAACATCAGCGTTTCGACTTCGGCCGGCCAAACCTTGTAGCCGCTGGCGTTGATCATGCGCTTGAGGCGGTCGGTGATGAAAAAATACCCTTCTTCGTCCACCCGGCCCAGGTCGCCCGAACGGAAAAAGCGCCGACCATCCAGTTCGAAGAAAACCGCCGCCGTCGCCTCGGGCTGCTTCCAGTAGCCATCGAACAACTCGGGACCACTGATCACGATTTCGCCGATCTCGCCCGCCTTCAGCTCGCGCAGCGTGTCGGGGTCGACCACCCGCGCATCGGTGCCCACGAACGGAATGCCCAGGCATTGCTGCTTGGGCCGGTCCGGCGGGTTGTTGTGTGATGGCGCCGCGGTTTCAGTCAGGCCATAGCCCTCGGCGTAGTTCAATCCATAGACCTCCTGCAGACGCTGTGCCACCGCCTGCGGCATCGCCGCACCGCCGCCCCCGATGGTCTTGAGACTGCCGAGATCGAAACGCGCAAAGTTCGGGCTGGCCAGCAGGTCGATCACCATGGTCGGGATGTTCGTCCAGGCCGTCACCTTCCAGCGGGAGATCAACTGCCCGGCCAGTTCACGGTCCCAGCGCGGCATCAGCACCATGGTCGCGCCCAGGTAGACACTGGTGTGCAGCAACACCACCAGGCCCGTGATATGGAACATCGGCACCACCACCAGTGCAACCGTGTCGGCGGTCCCGCCGGCCCACAGCGCCGCCGCCACCGCGTTGTGCATGATCGAAGCGTGGGTGTGCATGCAGCCCTTGGGCAATCCGGTGGTGCCGCTGGTGTAGGGGAGCACGCTCAGATCTCGTGGCCCCGCCGTGGTCGGGGCGAGCGGGCCATCGAACGCCAGCGCATCCCGCCATGCATGGACTTCACCGCCAGCCAGCCGCACCGGCTCGGGCGTCGCCAGCAGCCAGGCGCGCCATGCCTCGGGGGGCGCATCGTCGCCCGTGATCGCCGGGTCGAAGGCGTCGGTGTAGTGCGTGACGATGAGGTGCGCGAGGCGGCGCTCCATCGGCAACGCATCGGACGCAGCGGCCAATTCAGCGGCCAGATCGGCGGTGGTGATCGCCACGCGAGCTTCGGGATCGGTGATGTAGTGCTTGAGCTCCTCCGCCCGGTTCATGGGATTCACCGGCACCACCACCGCGTCGGCGCGCAGGATGGCGAAATGCGCCACCACGAGCTGCGGCGTGTTCTGCATGTCGAGCAGCACGCGGTCACCGCGGCCCACCCCGAGTGCCTGCAGCCGGGCGGCCAGGTGCTCGGCGGCGCGCTTGAGCTCGCTCCAGGTGAGCACGCTGCCGAAGAACACCGTGGCCGGCTTGTCGGGGTAACGCAACGCGCTGATGGCCAGGTTTTGCCACAGCGACGTGGCCGGCGGCGTGATGGCCAGTGGCAAACGCCTGGGCCAGAATTCGTGATGTGGGCGCTTCATGGCGTGGGTCTTCGGCTGGTGTCTTGCCAGCCATCGTGGTGCCGCCCGCCACCGGCTACGCCGCGGGCCGGGACCGGCGCCGGTCTACACCGCGGCGTCGTCCTCTTCGCCGGTGCGGATGCGCACCACGCGCTCGACCGCGGTGACGAAGATCTTGCCATCGCCGATCTTGCCGGTGCGCGCCGACCGGATGACGGCATCCACGCACCGCTCGACGCTGTCGTCGGGGACCACCACCTCGATTTTCACCTTGGGCAGGAAGTCGACCACGTATTCGGCTCCGCGATACAGCTCGGTGTGGCCCTTCTGGCGCCCGAAACCCTTGACCTCGGTCACCGTGAGGCCGGTCACGCCCACCTCCGCCAGGGCCTCGCGCACTTCCTCGAGCTTGAATGGCTTGATGATTGCGGTGATCTGTTTCATCTCGTGCTCCACAGGGCTCAGGCCCTGAACTTGTTGGTAATAGGATAACGCCAGTCCTTGCCAAATCCGCTGCGCGTCACCCGCGTGCCGATCGCCGCCTGCTGCCGCTTGTATTCGCTTTGCTTGATCAGGCGGGTGACTTTCTCCACCACCGCGGCGTCGAAGCCGGCGGCCAGCAGATCGGCCGCGCTTTCGTGATTTTCCACGTAGCGCTCGACGATGGCATCCAGCAGGTCGTAGGGCGGCAGGCTGTCCTGGTCGGTCTGGCCGGGCCGCAATTCTGCGCTCGGTGGTCGCGTGATGATCCGCTCGGGAATCGGCGACGCGCCGGTGGCGTGCGGATCGTGGGCGTTGCGCCAGCGCGCCAGGGCAAACACCTGACTCTTGACCACATCCTTGATCGGCGCAAAGCCCCCGCACATGTCGCCATACAGCGTGCAGTAACCCACCGCGTACTCGCTCTTGTTGCCACAGGTCAGCACCAGGTGGCCCAGCTTGTTGGACAGCGCCATCAGCAGCACGCCGCGGATGCGCGCCTGGATGTTTTCCTCGGTCGTGTCCTCGGCCCTGCCCCCGAAAAGCGGTGTCACCGAGGCTTTGATCGCCTCGAACGCCGGCCCGATCGGGATCTGGTCGCAGCGCACCGCCAGACGTCGCGCCAACTCATGTGCATCGTCGATGCTCATCGTCGCCGTGTAGGGACTGGGCATCATCACCGCATGCACCCTGTCCGCGCCCAGTGCATCGACGGCAATGGCCAGCACCAGCGCCGAATCGATGCCGCCCGAGAGACCCAGCGACACGCCGGCGAACCCGTTCTTGCGCACGTAGTCCCGCAGGCCCAGCACCAGTGCGTCCCACA
>CAZGOL010000011.1:0-20647 GCA_964527755.1 uncultured Ottowia sp.
AATGGCGCACAGCCAGTCGGCCTGATCGGGCTGCACGCCAATGACGGCACCCGGCGGCTATCTGGAGCGCGCGGCGCTGTTTCGGCAACTGGTGTGGACGTATCTGTTCAAGAACTACAGCGTGGGCGACCTGGCTGAGTTCTTGGAGATTTATGGCATCCCGCTGCGCGTGGGTCGCTACCCGGCCAGCGCGAGCGAACACGAGAAGATGACGCTGCTGCGGGCGCTCTCCAGCATCGGCCACAACGCCGCCGGCATCGTGCCCGAGGGCATGCTGATGGAGTTCCACGACGCGGCCACGGGCGACCCCAAGGCTTTCGAGCTGATGATGAGCTGGTGCGAGCGCAACCAGAGCAAGGTGATCCTGGGCGCCACGCTGACCAGCGGCGCCGATGGCCAGGCCAGCACCAATGCGCTGGGCCAGATTCACAACGAGGTGCGCAAGGACTTGCGCGATTCGGACGTGCGCCAGATCAACACCACGCTGACGCGCGACCTGGTGTACGCCGTGGCGGCGCTCAACGGTCTGGCGCCCGAGGGGCTACGCCGCAGCCCGCAGTTTCAGCTCAACGCGCAGGAACGCGAGGACCTGACGGCCTATGCCGATGCGCTGCCCAAGCTGGTGAGCATCGGCGTGCAGCCCACCGTGAAGTGGGCGCACGAGAAGCTGGGCATTCCGATGGCGCAAGACGGCGAGGCGGTGCTGGCGGCAGCCGCGCCGGCCAACCCCTTCGGCGCCTTCACGGCGCGCGCCGCGCTGGCTGCCGTGCCCGCTCTCCCGCGTGCTGGAGAAGGCGGCAGTGAGGGCAACGGCGCCCCGCAAACCCCGCCGGTGCACATGGCCGGCCAGCTCGCCCAAACCGCCGCGCCGGCCGTGGGCGACTGGCTGGCGCAAATCCGCGCCCTGGTCGAGCGCGCCGAGAGCCTGCAGGACATCCGCGACGGCCTGCAGGAGCTGCTGCCCGGCATGACGCTGGACCAGTACGCCCAGGCCATGGCCCAGGCGCTGGCCGCCGCGCAGCTGGCCGGCCGCTACGAGGTGCTGCAGGAAGCCGGGGGCCTGGGTGGCTGACGCGGCCTATGGCTCGTTGCCATTCAGCGAGCAGATCGCCTTCTTCCGGCGCAAGCTGAACCTGCCCACCGAGGGCTGGACCGACATCTACACGGCCGAGCACGACTGGGCCTTCGTGGTGGCCGGCGCCAACCGCGACGCGCTGGTGGCCGACTTTCGCGCGGCGGTCGAGAAAGCCATCGCCGACGGCGCCACGCTGCAAGACTTCCGCAAGGACTTCGACGCCATCGTGGCCACCCACGGCTGGGACTACAACGGCGGGCGCGACTGGCGCAGCCGCGTGATCTACGAGACCAACCTCAACACCAGCTACGCCGCCGGCCGCTACCAGCAGCTGCAGGCCGCGCCGCTGTGGCAGTACGTGCACGCCGACTGGGTGCAAAACCCGCGCCACCAGCACCTGGCCTGGGACGGCCTGGTGCTGGCGCGCGATGACCCGTGGTGGCAGGCACACTTCCCGCCCAACGGCTGGGGCTGCCAGTGCAGCGTGCGCGGTCTGTGGCCGGACGACCTGGCCGAGCTGGGCAAGAGCGGGCCCGACACCGCGCCCGAAGTCAACCTGGTGGAGCGCGAAATCGGCCAACGCAGCACGCTGGGCCCGCGCACCGTGCGCGTTCCCGAAGGCATCGATCCGGGCTTTGAGTACACACCGGGGCGCGCGCGGATGGATAACGCGATACCACCCGAACGGCCCGATTCCATCGGCGGCGGCCCAAGCAGTTCGGGCGGCGCGGGCTTGCCAAACCGCCGCCCCACCGACTCGCTGCCACCGCCACGGCCGCTGCCCGACTCGGCCGTACTGCCGACCGGCCTGGCGCCAGAGGACTACGTGGCTGCGTTTCTCAACCCATTCGGCGCCACGCTGGACAAGCCCGCCGTGGTGAACGATGTGATTGGAGAGCGCCTGGTGGTGGGCGCGCAGTTGTTCCAGGATGCGCACGGCGCCTGGAAAGTGCTCAAGCGCGGCCGCGAGCGCTATCTGCCGCTGCTGGCCCAGGCGCTGCAAGAGCCCGACGAAATCTGGGCGCGCCTCGAATGGCTGCATGCCAAAAACCGCGCCGTGGTGCGCCGCCGCTATGTGGCGCGCTTCGCGGTGCAGGGACAGGAGACACCCGGCCTGGTCGTATTCGAGCTGGGGGCCGACGGCTGGACTGGAGTGACGGCGTTCCCGCCAGAGTCCGGCGCCTATGTCGATGACTTGCGCGTCGGCGTGCGCCTGTACCGCCGCCAGCAATGAGAAGGCCAGCACACCGCCCCATGCTGGCCCGCCCGGACGTGGGATTGGAGGCGGTGGCGGCCGCTGCCCGTCCGATGGATGGTTGATTGTAGGAGCTTTCACCCGTGGCAGGAACTCGCTTCACCCTCGACACCAGCACCTTGAAGCCGCTGGAAGCGCGCGTGCGCATCATGGCCGGCATGGACACCAGCGCCCTGATGCCGCGCCTGGGCGAATACCTGCTGCGCAGCACGCAGGATCGCTTCAAGTCCCAGACCGCCCCGGACGGCGCCGCCTGGGAAGCGCTGGCGCCGCGCACCGCCAAGCGCAAGAAGTACAACCCGGACAAGGTGCTCACCGAGCGCGGTTTCCTGCGCAAGGGCATCGTCTGGCAACTGCTGAACCAGACCACGGTCGAGATCGGCAGCAACCTCAAGTACGCCGCC
The DNA here is from genome assembly GCA_964527755.1 of uncultured Ottowia sp. Classification (GTDB taxonomy): domain Bacteria; phylum Pseudomonadota; class Gammaproteobacteria; order Burkholderiales; family Burkholderiaceae_C; genus Ottowia. Next base: position 2,735 of record CAZGOL010000011.1, read on the forward strand.
ACCCACCAGTTCGGCCGCGGCAACATCCCCGCACGCCCCTTCCTCGGCCTGAGCGATCAAGACCACCGCAAGATCGGCGCCATCATCCGCTCGTGGGCCGCCGATCTGGGCTTCAAATAAGCCTCTGCAGCGTGTTGCAGCCTCGGAAATTCGTTTTCCGAGCCCATTTCGATTTTTCCCCTTCGGTGCCCCAAAATTCCGATTTATCGCACCGATTGCCCTGGAAATATCTCATCTCAGATCAGCTGCGCGTGGGCACCTGGCTGGGCGTGGGTAACGACCCGCGCTACACCCCCACCACCTGCTTCGAGACCTTCCCCTTCCCCGCCGGCCTGACCACCGCGGACACGGCCCACCAGTGCACCGAGGCCCTGGAAGGCGGCGCGCTGATCCCGGCCGATCTGCCCGATGGTTTCAAGCCAAATCGGCCTCCGGCGACTGCCCATCAAGCCCAAACAGCTATCATCAGCATAGCAACCCGCGAGGCCACCATCGCCATGGCCCAGGCCGCGCAGCGCCTGGACGCGCTGCGCCGCAACTGGCTCAACCCGCCCGAGTGGACGCAGCGCCTGCCCGAGGTAGTGCCGCTGGGCCTAGATCGTTCGCCCTATCCCGATCGCATCGAGCCCAAGCCCGGCCTGAGCGAGACGGACGCCAAGGCGCTGCAAAAGCGCACCCTCACCAACCTCTACAACCAGCGCCCCGCCTGGCTGGCGCAAGCCCACGCCGCACTCGACGCCGCGGTCGCCGCCGCCTACGGCTGGGCCGACTACACCCCCGCCATGCCCGACGACGAAATCCTGCGCCGGCTGCTTGCGCTCAACCGCGAGCGGGCGGCCGGCGCTACCCCCTGAACCATGCTGCGCATTGCCGTCTTTCTCATGGGTTGCCTGTTCTGCTTTGGCGGCCTGATGGCGTTGGGCTGGGTGCTCAGCAGCCAGGTCATGAGCCCGGGCGCGCTGGTGTTCACGCTGATTGGGGCAGTGCTGTTCACGGGCGCGGGGCTGGCCATGATCTTGTGGGGGCTGGAGCGGCCGGCCTGGGCCGCGCGGCTGGCGGCGGTGGCGGTGCTGGCGTTTGTGCTGGCCTTCAACTGGATCGCGTTTGGTCCGGGCGCGCGCCACTTGACGCGCAGCATCTCGGTCAGCAGCGCCACGGCCAACTCCGAATCGACGCAGGCGGTTTCACAAACCGAAGGGGCGGGTGGTCTTTGGGCTGTTTTCGGTGGCGCTCGATGCGGCTCTGCTGCTGACCGTGGCGGCGTGGTGGCGCGAGCGGCGTCGGTCGGGTTGAGGCACGAGAACGCGACGGGGGCGGTGGGTGAGCCGGCGTGCAGTGTCCCGTGCGAACGTCGGATGACGCTGCACCAACCCGACCTACGGCGCGGCGGGCGCGCGGGTCAGGCTAGCGGCACCGCTTGCAGCTTGAGCCCCAGGGCGTGCATCACCTTGAGGATGGTGCCGAAACTGGGGTTGCCCTCGCCGGACAGGGCCTTGTACAGGCTCTCGCGCCCCAGCCCCGTATCCTTGGCGAGCTGGGTCATGCCTTTGGCGCGGGCAATGTCACCCAGCGCGGCGGCGATGAAGGCCGCGTCGTCACCGGCCTCGTCCATGCAGGCCGCCAGGTACATGGCCATGTCCTCGTCGGTCTCGAGGTGCTCGACCGTATCCCATTTACGCAGCTTGATGGTTTGCATGATCAACTCCTTCACAGTTGCCGCGCCAATGCCTGCGCGGTCTTGATGTCCTGGGCCTGACTGGACTTGTCGCCGCCAGCCAGCAAGATGACGATCTCCATGCCCCGCTGCGTGAAGTACACGCGATAGCCGGGCCCGTAGTGAATCCGCATTTCTGAAACGCCCGCGCCGACCGGCTCGCAGTCGCCGAAGTTGCCCAACTCCGCCCGGCGGATGCGGGCTTGCACGCGTTTGGCGGCCATCGGGTCGCGCAGACTGGAAAACCACGAATCGAATATCTCGGTTGTGTGGATCACCGCCATGGCTCGATTGTATAAAACAGGATACGCATGCGCCAGTCCCCTGCGAATCCCGCGGTTTGGTTGGAGGTTTTGTGTAGGTCGGGTTGAGGCACGAAAACCCGACGGGGGCCGTGTATGCGCCGGGCGCGCCGTGATGCGCGCCAACGTTGGGTTACGCTTCGCTAACCCGACCTACGGCTACGAGGTTCGGCGGCATGGCCAGCGCCTCGGCCAACCCCTGCAAGGCATCGCCCACGGGCTGCTCCACCTTCAGCGCCAGCAGCTCGTCGGCGCGCGTGCGGCCCAGGTTGATGGCGGCCATCGGCTTGCCGGCAGCAGCGGCGGCCTGGGCAAAGCGGTAACCCGAATACACCATCAGCGAGGAGCCGGCCACCAGCAGCGCGTCGGCGCGCTGCAGCGCGGCCAGGGCGGCGTCGACTCGCTCGCGCGGCACGTTTTCGCCAAAAAACACCACGTCGGGCTTGAGCATGCCGTGGCCGCAGACGGGGCAGGGCGGTACGTCGAATTGCGAGAAGTCCAGGCCGTCCAGGTCGGCGTCGCCGTCGGGGGCGGTGGCCGCCCGGTACTGCTGCCAGCCGGGGTTGCGCACATGCAGCAAGGCTTGAAAGTCGGCGCGTGGCAGGCGCTCCCGGCAGGCCAGGCACACCACGGTATCGATGCGTCCGTGCAGGTCGATCACGCGCTGGCTGCCCGCGTGGCCGTGCAGGCCGTCGACGTTTTGCGTCAGCAGCAGCTCCACGCGGCCGGCGGCCTCCAGTCGCGCCAGCGCGTGGTGGGCGGGGCCGGGGCGGGCCGCGCGCATCACGGCCCAGCCGATCAGGCTGCGCGCCCAGTAGCGCTGGCGTGCGGCTTGGCTGCCGGTGAAGGCCTGAAACGTCATGGGCGGCGCGCGCTTCCACTGGCCTTGCGCGTCGCGGTAGTCGGGGATGCCGCTGTCGGTGCTGCAGCCCGCGCCGGTGAGCACCAGCAGGCGTGGGTGGCGGCGGGCGAAGGCGGTGAGGGCGTGATCCATGGGATTGCCATGATGCCGCACGCGGCGCACTCGCACACAATGCACGCCATGTCCGGCAGCCAGATCATCGTTCTCGTCACCCCCGTGTTTTTCGCGTTGATGGCGCTGGAATGGGCTGCCGGACGCTGGCGCGGGCGGCCGGTTTTTCGGCTGGCCGATGCGGTCAGCAGCATCAGCCTGGGCATGCTCAGCCAGACCAGCGCGGTGTTCACGCACGTGCTGCGCCTGGGGCTGTACACGCTGGCCTGGCAAACGCTGGCGCTGTGGCGCGATGATGCGTTTTGGCGCAGCGTGCCGGGCTGGCTGCTGGCGCTGCTGCTGTATGACTTGTGCTACTACTGGTATCACCGACTGGGCCACCGCGTGGCGCTGCTGTGGGCGGCGCATGCGGTGCACCACCACAGCCAGGACTACAACCTGTCCACCGCGCTGCGCCAGACCAGCACGGGCGCGGTTTTCGGCTGGCTGTTTTATCTGCCCATGGCGCTGGCGGGCGTGCCACCGCTGGTGTTTGCGGTGGTGGGCCTGGTCGATCTGCTGTATCAGTTTTGGGTGCACACCGAGCAGGTGGGCCGCCTGGGCTGGTTCGACCGCTGGTTTTGCAGCCCCAGCAACCACCGCGTGCACCACGCCGTCAACGACCGCTATGTGGACAAGAACTACGGCGGCATCCTGATCGTGTGGGATCGCCTGTTCGGCACCTTCGAGGACGAGGACGCGCGCGAGCCCTGCGTGTACGGCACGCGCGGCCTGCTGAACAGCTGGGACCCGCTGTGGGCCAATGCGCAGGTGTATGCCGGCCTGGCGCGCGACAGCTGGCACGCGCGCGCCTGGACCGACAAGCTGGGCGTGTGGCTGCGGCCCCCGGGCTGGCGCCCGGCGGACGTGGCCCGGCGTTTTCCCAAACCCGCTTTCGACATCACGCAAATGCCCCTGTTCAACCCCCCCATGGGCGCGCCGCTGCGCTGGTTTGCCGGCGTGCAGTTTGTGCTGCTGCTGGTTGGCGTGGCGGCCTTTTTGTGGCAGGCCGAGGGCGCGCCCCTGGCGGCCAACCTGATCTGGTTTGCGGTGCTGGCGGCCTGCCAATGGGCGCTGGGCGCGGCCATGCAGGGGCGCATCAGTGCGTGGGAGGCGCTGATGGTGCAGGCCGGCGCGCTGGCCACCGCCACCAGCGCCCTGGGCCTGCGCGAATGGCACCTGGTGGCCAAGCCGGCGGCCATGGTGTTTGCTATTGTTGCAGTAGCTGCTGCGGCGCGCCAGGCAAGCTCTGAAGGCCGATCGGGCTTGAATTTGCCGTGCGCGCTGCTGCTGGGCGCGCTGGCCGGTTCGCTGGCGGGCGATGTGTTCCTGATGCTGCCGGGACTGTTCATTCCCGGGCTGGTGAGCTTCTTGCTGGCGCATGTGTTCTACATCGCCCTGTTCCGCCAGGGCGTGCCCTGGTTCGGCCAGCGGGCGGCGCTGGCGGCGGCATTGGTGCTGGGGGCCGGCATGTACGCCTTTTTGTGGTGGGGCGGCTTGCCGGTGGCGCTGCGCGGGCCTGTGGCCGCCTATGTGGGGGTGATTGCGCTGATGGCGGCCCAGGCCTGGGGCTGCTGGGCCGTGCTGCGCGATCACGCGGCCTTGATGGTGGCGCTGGGCGCGTGCAGCTTCATGCTGAGTGATTCGCTGCTGGCCATCAACCGTTTTGTCTCCCCCCTGCCGGGGGCGCAGGTGTGGGTGCTGTCCAGCTACTACGCGGCGCAGGCGCTGATCGTGGGGGGCATGCTGCGTGCGGGCCGGCGTGCTTGATGTCTTGCGCGGTATCTCGATTGGGTATATATTTAATCTCAATTGGAGAACGTTATGCCCGCCCATAGCACCGCCACCACATCCACCGCCCATGTTGCGCGCGAACGCGCCGCCGCGTATTTTTTGGGCCCCGCCGCATCCGCGCAAGGCCAGGCGTTTGCCTTGTCGGCCCTCGAACGCGTGCAGTTGGTCAAGCAAGGCGTGCCCGCGCGCGCGGTGCAGGAGATGAGCGCGGCCATGGGCCTGCCGCGCGATCAGTTCATGCGCGCCGTCGGCCTGGCGCGCTCCACCGTCGAGCGCAAGATCGCCGCGCGCGCGCGCCTGTCGGAGGGCGAAAGCGAAAAGCTGGTGGGCCTGTCGCGCCTGATCGGGCAGGTGGACGCCATGGTGCGCGCATCCGGCCAGGCGCCGGATGATTTTGATGCCGCGCGCTGGTTTGCCGCCTGGATGGCACAGCCCGTGGCCGCGCTGGGCGGCCTGTGTCCGCAGACGCTGCTGGACACCGCCGACGGTCGCGAAGCCGTGGCCACGCTGCTGCTGCAGATGCATTCGGGCGCGTATGCCTGAACCGCTGGCCTTCTGGCGCATCGCCACCGACACGCCGGAGTTCACCGCCGATAACCTGAGCGGCGCCGGCGCCGAGCGCAGCGGCGGACGCTGGAACGCGCGCGGCACGCCGCTGGTGTACGCCAGCAGCTCGCGCGCGCTGGCTTGCCTGGAAACCGTGGTGCACCTGGGCGGTGGCGTGGCGCTGCCGCTCAACCGTTACCTGGTGCGCATCGAGGTGCCGGCCGATCTGTGGGCGGCGCGCAGTGTGTTCGACGCCAGCGCCCACGTGGGCTGGGACGCGCTGCCACCGGGGCGCGTGAGCATCGCCTGGGGCGGCGCGTGGGCGCGGGCGGGCGCGCATTGCGTGGCCGAGGTGCCGTCGGTGATCGTGCCCGAAGAAAGCAACGTGCTGATCAACCCGCGCCACCCCGATGCGCGGCGCCTTCGCGCGAGCAAGCTGCGCCGCTGGTTGTACGACCCGCGGGCGGCGCACTGACCGCGCTCACCTCGCCATCGCACCCGGGGCGCGTCGCTCCAGACCGGGGTCGATGTCCCGGCCCGACCGGCTCACGGCTCGGCGTAACGCTGCATCACGTACGTGCCGGGGGCATCGCACAGCGCGCGATTGGCGGGGATCGGTTTGGCCTTGACCGGGGCGGACGAGTGCGTGGCCAGCCAGGATTGCCAGGCCGGCCACCACGACCCCTCGAACCGCTGGGCCTGCTCCAGCCATTCGCTGGCGCTGATCCAGTCGCCGCGCTCGGGGCGCGTGTCCATGCGGTAGTTGCGTCGCGGGTGGCCCGGCTCCGACACGATGCCGGCGTTGTGTCCGCCGCTGGTGAGCACGAAGGTGATTTCGCTCGGCGTCAGCAGGTGCAGCTTGTAGACCGAGCGCCAGGGCGAGACGTGGTCGCGCTCGGTCCCCACCAGGAACACCGGCATGCGCAGATCGCTCAGCGCCACCGGTCGGCCGGCCACCATGTAGTGGTTGTGCGCCAGCGCGTTCTTCAGGTACAGCGCGATCAGGTACTCGTGGTGCATGCGCGCAGGCAGGCGCGTGGTGTCGGCGTTCCAGGCCATCAGGTCGTTGTCCTGCTCGCGCTCGCCCATCAGGTATTCGCGCATGCGCCGCGTCCACACCAGGTCGCGCGAGTGCAGGAACTGGAACGAGCCGGCCATCTGCTTGCCCGTCAGGAAACCCTGGCCCTTGGTGATGTGGCCCAGCAGGTTGACCTGGCCCTCGTCGATGAACAGCCCCAGCTCGCCCGGCTCGGCAAAGTCCACCTGCGCGGCCAGCAGCGTCAGCGTGCGCGGCGCGGGCAGGTCGTGATAGCCCTCCACGCCATCGCGGGCCGAGAGCGCCGCGACGGCGATGGCCATCAGCGTGCCGCCCAGGCAGTAGCCCATGGCGTGCAGCGGCGCGCCGCCGGCATCGTGCACGGCCGCGCGCATCGATTCGAGCACGCCCAGCTCGAGGTAGTCGTCCATCGACAGCTCGCGGTCCGACTCGTCGGGATTGCGCCACGACACCATGTACACGGTGTGGCCCTGGCTGACCAGATAGCGCACCATCGAGTTGTGCGGCGACAGGTCGAGGATGTAGTACTTCATGATCCACGAGGGCAGGATGAACACCGGCTCGGGATGCACCTTCTCGGTCTGCGGCGCGTAGCGGATCAGCTCGACCAGGTGATTGCGGTACACCACCTTGCCCGGCGTGGTGGCGACGTTGCCACCCACCACGAAGCGGCCCTGGTTGGCCTCGTCCTCGGCGGTCGGCACGCCCGTGGTGTCGGCCAGCCAGTTGCGTGCGCCCTGCGCCAGGTTGGCGCCGCCCGAGCGCAGCGTCCGCTGCAGCACCACCGGGTTGGTGAGCGGGTGGTTGGCGGGCGAGAGCATGTCCAGATACTGCCGCGCGAAAAATCCCACCAGCTGGGTGTGGTGCTCGCTCACGCCCGGCACCTGGGCCGCTTCGCGCCAGAAGGCTTCGGCGTTGCGAAAGCCGGCGCGCCACTGGCTGAACGGCCACTGCGCCCACTCTTCGGCGCGAAAGCGCGGGTCGTCGTCGTGCAGACCCAGGCCGTCGTCGGCGTGGTCGCTCGCGCGCGCGGTGCGCAGCGCCAGCTTGGCTGCCAGCGCCGCCAGTTCCATCTGCCGGCCCGGCGCCGCGCTCAAGTGCCAGGCCCAGTCGGCCCACGCCAACCCGAGCGTGACCGGCGACAGGTGCCGAAACACGGCCGCTGCGTTGCTCTGCGCCACGCGGTCGAGCTTCTCGGTGGGGGTTTCGGCCAGACGGGCGGGGTCGACCGACTCGATGGCCAGGGTCGCCGGGCGCGCGCGCCGACGCGGCGGGCGCGAGATGGATGGGCTGTTGCGGGCCATGGTGCGGTGTTCTCCGGTTGAACAGGGTCACGGATGGTGACGCTGGCAATTCATCGTAATCGCAAGCGGAATTTTTGGCATACGTCAAGTCGGAACCATTGATTTGGTGCAAGATCATTCAGACGAGCGATCAAGAACATCGAATCGTTCACGAAAGAGGGAGGCGTGCCGTACGGGGCGCCTTGGTCCCCGGGGCGGTGCGCCATGCCTTGCCGATAGAAGGAACTGACATGGCCATTCATCGCGCCGCGCGGGCGGCGCACCTTCAACGCCGCCGGAGCGCGCACCCATGACGCACACCGCGCCCGTTTTCGACGCCCTGCACCTGCACACCGCCGCGCACGACGTGCTGCTGGCCACGCGCGCGCGCGCCACCCAGATCCTCGAGCGTCAGCAGGTGCGCGTGCGCCGCCTGCTCGAAGTGGCACGCCACGCCGCGCTGTACCGCCGGCGCATCGGCGACGGGCCGCCCGAGCTCGATCGCATCGCCCCCGTCACTCGCGCCGAGCTGATGGCGCGCTTCGATGACTGGGTGACCGATCCCGCGCTGCGCCTGGACGAGCTGCGCGCCTTCACGCGCGACCCCGACCGTGCGGGCGAAGCGTGGCTGGGGCGCTATGTGGTGTGGGAGAGCTCGGGCACCAGCGGCATGCCGGGCATCTTCGTGCAGGACGCGCGCGCGATGGCGGTGTATGACGCGCTGGAGGCTGCACGCCACCGGCCACCGCCGCCCGCCACGCTGCCGCTGCCGTTCGACCCTTTCGGCACGTTCAACATGATGGCCGCCGCCGATCGGCACGCGCTGGTCACCGCCACCGGAGGGCACTTTGCCAGCGCGGTGAGTTTCGAGCGCCTGCGCCGCCTCAACCCGTGGCTGGGTGCGAGTTCGCGCAGTTTCAGCGTGCTGCAGCCGGTGGACGAGCTGGTGCGCGCGCTCAACGCGTTTCAGCCCACCGTGCTGGCGACCTACCCCACGGCCGCCGCGCTGCTGGCCGACGAAGCTGAGGCCGGGCGCCTGCGCGTGCGGCTGCGCTGCGTGATGCTGGGCGGTGAGACGCTCAGCCGCGCGGTGCGCGAGCGCGTGGCGCGGGTGTTCGGCGCCACCGTGCGGGCCAACTACGGCACGTCCGAGTTTCTGCCCATCGCCTGGGAATGCCCGCACGGGCACCTGCACGTCAACGCCGACTGGGTGGTGCTGGAGCCCGTGGACGAACAGCGCCGCCCGGTGCCCCCGGGCGAACGCTCGCACACCGTTTTGCTCACCAACCTGGCCAACTGGGTACAACCGCTGATTCGCTACGACCTGGGTGATCGCATCACCTGGCACGAGGGGCGCTGTGCCTGCGGCTCGCACCTGCCGGTGATCGAGGTCGAAGGCCGCAGTGACGACGTGATGCGCGTGCCGGCCCGGCGCGCCGGCGAGCACGTCAGCCTGCTGCCGCTGGCGCTGTGCACCGTGCTGGAGGAGGAATGCGGCGTGTTCGACTTCCAGTTGCGCCAGCAGGCGCCCGGCACGCTGGTGCTGCGCCTGCCCGGCAGCGGCGAGGACGCCGCCGCCACCATCGAGCGCTGTCGCCACGCGCTGCAGCAGTTCGCGTTGCGCCAGGGCGCCGAGCCCATCCGCGTGCTGGGCGAGCTGGGCTGCCAGGTGCCGCGCGGGCGCAGTGGCAAGGCCTGTCGGGTGGCGCTCGACGCCGTGGCCTGACGCGCCCGTGGCCCCACCGGCGTGCGGGCCATCCGATCGGGATCAAAATCGGCCACAGCGCTTGCCAGAGTTGCCAGGCAAGCTATCAAATCGATAACAACCACCTCCGCCCAGACACCGTCCACCATGCTGCTCTACGATGCCCTCAGTCCCGCGCCGCGCTGCCTGCGCATGTTCCTGCTCGAAAAGGGCCTGCAACTTCCCACGCTGAACATCGACGTTTTCGCCGGCGACAACCGCCAGCCACCGTACCTGGCGCACAACCCGGCCGGGCAAACGCCTGCGCTGCTGCTGGACGATGGCACCTGCCTCGCCGAATCGGTGGCCATCATGGAATACCTCGAAGAGCTGCACCCCACGCCCGCGCTGATCGGTGCCACGCCCGCCGAGCGCGCCGTCACGCGCCAGTGGCAGCGCCGCGTCGAACTCAACATCACCGAGAACATCCACAACGCTTTTCACTGGGCCGAAGGGCTGGCGCGCTTCAGCGGTCGAATTCCCGTCGAGCCCGACGCCGCCCCCGGGCTCAAGCGCGTGGCGCAGGACCGCATCGCGTGGCTCGACGCCATGCTGGCCGACGGTCGGCCGCACTTGGCGGGGCGGCGTTTTTCCATCGCCGACATCTGGCTGTACGTCTGGCTGGACTTCGCGGATTCTGTCAACCAGCCCTTCGATCGCGCGCTGCCCCACATCGCCCCGTGGTTCAAGCGCGTGGCGGCGCGCCCCAGCGCCCAGGCCAGCCTGCACGCGAAGTGCAAGCCGGGGGGTGTGCGCGGGTAGGGTGCGACCGTCCCGCCTGCGCGGCCGTGCTTCAGCGCGAGGTGGCGCACGCGCCGCCCCACAACGGCCCTTCGTAGCGCGCCACCCAGGCCAGGTGGCAGGCCATGCTGCGACCGGCGTAGTCGCGCTGCGCACCGACGTAAGGCTGGGACTGGATGGGCTGGATGCCGGCCATGCACTGCTGCATGGGGCCGTCCCATGGCGGCGGATTGGCGCGCAGACGGTCAAGTGCGGGGCAGTCGGGCGCCGGGGCAAAGCGCTCGGGCGCGGCTGCGCGCGGCGCCGCGACTCGCAGCACGGGCGCGCCGGGCCCGGCCCGGGGCGGCTGGCCTGGTGGCGCCGAGCATTGGCTGGCGTTGCCGCGTTCGGTGTGCGCTCGGATCCGGGCGCTGGCGGCCGCCTCCCACTGCGGGTCGGGCGCGGCGCTGGCGAGCACGCGGGCCAGCAGATCGGCGTCGAACCGATTCTGCGGCGCGCGGTAGGCGGCCACGCGGTCGGCCCAGCCCGAGAGTCCGACCAGCGAGACCACCGCCGTCATTTCCTCGCGCATCTCGATGCCGCCGTGCCGGTATGCCAGCAGGATCCGCCCCGCCTCCGTGCGCGCGTCCGGCGCTGGCGCGGCGGCGGCCGGGCCGAGCGCGGCCCGGGCCTGGCGCTGGTATTCCCACGCCGCGCGGGGTTGGTCCTGGTGGTCGATCACCCGCGCGCCGACGCGCAGTTGCCGCGCGTGCTGCTCCAGAAAGGCGCGTGCGGTCGGCACCTCGATTTGCCGCCCGAACGTTCCCTCGCGGGCGGGTGGATCGCGTGCAGTCCGGATCGGAACGCCGGGCAGCAGCGCGATCACGCTGTGGCCGTCGGGGGCGGAGGCGGTCCACAGCACCTGCACCTGCAGCGGGGAGCAGGGGCCGGAGTCGATCCAGTCCACGCCACCGGTCACCCGCCAGCCGGCTGGGATCTGCAGGCGCCCGGCGATCATCGGCTGGGCGAACCCGCGCGCGTCGATGATCTCGGCCGGCACGAGGCGTTGCGTGTCCGTTGCCGCATCGGTACCCCGCGCCGACTGGGCGTTCGCCCCAATCGCGCAGGTCGCCGCCAGCCCCGCGGCCATCACCGACCGTCGCCATGTCCGCAGCCTCACGCCCATCCTCCCTCGGCCCGGCTCCGGCTGGCCTGGCCCGCCCCATCATGCACGAAGGGGGTCGTCCAGCCAAGCCGCGGCAGCATGGCACCGCTGGCGCGCACGGACGTTCGCGCCATCCCGGGAGGCGCTTGGCGGGCGCGGGCGGTGGCCGAGGCCCGGTCCGGCCAAGCCCCCCGCATGCCTCCTGCATGCCACGGCGCTGGCAAGCCGCTCCTACAATGCCCGTCGGCATCGATCCTCGGGGAGATCCAGTCGGTGGTTATGGATCAAATCGGGTGCAAGGGCTTGTTGAACATGCCCAAGCAGCTATTGAATATGGAGCTGTCATTCGCGTGAACCCAGCCGAGGCCTTGCCCTGGGTGACGCTGGCCGTGCTGCAGCACTGGGTGGAGCAGGCGGCGCACCAGGCCGACCGGGTCGAGCGCGATCCGCGCCAGGAGATGGCCGGGGGTGCGCGCGGCGGCCGCCAGGAGCCGGCGCCGCACTTCGCGAACTTTCAGGAAGCGGTCACGCGCCAGGGCGCCGAAGCCAGGGCCTCGATCTTGCGCTTGCGGGCTTCGTCGGCAAACAGGTCGAACTTGGCGGCGCTGCGCGGTTGGGTCGTGGCAAGGTGGTGCCATGGTTTTGTAATAGGCTGATGGCCGCGAGGGTGGAATTTTTTTAGAGGCTCCCTGAAATCATGACGTCTTCCTGCGTGAAAGATTCCCTGACGGTCGGTCTGGCCCAGATCGCGCCGGTGTGGCTGGATCGGGCGGGCACGGTGGCAAAGGTCGTGCAGCAGGTCGAAGCGGCGGGCCGGGCCGGTTGCCGACTGGTGGCGTTTGGCGAGGCCCTGCTGCCCGGGTATCCGTTCTGGATCGAACGGACCCATGGCGCCACCTTCAACTCTCCGGTGCAAAAGGAGATCCATGCGCACTACATGGATCAGGCGGTGCAGATCGAAGCGGGGCACCTGGATGCGGTTTGCATGGCCGCGCGCGAATGCGGGACCGCGGTGGTGCTGGGCTGCATCGAGCGCCCGCAAGACCGGGGCGGCCACAGCCTGTATGCCAGCCTGGTCTACATCGACGCGGCAGGCGCCGTGCAGTCGGTGCACCGCAAGTTGATGCCCACGTATGAAGAGCGGCTTACCTGGTCGCCGGGCGACGGCCATGGGTTGCGGGTACACGCATTGGGTGCCTTCACGGTGGGCGCGCTCAATTGCTGGGAAAACTGGATGCCCCTGGCGCGTGCGGCCATGTACGGCCAGGGCGAAGACCTGCACGTTGCCACCTGGCCCGGCGGGGCGCACAACACGCGCGACAGCACGCGCTTCATCGCGCTGGAGTCGCGCTCCTACGTGTTGTCGGTCTCGGGCCTGATGCGGGCGCAGGATTTCCCGCCGGATACGCCGCACCTTGCATCCATCCTGGCGCAGGGCGGCGCAATGCTGGCCGATGGCGGGTCGTGCATCGCGGGTCCGGACGGCCAGTGGGTCGTCGAGCCGGTGGTGGGCGAAGAGAAGTTGATCGTGGCCACGCTGGATCACCGTCGCGTGCGCGAAGAGCGCCAGAACTTCGATCCGTCAGGACACTACAGCCGGCCGGATGTGCTGCAACTGCGCGTGAACCGGCAGCGGCAGAGCACGACCGCGTTTGACGATTGAAGGCATTGGCGCCATGCCCGCACCCGGCTGCCGGAGTTCGGACCCGTGTGCGGCATCCCGCCGCACTCCCTGCGAAGCGCAGGGTACGGCGTTGGCGCTGCGGCACCCGGGTCAGGCGCGCCAGCGCGATGCCTGGCCGCCCGCGGAGGCACCGTGCCATGGTCAGGTGGCGGCTTGATCCAGCAAAATTTCACCATTCAGCCCGTGGTGTGGTTGTTCGGACTCGATACCCCGCCGTCTCATGAAGTTGTTTCGCACGCTTGCCGCCACCGGCCTGCTGGCGCTTGGCGTTTCGATTGGCCATTACGTCAACGAGGTGCGCATTGCGCGTGCCGACACGCCCGCGCTGGTCGCTCAGGCGTGGGCGCGCCATGGGAAGGCGCTCGCGCTGCGCGAGCTCACTGCCGAGCGGCTGGATTTCCTGCTCGCCGTGGAGGACCCGGCGTTTTTCCGGCACCACGGGGTCGATCTGCAGACGCCCGGCGCCGGCATGACGACCATCACGCAGGGCCTGGTCAAGTTGCTGTACTTTCCGGGCGGCTTTCACGCGGGCATCGCCAAGATCCGCCAGACGCTGATTGCGCAATACGCATTGGATGCGCTGATCTCCAAGCAGGAGCAGCTCGAGCTGTTCCTGAACATGGCGTACATGGGCAGTGCGGCCAACGGCCCGATTCACGGGTTTCCGGCGGCGGCGCGGCACTACTTCGGCAAGGAGTTCGCCGCCCTGAGCGATGCCCAGTTCCGGTCGCTGGTGGCCATGGTGATTGCGCCGGACACCCATGTCCCCGGCTCTGTGCTGCACACCGCGCGCATGCAGCGAATCGAGGCCTACGTCGCGGGCAGGTACCGCCCCTTGTGCGTGCTCGACACCGAATACGATGGCAAGACCGGCGGCAGCCTGTCGGAGGAGGCGTTCATGGTCTTGCTGCGCCTGCTCACCGACGCCAATCCGGGGCTGCGCCCGGTGCACGGTGAGGCCAGGCCGGGCGGTTAGCCTTGCCTGGCGGCGCGGGGCTGCAAGGGGGCGAACGGGTTGCAGGCATCGAGCCCGAGTGCCTTCAAACCGGCCACGTTGCTGGCGCACCTGCGTTCACGGCAGCACCAGCGGCGCCCACGTCAGCGCCTGACGCGTGGCTGGCCCCAGGCCGATCTGGCCCGAGCCGTTGCTGCCTGCCACCCACACGCTGCCGTCGCCCTTGAGCAGCAGCGTGTGCGAGCCGCCGGCGGCGATCTGCGTGACGCTGCTGGCCACCTGCCGGGGCGCGTGCTGCTCCAGCGCATCGCCCGTGCCCAGGCGGCCGCTGTCGTTGTAGCCAAAGGCCCAGGCTGTGCCATCTTGCGCCAGCAGCAGGCTGTGCAGCTCGCCCGCGCTCACCGCCGCCACGCCGCTCTCGCGCAGCCGGAAGGGCGCGTTGCGGTTGGTGTTGCCGCCATCGCCCAACTGCCCGCCGCCGTCGAAGCCGAAGGCCCAGGCGCTGCCGTCTCGCTTGCGCACCAGGCTGTGCGCCGCGCCGGCGCTCGGCTGCGCGACGTCGTCCATGATCTTCACCGGCAGGTGGCGGTCGGTGCGGTCCCCCGTGCCGAGCTGGCCGTTGCGGTTCTGGCCCACGCTCCACAGGCTGCCATCGTGCTTCAGGATCAGGCTGTAGGCCTCGCCCGCGCTGGCGGCGCGCACGCCGTCCATGACCTTGACGGGGCTGGTGCGCTTGTCGGTATCGCCCGTGGCCAACTGCCCGTGGGTGTTGCGGCCAAAGACCCACAGGCTGCCGTCCTGCCGGATGGCCAGGCTGTGCGCGGCGCCCGCCGCCAGCGCCACCACGCTCTCCATCACCTTGACCGGCTGGCGGGCGTCGTTGGTGCCGCCGTTGCCGATCTGGCCAAATTCGTTGTGGCCGCAGGCCCAGAGACTGCCGTCGTGCTTGAGGAGCAGACTGTGCCCGCTGCCCAGTGCCACGGCCTGAACTTGGGCCATCACCTTGACCGGTGTGCGTTTGGCTACGGTGTCGCCGTCGCAGAGTTGACCTTGGGAATCGTTGCCCATGGCCCAGAGATCTCCGTTTTCGGTGATCAGCATGCTGTGCATGCCGCCGGCGGCAATGGTGGTGATCTTCATGTTTGAAGCCCGGGCTGGTGGCGCTGCGGATGCGCCGGTGCAAAAGAGCAGGGCAATGGTGCACACGATGGTGCGGCGTGATGGATGCATGGCGTTGTCCTCACAATTCGCCCGGGATTTGCACCTGCTTGCGCTTGAAATCGGTGGCGACGAACACGTTCAATCGATCAGTTTCTGGCTGAGCACATCGCAGCGCCCGCGCGGCCAGCCCTTTTGCGACCAGAGAAATTCGCAGGCGTAGTCCTGCTGCTGGCCGCAGCCGCTGGCGCGGTAGAGGAGAAAGCGCTGATCGATCCATTGGCGGGCGCGCGCGGCCTCGGCCTGTTGCGCCTGCCACAGCGCGAGCCGGGATGGGTCGGCTTGAACGCCGGTTGGAGCTTGCGGCGGGTTTTGTCCCTGCTTTTGCTGGCGCAATTCGTGCAGCGTGGGGCCTTCAAGTTCACTCACCTGCACGCGATCGGCGGGGCAGGTCTTTTCCTGCACGAACAGATCGCGCGCCGCGTCCACGCGGTTGGTGCAGCCTGTCAAAAGCAAACCGGTGAGAAACCCTGCCATCAGGCGCAACATGGGTTTGCCCCTACAAGCCGGCCAGAATGTCCGCGCGCTTGGCCTCGTATTCGGTGCTGCTGATGAGGCCCTCATCGCGCAG
Source organism: uncultured Ottowia sp. (assembly GCA_964527755.1). Taxonomy (GTDB): domain Bacteria; phylum Pseudomonadota; class Gammaproteobacteria; order Burkholderiales; family Burkholderiaceae_C; genus Ottowia. Next base: position 18,500 of record CAZGOL010000011.1, read on the forward strand.
CGCCTGCAACGCCCGCAGGCGGCTGGCGGCGTCTTGCCCGCCGCCCTGGATGATGTGCGTGCCGCCGTCGATGATGATCGGCTGGCCGTTGCGCGGCTGCTTCTTCGCTTGTTCCAGCGCCTCGCCCACCATCCCGGCCATCTTGTCGCCCAGGGTCTGGCGCAGCACATCGCTCAGCCCCGCCAGGCCCTGGAGTTTCACCGCGTCGTCAACGGACACCGTCGTTCGCGTGGTGGTGAAGACGCCAGGCTCGCGGGCGCCGGTGGATGGTGAACCGGTGAACACGGGGCTGGAGGGCGCGGCCGGTGGCGTGCCCGCGCCCGGCAGGCTGAAGTCTTGCGCCCCATCGTCTTTGCGCGCGATGGCGCCACTGAGCATGTGCCACAGCGACAGCAGCACGAAGATGAGGGCCGAATACAGCAGCCAGGCCACGCCCACGGTGGCGAGCGTGATGGATTCACGGCTGCCGTCGGCCCCGGTGCAGGAGATCAGATGGCTGACGCCGCGCTGGCCGGGTTTGTACGAATAGCCTTGCGATTGCAGCTCGGCGCTACCGTCGCAAATCAGCGATGCGGCGGGCAGGACGACGGGCGGGAACACCGCGCCGACGGCGGTGGCGATCATCAGCCCGGTGAACAGGCTCAGGCCCGCGCGCATCACCCAGCGCCACTTCGGGAACAAGTTGCCCAGCAGAGAGCCGCCGATGCGAAAGCCCAGGAAGCCGAACACGCGCCGCATCACCAGCGCGACGACGAGCCAGATCAGCACCGGGATCACCAGCGTGGCGAGGTTGATCCATTGCACGAGGTTGCTGTCGGTCACCGCGCGCTCCTTCTCACCGGCGCGGCATGTCGAGCACGGCCGAGCACCACTGCTGGCCGAGCTTGTTGCCCCCTTCGGTGGTGCCGCACAGGCGCGGGCTGGTCCAGGCGAGTTCGCGCGTGGCGGGGTTCCAGGCCTGCGGCAGATCGGCCATCGCGGTCTGGCGGATGCGGTGCGCGCGGCCGCTGGCCAGATCGAGAAACATCAGGCCATCATCGCTCGGGTAGATGAGGTGGCCGTCGTCGTGCAGCAGGTGCAAGAGCTCCCAACTGCCGCGCTGCAAATCGAGCGTGCCGGGGGTGCCCTGCAAGTGGGCGCGCAAGATGACATTGCCCCGGCCCTGGTCGCTGAGCCAGATCAGGTGCTTGCCCAGTTGCAGCGCCGTATTGGCGATCATCCCCTCATCGCCCAGCGCCCGAACGGCGGCGCTGGCCTGGGGGTTGGCGGTGCGCGGCGGTGGGGTGCCGTCGGACGAGGCGACGCTGGCGTTGCGGCCCTGCAGGCGGGTCAGGCCGATGTCGGGCGCCACCTGGCCCCGCAGCCCGCGGATGCGCGCGCCGTAGCGTTCACGCAAACAGGTGTCGACGGCCAGCCGCTCGCGCGCCTGCGCCAGCGTCTGGCCTGCGGTGCAGGCCTGGTCGCGCTCGCGCAGCCAGTCGGCTTGCTGCTTTTTGAGGGCACCGGGGTTGGCGCTGCGCTCCAGCGCCTGGCTGTACAGGCCGGCCAGTTCCACGTCCAGCGCGGCCAGCGGCGCGCGCTCGCACAGCAGCCGTTCGGTGGTGCTGCGCGCCCGGGCGCAGTCGAAGCTGGGCTGGGCTTCGGCCTTGGGTGCGGTGGGTGGTGCGGCGGCTGGGGGGGCGGCCGTGCTGGCCACGGCGGGCAGGCGCAGCAGGCAGGCATGGGGTGCGGCGGCCTGCGCCGTGACCGCGTCGCAGCCGCCCTGCGGGCGATAGACCAGCAGCCAGCGGCTGGCGGCGTCGAACGACATCGGCCGGTCCTGGGCGCGCGTGCCGGTGATGACCTGCGCCTGGCCGCCGCCGAGCGGGCGCACCATCACGCCCGCTTCGCTCGCGTGGATCACCCGCGAGGCGGCATGGTCAAACACCGCGCCCGACAGCTCCCAGTTGCCCTTGGCCAGCACGCGCGGCTTGCCTTGGGGTGTAGCCGTCATCAGCGCCAGATCGCCGTGGCCGCGGTTTTGCAGCCAGACCATGTGAGCCCCGTTGGCCTGGATCTCGTCGGCAAAGTCGCGCTCGGGGATGGGGTAACGGGCGGCCCAGTCGGCGTTGTCGTCCGGCCAGTGGGAGGGCACTTGCGTGACCACGC
>CAZGOL010000011.1:20747-32256 GCA_964527755.1 uncultured Ottowia sp.
GCGGCCCAGTCGGCGTTGTCGTCCGGCCAGTGGGAGGGCACTTGCGTGACCACGCCGCGCGGCCCCCGGGCATCGCCGGCGTAGACCTGCTGGCCGCCTCTTTGCAGCCGCACCCAGACGTAGAGCGTGGCGTCCTGGCTCCAGCGCAGGGCCTGGATGCTGGCGATCGCGTTTGCCTGGGCGGCACCCCGCGGCGCGACGCCGGGGGTGAGCGCAAAGCGCTTGCCGGTATCGCGCCGGTAGAGCCAGACATTGGTCAAATCGTTGGTCGCGATCAGCGCGCCGCCCGGCGAGAGGGCGATGCGCAGCTCGCTTTGCGTGGCCGCCGGCTCGCCCAGCAGGCGATAGGGCAGGCTTTCGACGGCCTCGGGTTGCAGGGGGGCGGCCCGGGCGAGCGTGGCCAGGCCCAGGCCAGCCAGCAGCAAGAGCCTGCCGATGGACCGGTGCTTCATGGTTTGCCCGCCGCCGTGGTGCCAGGCACCGACGCCAGGCACAGATGGACCGCGGTTTCCCCCGGCGCGCCGCCGCAGGGTCGCTGGCTCAGCCAGGCCAGCCGGTTGCCACCGGGCACCGGTTGCCAGGCCAGCGGCAGATCGCCCACGCCGGTGCCCGCGATGCGGCGCGTCGGGCCGCCGCGCAAATCACTGAGCAGCAGGCCGGTCGGCGTCGGGTAGAGCAGATGCCAGTTGTCGTGGCGCAGGCTGCCCAGCTCGGCCCCGCCGCGCGCCAGTTCGGTGGCGTTGCCCGGCTTTTCGGTGCTTTTGACCAGCAGCGCGTAGGTCTCGTCGGCCAGGGCACGCAGCCAGACCGCCAGCGTGCCTTCCCGGCGCACGCGCTCGCGTCCCGCGGACTCGCCCGCCACGGCCTGCGTGCGCACGCCCAGCCAAAGCGCGGTCTCGCCGATCATGTCGGGGTCGTCGATGAGCTTGCCCGGATCGCCCGCCGGAAAACGTTCGGCACGCGCATCGCGCCGCGCCTGGATGCGCGCGGGGAGCTTGTCGATGGACATCGGGCTGCCCGCCAGCGTCGCGCTGAACTGGCGTGGCCCCCAGGCCGGGTCTTCATCGCGACGCGTCTTCATGCCCTGCATCGTGGTGAAGACGTAGAGGATCTCCGTGTCCCACAGCAGTTCGGTGCCGGTGCCGAAGACGGCCTCGCCGTTGGGATCGCCCGCGCCCAGATCGGGCGTGGCCGGGGCGGCGCGCTGGCCATCGGCGGCGATCAGCCAGACGCGCCGGCCCAGGTTGGCCGTGTCGCAGTTCACCTCCAGCGCCAGCGTCTGGCCGGCACCGTCCAGGCGGCTCGCGCCCGCGATGCAGCCCTTGCGCGCCAGGCCGATCTGCGCCAGCACCTTGGGCGATACGCTGACGAGGCCTGCGGGCTGCAACGGCGGCGCCACCTGGTCGCGCAACGCGTTGATGCGGCTGGCGTAGCGCGCCGCCAGGCACTCGCGCACCTCGGGGTCGCGGCGCACCTGGGCGTAGCTCGCGCCGGCGATGCACTCGGTGTCGCGCTGGCGCAGCCAGGCGAGCTGTTCCTTTTTCAGGGCGTCGGCATCGCTCGCCTTTGCACGCGCCTGGGCGTAGAGCGCGGCGGCCTGCACGTCCAGCCGCGCCAGGCCGGCGTTGGCGCAGATCAGCCGCTCGGCCGCGCTGGTTGCCGCCGGGCAGTCGAAGCTGGGCCGCGGCGGGGCGTTGGCCGCCAGGGCGGGGGTGGCCGCCAGGCAGAACGCAGCGGCAAATGCGAGAAGGGTACGCGGTTCGGTCATGGGCGTGCTCAGTTGCCGGGCCAGGTGGTTTGGGCGCAGGTCTTCTCGCCCGCATGCAGCGAGACCGAGAGCGCCATTTGCGCGCTCTGGCCGCAAAACTCGAGGAACGGCAACGCGCGGGTATCGACGGTGTAGCGCCGATCTTCCCGTGCCACGCGCAGGATGGAGGGCTGCGTCGTGTCGTTGCCCCAGCGGATCTCGACCTTGCCGGGCTCGTCGTTCCAGCTGGTGGTGCCATCGCCCCGCGCGGCGTCGACGTTGCAACTCGTGCCCCCGGCGCCGGGCATGATCGAGCTGTAGCCCACCGAGCGCAACCGGCCGGTGCTGTCGAGCGCGAGCGAGAGCAACTGCGTGCCGTGCTCGTCCTCGCTTTGGCAGTCGAGCGTGACGGGAGTGCCGGTGCCCGATGCCAGCGCGCGCCCGAGCGCCACGGTGGGCAGCGATTGGGCACCGTTGACGCTGGTCGTGATCATCGGCTTGCCGTTGTCCCAGGTGACGCGGGCGGTTTCTTCGTCGCCGCTGTCGTAAGTCTTGGTGCTCATCGCCAGGCCGCCGTCCTGCAGGCTGCCGATCACCAGCATGCCGCCGCGTTCAAAGGCCAGGTTCTGGATGAACCAGCGATCGGCGCAGACTCGGGTGAAGCTGGCGCCTTCGCCGATCTCGTCGGTGATGGCTTCGGCGGTATCGGACGGCAGGCGCACCCAGTCGGTGATGGTCCTGCCGCCTTGCATCAGGGTGAAGCGTAGCTCGAAGCCCTGCTCGTCCGCCTTCTCCTCGATGCGCAGCTCGCCCTTGCCGGCCTGTTGCCACGCGCTGGCGGACATGCAGGCGTCCTCGGTGGCCGTGGGCGCGGCGCTCGCTTCGGTCTGCGTCGGGGCGACCGGCACCGGCTGGCGCTCGCATCCGGTGAGGGCGGCAAGGCTCGCCAGGAGCAGCGGCAAGCCGAGTGGGCGCAATGTGCTGGACATGCTGGTTTCATGGGTTCGGGGAAGCGACCGATCTTAGCCAACGGGTGCAGCCGGCCTCCGGCAGGCTCCGGTGGCCGGCTCCTACAATGCCTGCCATGGCGTTCGTTGCTCTCGGTCGGTCCGGCAGGAATTCGGTGGAATCCGCCGTTTTCGCTTGTCAACATGGCCCAAGCAGCTATCCAATCAGGAGCACCAATTAGCATGCCGATCGAGCAGGCCCTGCCGTGGATCACGCTGGCGGCGGCCGTGCTCGCCGTGCTGTTGCTGCTGCTCCAGTTGCTGCGCGGCGCGCGCCGGCCGGACGATGTGGCATCGCGCGGCGAACTGCAGCAGGCCGTGGAGCAGACCGTTGCGCGCCACGCCGATCAGCTCGAACGCAGCCTGCGCCAGGAAATGGGCGAGGGCGCGCGCGGGGGCCGGCAGGAGCTGGCGCAGAACTTCGCCAGTTTTCGGGAAGCCGTCACGCACCAGAACGCCGAGGCGGTGCGCACGCAAAACGCGCAGGTCGATGCGCTGGCGGCGCAACTCACGCAATTGCGCGGCACGCTGGGCGACACGCTGGTGGCGCAGTTGCAGACGCTGGGCCTGACGATGACGCAGCAGGCGCAGGAAACCACGCGCACGCAAAACGCCCAGATCGACGCCTTCGCCCAGCAGCTCGCGCACCTGCGCGGCAGCCTGTCGGAGACGCTCACGCAGCAGTTGCAGCAGCTCGGCGAGGGCAATGCGCGGCGCCTCGCGGAGGTGCGCGCCACCCTGGAGCAGCAGCTGGCGCAGCTGCAGGCCAGCAACAGCGCCAAGCTCGACGAGATGCGCCGCACCGTGGACGAAAAACTGCATGCCACGCTGGAGCAGCGCCTGGGCGAGAGCTTCAGGCAGGTGGCCGAGCGGCTGGAGCAGGTGCACAAGGGCCTGGGCGAGATGCAGACGCTGGCGCAGGGCGTGGGCGACCTGAAGCACCTGCTGGCCAATGTCAAGACGCGCGGCACCTTCGGCGAGGCGCAGTTGGGCCAGTTGCTGGAGCAGGTGTTTGCGCCCGACCAGTATGCGGCGCAGGTCGTCACCCGGCCGGGCACGCGCGGGGCGGTGGATTTCGCCATCCGCCTGCCCGGGCGCAGCGAGGATGGCGAGCCGCTGTGGCTGCCGATCGATGCCAAGTTCCCGACCGAGGACTACGAGCGCCTGCTCGACGCGCAGCAGCGTGCCGACGCCGTGGGCGCCGACGAGGCGGCCCGCGCGCTGGAGCGACGCATTCGCGCGGAGGCGCAAAGCATTGCCGACAAGTACGTCGAGCCGCCGCACACCACCGACTTCGCCATCCTGTTTCTGCCCACCGAGGGCCTGTACGCCGAGGTGCTGCGCCGCCCCGGCCTGATGCAGGCGTTGCAGCGCGAGCACCGCATCACGCTGGCCGGGCCGACCACGCTGCTGGCGATGCTCAACAGCTTGCAGATGGGCTTTCGCACCCTGGCGCTCGAAAAACGCAGCAGCGAGGTGTGGCAGGTGCTGGGCGCGGTCAAGACCGAGTTCGGCAAGTTCGGCGACGTGCTGGCCAGCGTGAAAAAGCAGACGCAGACCGTGCTCAACACGCTGGAGAGCGCCGAGCGGCGCAACCGCGCCATGGGCCGCGCGCTGCGCCAGGTCGAGGCGTTGCCCGAGGCCGGCGTGGCGCCGCTGCTGCCCGATCTGGCCGGCGACGAGAGCCAGGATGGCTGACGCGGGGTTGTCCGATGCTACTGAATCGAGAGCGGTTGCGGCATGCCAGTCAAGCGTTGTAAGCCGATTTTGCTTGAAACCGTGACTTCATGACCGGCCGCGAGCTGTTGCGCCTGGTCGCGGCCCAGGTGTGCGAGCACAGCGCCATGACTGGCACCCGCCTGGCGGCGCCATTGCTGGCGCTCAAGCTGGGTCACAGTGCCGAGGCGGTGGGGGTGCTGCTGGCGCTGTACGCGCTGTCGGCGGTGTTCCTGGCGCTGCCCGCCGGGCGCCTGGCCGATCGCCACGGTCTGCGCCTGCCGCTGGCGCTGGCGGTGGCGGCGGCCAGCAGCGGCGCCGCGCTGGCAGCGATCTGGCCGGTCTTTCCGGTGCTGTGCGTGTCGGCGCTGCTGGTGGGGGCGGCGGCCAATGCCGCGCAGATCGCCCTGCAGCGCCACGTGGGGCGGTTGGCCACCGACGTCGAACAGCGCAAGCTCGCCTTCAGCTGGATCGCCATCGCGCCGGCGGCGGCCAACTTTGCCGGGCCGCTGCTGGCCGGCCTGCTGATTGATCACGCCGGCCCGCGCGCCGGCGATCTGGCCGGCTACCGCTGGGCCTTCGGTGTGCTGGCGCTGTTGCCGCTGGGGTGCTGGTGGCTGCTGCGCGGCGTGCGCGAAGGGCCGCGCGCGATGGCCGCGCCGGTGTCGGCGCGCCAGTCGGTGTGGGACCTGCTGGGCAACGCACCACTGCGGCGCCTGCTGTTTGCCAACTGGCTGCAGTCGATGGCCTGGGATGCTCACACCTTCGTGCTGCCGCTGCTGGGGCATGAACGGGGCCTGAGCGCCTCGGTCATCGGCGCGCTGCAGGGCGCGTTTGCAGTGGCCGCCGCGCTGGTGCGCGTGGCACTGCCCCTGCTGGCGCGCAAGCTGGCCGAGTGGCAGGTGATCTACGCCAGCACGCTGCTGGCCGCGTGCGCGCTGCTGGCCTACCCGTGGATGCCCGGGCCGCTGGGGATGGGCGCGTGCTCGATGGTGTTGGGCGTGGCGCTGGGCGCGGTGCAGCCGATGGTGCTGAGCCTGCTGCACGAGCTGGCGCCCCCGGCGCGCCAGGGCGAGGCGATGGCGCTGCGCTCGCTCACCATGAACTCGTCCAGCTTTGCCATCCCGATGCTGTTCGGGGTGGTCAGCGCGGTCGCCGGCTCGGCCGGCCTGTTCTGGCTGGTGGCCGGCGTGCTGGGGCTGGGCGCGCCGGCGGTGCCGGCGCTGGCTGCGCCCACGGCGCCGCGCAAGTAGGCGGGTTCAGCCGACTTCGGCGATCAGCTCGATCTCCACGCAGCCGCCCAGCGGGATCTGCGCCACGCCGAACGCGCTGCGCGCGTGCTTGCCGGCGTCGCCGAACACCTCGCCCAGCAGCTCGGAGCAGCCGTTGGTGACCACGTGCTGGTCGGTGTAGTCGAGCGTCGAGTTCACCAGGCTCAGCACCTTGACGATGCGACGCACCCGGTCCAGATTCCCGTCGCAGGCGGCCTGGAGCGTGGCGATCAGATCGATCGCGACGGCGCGCGCGGCCTGCTGGCCTTCGGCGGTGGACATGCCGGCGCCCAGCTTGCCGGCCCAGGGTTTGCGATCGGGCGTGCGCGCGATGTGGCCCGACAGGAAAACCAGGTTGCCGCTGCGAACGAAGGGCACGTAGGCGGCGGCGGGGATGGCCAGCGGTGGCAGCTCGATGCCGAGCTGCTGGAGTTTGACGGCAATACTCATGATGGTCGTGAAGTTGGGTTGGTTGAACACGCGGGCACGCGGCGCGCCGCGTGCACCACCCGACTGTAACGGCCCCGAGTGCCCTGGTGCATGATGCGGGACCATGGCGTGCGCCACCCCGATGCACCCGCTGCCCGTTTCGCCCTCGTCATCGCGCCGCGCGCCGCTCCAGCGCCAGGCGGCGGTTGCGCTCATGGCGCTGCCGCTGGGTGTCTGGCTGGGGTGCGCGCTCCAACTGCAGCAGCACGCCCTCGATCCGCCGGGGGTCTATGGCGGCGCTGTCGCGGTGGCTGCGGTGCTGCTCCTGGCGGCACGGGCTTGGCGCGGCGGGCGCGCAAGGCTGGCCGCGGCGGTGTGGCTGGCGTGGCTGCTGGCGGGCGCGCTGGGCGCCTGGGGCGCGGCTGGCTGGCGGGCCGGCGGGTTGGCGCAACAGGCGCTGGTGCCCGCACTGGAAGGCGTCGATCTTCTGCTGACCGGCGTGATCAGCCGCATGCCGCAGCAGTCAGAGGCGGGCTGGCGCTTCGTGCTCGATGTCGAGCACGCCGAGCGCGACGGGACCGCCGTCGCCACCCCACCGCGCGTGCAGTTGGCCTGGTACGGCGTCGACCGGTGGCCAGGCGCAACCGCAGCCGGACCGGCCCAGCCGCTGCGCGCGGGCGAACGCTGGCGCCTGGCCGTGCGGCTGAAGGCGCCGCACGGCAACCTCAACCCGCACGGCTTCGATCACGAGCTGTGGCTGTGGGAGCGGGGGATCGGCGCCACCGGTTACGTGCGCGCGGGCGCGCGCGATCCGCCGCCGCAGCGGATCGCGCAGGGCGTGGGGCACTGGGTCGAGCGCGCGCGCCAGGGTGTGCGCGATCGCATCCTGGCGCAGGCGACGGGCGATGACGACGCGCGGCGGCGCGTGGCCATCGTGGCCGCGCTGGTGACGGGCGATCAGGGTGTCATCGAGCGCGGCGACTGGGACGTGTTTCGTGCCACCGGCGTGGCGCACCTGATGAGCATCTCGGGGTTGCACATCACCATGTTCGCGTGGCTGGCGGCGGGTGTCGTCGGCGGGTTGTGGCGACGCTCGTCGCTGTGGCTGCGTGGGTGGCGCTTTGCGCCCTGCGAGTGGCTTGCTGCCCCCAGCGCGTCGTGGATCGGTGGCGTGCTGCTGGCCGGTGCCTATGCCGTGTTCAGCGGCTGGGGCGTGCCGGCGCAGCGCACCGTCCTCATGCTCGCTTGCATGACGGCGCTGCGCATCGCGGGCCTTCGCTGGCCGTGGTGGCTCAACTGGCTGTGGGCCGGTGCCGCGGTGCTGCTGCTCGACCCCTGGGCGATGCTGCAAGCGGGGTTCTGGCTGAGCTTCGTTGCCGTCGGCATCCTGTTTGCTACTGATTCGAGAGCTGCTTCGGCAGGTCAGTCGGGACTTGGTGGCCATTTTGTCCAGTTATTGCGTGAACAGGGCGTGGTGACGCTGGCGCTCACCCCGCTGTCGCTGGTGCTGTTCGGACAGGCGTCGGCCGTGGGCTTCGTCGCCAATCTGCTGGCCATTCCCTGGGTCACGCTGGTGGTCACGCCGCTCGGGCTGGCCGGCGTGCTGTGGGCGCCGCTGTGGCACCTGGCGGCGTCGGCGCTGGCGCCCCTGGCGGCCGTGCTGCAAGGGCTGGCGGCGTGGCCGTGGGCGCAGTTTTCCGTGGCGGTGGCGCCGCTCGCGCTGGGTGTGCTGGCGGTGGCCGGGGGCGTGTTGCTGGCGCTGCGCTGGCCCTGGCCGCTGCGTCTGGCGGGCCTGCCGCTGCTGCTGCCGATGCTGTTGTGGCAGCCGGCGCGGCCGGCCCAGGGCGGCTTCGAGTTGGTGGTGGCCGACGTCGGGCAGGGCAGTGCGGTGCTGGTGCGCACCGCGCGCCATGCCCTGCTGTACGACGCGGGACCTCGCTACGGGCTGGACAGCGACGCCGGCCAGCGCGTGCTGGTGCCGCTGCTGCGGGCGCTGGGCGAACGGCCCGACGTGCTCGTGCTCAGCCACCGCGACAGCGACCACACGGGCGGTGCTGCGGCGGTCCTCGCGATGCACCCGCGTGCGCGCCTGCTGGCTCCCGTCGAGGCCGGGCCGGAGCTGGCAGGGCTTGCGCCCGGCGAACGCTGCGTGGCTGGCCTGAGCTGGGAGTGGGACGGCGTGACGTTCCAGGTATTGCACCCGGGGGTCGGCGAAGCCGCCAGCGCGCGGCGCAGCAACGCCACGAGCTGCGTGCTGCGCGTGAGCGATCCGCAGGGGTCGGTCCTGCTCACCGGGGACATCGAAGCGCCGCAGGAGCAGGCGCTGGCGGCCAGCGGCGCTGCGTTGCGCAGCGACGTGCTGCTGGTGCCGCACCACGGCAGCCGCACCTCTTCGTCGCCCGCGTTGCTGGATGCGGTGCAACCGCGCCTGGCGCTGGTGCAGGCGGGGTATCGCAACCGCTTCGGGCACCCGGCGGCACCGGTGCTGGCGCGCTACGCGGAGCGCGGCGTGCGCGTGATCGCGTCGCCGGCGTGCGGCGCGATGCACTGGCGCAGCGCTGCCGCGGATGTCGTCCAGTGCGAGCGCCAGATGCGCCGGCGATACTGGCACCATCGGATTTCGGACTGAGCGTGACACGCCATGAAAACGCTGTTGATCGTCTACCACAGTCGCACCGGCGGCACGCGGCAGATGGCCGAGACGGCAGCGCGTGCGGCGAGCGGGCAGGAAGGGGTCGCGGTGCGGCTGCTGGGCGCTGCCGACACCGGCCCCGACGACGTGCTGGCGGCGGACGGCTACCTGTTTGCCGCCCCCGAAAATCTGGCGGCGCTGGCCGGCGCGATGAAGGATTTCTTCGATCGCTGCTACTACCCGGTGCTGGGCCACGCCAACGGGCGCCCCTACGCCGCCATGATCTGCGCCGGCAGCGACGGCAGCAACGCGCTGCGCCAGCTCGAGCGCATCGCCACCGGCTGGCGGCTGCGGGAAGTTGCACCGGGGCTGATCGTGTGCACCCATGCCCAGACGCCCGAGCGCATCCTGGCGCCGAAGGTGATCGGATCCGACGACCTGGCGCGGTGTGCCGAGCTGGGGGCCGGACTGGCGGCGGGCCTGTCGGCCGGCGTTTTTTGACGGATGGCTACTGACCCATCATGTCGGACACGGCGCGGCCCAGATCGATCACCGCCATCGCGTAATAACTGCTCCAGTTGTAGCGCGTGATGACGTAGAAATTTTCCGTGCCCGCCACATAGCTGGGTTCGTCGCCACCGTTTTGCAGCTCGATCAGCGCCAGCGGCCCCGCGTGCGCCTGGCTCGCCTCGTCCAGCAGCGCGCCCAGGGCCATGAAGCGCTCGGGCGTGAAACTGGGCAGGATGTCGGGAGCGAGCAGGGTGTCCAGATCGGCTTCGGCCGTCAGGCGAACCGGGTAGTGCGTGGGCATGCCGGGGTGCCAGCCGAAACCCTTGAAGTAGTTGGCCACCGAGCCGATCGCGTCGGCCTCGCTGCCCCACAGGTCGATGTGGCCGTCGCCATCGAAATCGATCGCGTACTTGATCCAGCTGGACGGCATGAACTGCGGGATCCCCATCGCGCCGGCGTAGCTGCCCAGGGCCGTCAGGGGATCCATCGAGGTGCGCTGGCTGAGGGTGAGAAACTGCTCCAGCTCGTCGCGAAAGAACGCCTGCCGCTCGGCCGCGCGCGGGTGCGCGGCCGGGAAATCGAACGTCAGCGTGGCCAGCGCGTCGATCACGCGGAAGTTGCCCATGTTCTGGCCGTAGATCGTCTCGACGCCAATGATGCCGACGACGATTTCCGGCGGCACGCCGAACTCGCCCTGTGCTCGCGCCAGCGTGGTGCGGTTGCGCTGCCAGAAACGCACGCCGGCGCGAATGCGCGCCATGTCGATGAAGCGGCTGCGATACACGCGCCAGTTCTTGGCCGTGCCGCGCGCGGGCGGCAGCATCAGCCGCGGCACCTGCCGCAGCAGCACGGCTTCCCCGATGGTGGCGCGCACCCAGCCGCGATCGAGACCCCGCCGCTCGGCGATGTCGTCGGCCAGCGCCATCGCGTCGGCGCGCTGCGCATAGGCCGACCCTCCCACCGAGTTGGTGGCCCTGGATCGGGTCTGGGCGATCCCGCTGCCCGGCCAGGTGCTGGCAGCCACCCAGGCGAGCGCCGCGCGACGGTCGATCCGGGGGCGATCTGGCTGGCGGGTGGTCGGGTCGGGAGTCAGGCGCGGCGGGGCCATGGCATGCGGTCGAGTTCCCGTCCGAGTTTAGCCACCGTGGGGCGGGTGTGCGGATCCCCGGCTGCATAGCGCTGGCGCTCCAGCGCCAGCAGCCAGTCGCCCAGGCCGTGGCGCAGCGCGGGCGGCAAGCTGCTCGCCGCCAGGCGCTGCATCAGTTCGCGTGGCGGCGCGTTGGGCGCGCTGCCCACGCCGGCGTCATCCAAGCGCTGGCGGGCGCGCGCCAGCAGGCGCAGCCACGGGTCCTGGCGACCTCGCTCCCAGTGCGCCCAGGCGGCGGCTCCCAGGGCGACCGCTGCGAGCAGCCCGGCCAGCAGTTTGCCCAGGTCTTCCCAGCTCGGCTGTGCAAAACCCAGGTTGCGCAGCAGGGTGAACTGGCGATCCTGTGTGTAGCCCAGCACCCACTGGTTCCAGCGGTTGTTGGTCGCCTCCCAGGCTGCCCGCAGGCGGCTGAGCAGGTTGGGGCTGAGCGTGCCCAGCGCGCCGGCCACCAGCCCGGGTCGAGCGCGCAGGCGCTGGTACTGGCCGATGCGCCCGGGCATGACGGCGCCGGTCGGGTCGACCCGCACCCAGCCACGCCCGGCCAGCCACACTTCGGTCCAGGCGTGGGCGTCGGCGTTGCGCACCGTCCAGTAGCCGTCCACGCCGTTGATCTCGCCGCCCTGAAAGCCGGTGACGATGCGGGCCGGCACTCCCGCCGCGCGCAGCAGCACCACGAAGGCCGAGGCGATGTGCTCGCAGAAGCCCGCCTTGGTGTCGAACCAGAACTCGTCGGCCGTGTCGCGCCCCACCACGCCGGGCTCGAGCGTGTAGGTGTAGCCACCCGAGCGCAGGCGTTGCAGTGCGGCCTGCACGATGGCTTCGGCGCTCCGATCGCCCAGTTGCGCCTGGAGCTCGTGCGCGAGCGCCAGGGTGCGCGGATTGAAGTCGGCCGGCAGTTGCAGGAAGGCACCCAGATCGTGGCGCGGCTTGCCGTCCGGGCCGGCTTGGCCGTAGCTGAAGTCGGTCCAGCTCTGGGCGCGATAGCGCAGCAGCTCGTTGATCGGTCGGTACGTGACCCACTGCAGGTCGATCGTCTGGCGCACGCGCCAG
>CAZGOL010000011.1:32356-33785 GCA_964527755.1 uncultured Ottowia sp.
TCGAAGCGAACGCGCAGCGCGATGGCGTCGTCCAGCGCCAGCTCGGCCACGCTGCCGACGCTCATGGTCGAAGACAGCCCGCTCTTGCCGGTCTGCGCATCGCTGGGCAGACCCCACAGCGGCGGCAGGCGCGGAAACAGCACAAACAGCACGATCATCACGGGTGCGCCAGCCAATGCCATCTTGCACGCCAGCCAGGCCGACTCGCGCAGGCGTGGTTCGCCCACGGGCCGATGCGCGTTGACCAGGGCCGTCAGCAGGCCCAGCAGTCCGATCAGCATCGCGGCGGCGGTGAGCAGCGACTGCGAGCGGAAAAATCCCGTGAGCAGGGTGAAGAAGCCGAGGAAGAAGATCACGAAGGCGTCGCGCCGTGCCCTCAATTCCAGTGTTTTCAGCGCCAGCAGGCTGACCACCAGCGTCACGCCCGCCTCCTGGCCCAGCAGGGTGCCGTGGGTGACACGCGTGGCGATGGTGGCGGCGGCCAGCAGGCCCAGCAGCCACCAGCGCCCGGGCAATGGCCGGCCGGTGAACGCCAGCGTGCCGCGCCACAGCAGCACGGCCACCACCAGCGCCGCGCACCAGGCCGGCAGATACGCCGCCTGCGGCAACACGATCCAGCCGATCAGCAGCAGCAGGAACAGCGTGTCGCGCGTCTCGCGCGGCCAATGCGACAGGCGCGCCAGCCAGGCGGTGCGGACGTCGGGCAGGGTGTCCGTCAGCATGTGGCCAGCGCCTCCAGGCAACGCAGGCGGTGGCCGGTGCCGCTGGCGGGTGCGATTTCAATGCCGGGCAGCCGCAGGCCGTAGTCCAGCCCCTGCGCATCGGCTTCGAGCACCCAGGCCGTCAGGCGGGCCAGTCGCCCCTCGGTGGGCAGCGTGCCTGCGCGCGTGAAATCGAGCCACAGCGCCTGCCGGTGCAACTGCTGCGTGTCGCGGCTGACCAGCTCGCCCGAGCGGGCGTACTTCTTCCAGACGATCAGCTTGAGCGGATCTCCGCGTTGGTACGCGCGAACGCCATCGAACTCGCCGCTGGCGCGCGCGCCGCTGGCCACGCCGGAGCCGGCGCGCGGTTCGCCCGGGGGCAGGGGAGGCGGCTGCGGTTCGGGCGCGGGGTACACCAGCACCGTCGCCGCCGGTCGCCACAGGGCCCAGACCCGAAACGATCCCAGCGGAAAGCGCGTTTCAATCTGCAACGTCGGGACGCGGTGCAGGCCGCGGCCGGGCGGATTGAACACCACGTGCACGCTGGCTTCGCCACCGGCCGGCACGTCGGCCCAGACCCAGTGCCGCCATTGCTCCAGCGCCGTGGCGATCGCCATGCGCGGGGTGGGGCGTGCGTTGATCAGCTTGACCTGAAGCGTGGCGGGCCGGCCGGCGAACAGGGGCGCGGGTGCCAGCAGGTGCAGCGTGAGGCCGCGCAGCGTGCCATG
>CAZGOL010000012.1:0-7402 GCA_964527755.1 uncultured Ottowia sp.
ATGGGCAGTGACTCCCCTGAGAATCTTCACACACCATATGATTTTTGGGAATTTTGCTGATGACCCGGTTCGACAGCACCGATCTCCTTCGGCCCGCCTGAGCGAGATGATCGACCTGCGCCATACGCTGGCAGTGCTGGCCAGCTGCCTTCGGTGGACTCAGATCGAAGCCGCCCTAGTCCCGTACTTCGCACGCCAAGCGCGCACCGGCCGGGTTTTCGAATACGACCATCTGTTCGCCCGAGTTCGACACCAACCGTCATAAGTATATGATCCATATACACTAGGTCTTAAAAGTTGCCACTACAGCGTAAACATTCCACGAACCTGTCTTCCGGCCTAGCACGATAAAAAATAAACCATATCATGATCAGCCTATGAGCCGTACTTGCTACATTGCCAAGTTGAGATTTTTCAAATTAAATGCAGGGACAAAAATTCAAACACTGTGCGATCCGCGATAAATAATCGCTTGATTCCGTTTCTATTAGAAATATGATCATGTACCTATCTCGAATTAACACTACCCTCATAAAGGGCACATCACTAGAAGAAGTGAATCAGGTCAGACTGGATACAGATGGCGTTCGTCAAAACCGGTTGTTCTATTTTATAGATGATGAAGGGAAAATGGTCAACGGCAAACGTCTTGGAGAGCTTGTACGTATTCAAAGTAGCTACCATGATGAAACCAAACAACTTGCTATACAATTACCAACTGATAAAATCATCAATGCACAAGTTCGTTTGACAAAAAAAATAGTACTGACTGATTTTTATGGCCGTCCAGTCAAGGGTTGGATTGTAGATGGTCCGTGGGCAGAAGCGATCAGCAAGTTTTTCGGGTGCAGTCTACGTCTTGTGCAGGTTGCTCCAAGAGTAACGGCAGCAGATGTCCATCCAGTCACATTAATCTCTACAGCAACAATGGACGCGATTCGAGGACCCACATCCGAATCCGACGCACAATGGAGAAACAGGTTTAGAATGCTCTTTGAGATTGAAGGATTGAAACCCTACGAAGAAGACTCTTGGGAGAATAAATTGCTTTATATTGATGAAGCCGTCGTACGCGTTGTTGGACCGGTGCCACGGTGTATTGTTACGACGCAGAATTCAGTTACAGGGATTCGAAATTTTGAAACCCTCAAGGCTATTCGCTTAGCAAGAGGTGAACACCGGAGATATCTGTCGAGTCCGACTGCCCATCTGCCCGACGGAGGCAAATTGCTCTTGGGTATGTACGCGGTGATTGAACGATCTGGCGTAGTAAGGCGGAATTGTCAAGTTTATATTTTTTGATGTTATTTTCAGTTGTAGCGATTGCAGCATTGACCTGTGTCCTGAAATCTGGTCTAGTCGAAAAGAACAGAATCTGCGCAACCGAGAGGTAGCGCGATGCGGAAGAGCAGATCATTGAGTTCATCAAGCAGCTTGGTGCGAGGATGTCAGCCGCGGAGGTTTGGCGCAACGGGAGGGTTTCAGCAGCGCGACGCTATACAAGTGGCGCGCGAAGTTTGGCGGGATGGACGCCAAGCTGTTGCGGGAGCTGGAGTCCGAGAACGCCAAGCTCAAGAAGCTGCTGGCCGAGCAGCTACTGGACAACGAAGCGCTGAAGGCGGCCTTCGGGGTAAAGCGTTGAGCCCACCGGCGAAGCGACGCGCGGTGGGCGTGATAGCGCAAGCAACCAAGATCAGCCAGAGGCGGACCTGTGCGCTCGTGGGCCTGTCGCGCGACAGCGTGCGCAACCCATCGGTCAAGGCGATGAGGGACCAACCGTTGAGGCAGCGCATCGTGCAGATCGCGCACGAGCGCAGCTTCACCGGCAACCCCTATGACGGGCACACCCTGGCCGAGCAACTGGAGCAGGTAGGTATTCTGACCGAGGACGTCGCCCGCAAGCCCAGGCAAGTCATCATCGATCCGGGCTTTCGGGGCGTGGTTGCGGACAACTCCGGCGTTGAGATCATCCATCGGGACAAACTCGAGAGCCTGACGGCGCTGCAACGGCGCTGGCTCAAGAGAAGGCAGGCGGTGGAGCCGGCCTCGGACACTTGAAGAGCGGCAATGCTATGGATCGCTGCTGGCTGCGGGACGCCACGGGCGACGCGCTGCATGCGGTGCTGTGCGCGGCGGGCTACAACATGCGCTGGCTGCTGCGGGCGATCGTGCGCCTGGGCTTTGAGGGGCTTCTTGCGCCGCCGTTTGCACTGCTAATCATGCTCACTCAATCGTTTGCCATGGCCGCTGGCGCGCGGAGCACCGGAATCAGTCGAACGGCGGCGGTGGCTGGGTGAATTTTGCAGGGGCGACTCTTGAAAATCCACATGCGAAGCCGAATCACGACCACCGGGTTGCTCGGCGTGGAGCAGATGCTGGCGTGGGCTTCGTCGTACTACCTGCCTGCGATTCTGGCGGTCGCCATTGGTCGCGAAATGGGCGTGTCGAGCTCCATCGTCTTTGGAGCCTTCTCCATCGCACTGTTGGTGTCTGCGGTTATTGGGCCGATTGCCGGCAAGCTGATTGACAGATGGGGCGGGCGGCCCGTCCTTGTTGCCAGCAACCTGGTGTTTGCGGTGGGTCTGACCGCGCTCGGTCAGGCGTCACAGCCACTGCACGTCTATGCGGCTTGGGCCGTGATCGGTCTGGCGATGGGCAGCGGGCTCTACGAAGCCGCCTTCGCTACGGCAGTGCGTCTGCACGGCCAGGATGCGCGGCAAATCATCACTGGAATCACGCTGTTGGCCGGATTCGCCAGTACGGTTGGGTGGCCGTTGACAGCCTATCTGGAGAGCAGCATGGGGTGGCGTGGAGTTTGCCTGATGTGGGCCAGCTTGCATCTGCTGATCGGGTTGCCCGTCAACGCCATGTTGCCTGCGGCTGACGATACCGGGACAGCAGTGGAAGTAGCCGAAGACAATGGCGATCAGCAGCCAGTCTTATCACCAAACGAGCAGCGCGGAATCACGGCGTTGCTCGCGTTTGTGTTTGCCGTCGCCTGGTTTATCAGCACGGCGATGGCTGCGCATCTGCCCGAGTTGATTTTCGGCACGGGCGTCAGCTTCGCGACCGCGATCGGGATCGCGGCTATGGTCGGGCCGGCACAGATCGCGGGCCGGTTGATCGAGTTCACGTTTCTCGATCGCGTACATCCGCTGCTTTCAGCGAGACTTGCGACGCTTGCCCATCCGCTGGGCGCGCTGTGCATCGGACTGTTTGGCACCTGGGCCGTGACCGCTTTTGCGGTGCTGCATGGCTTGGGCAATGGAATCTTGACCATCACCATCGGGACGCTCCCATTGGTAATTTTTGGAACCCAAGGGTATGGTCAACGGCAGGGGTTTTTGATGGTGCCGGCTCGCGTCGCACAGGCGGGAGCGCCTTTCCTGTTTGGGTTGGCCGTGGAGAGACTGGGTGTGGGCTCACTGTGGATTTCTGCAGGCTTGGGACTTGCGGCCTGCCTCGCGCTGATGCGCATGAGAGGCATAGTGCAGCGTGGAGCCGATAGCGATTCGGGGCCACGATAAGGCTTGCTGCCAGGACATCAAGCCGCTTCGTACAGAGTCAGCAGGTCCCTGGTTGGAGCCCAGGTCGGGGAGCCAGGACGCAAGGCCCCGCACATCGCAAGGTGTGCGGGGTTTTCCGCGTGGGACCGCGCTATCATGCGCACCACTCCGGGGTGCCCGCGCGATGCGCGAGCTGAGATGGCCTTGAAGGTCGAACCCGCCAACTTGATCCGGTTAATGCCGGCGTAAGGACGAGCAGCGGACCCTGCCTGCGGTTTCCACCAGAGACCGGCGTGCAGCGGGCGGCCCGGAGCCACGGCACGCGGCAGCACCCGGAGATCGCCACTTCATGATTGCCTTCGATCCGAGCCGAATCTTGCCCAGCGGCCGGCTAGCCGGTGCTGGCGTGCCCGATCCAATAACAAAAAGTGTCTCCGGAGCTTGCCTGTCGCGTCGAGGCAGCTATCGAAAGCAGTGCACATGAGCGACACGTCGCTTTCGCTCGGGATTGCCGGCGCCGGATTGCTCGGGCGCTGGCTGGCTTGGCGGCTGGCGCGTGCCGGCCACGCGGTGCAGGCCGTCAGCACGGCGGTCAACGCCGCGTTCGTGGCGCGCGCGGTGCGGTCCGATCGCGTGTTGCCGGATGGCGATCGGGTGCTGCTGTTTCAACCGATCGTCGGGGGTTGAGCGCAATGACCGCCGATCGCAACAAGCTGAAATTGGGCGCGCTCACCGCGCTGGTGGTGGGCTCGATGGTGGGTGGGGGGATTTTCTCGATCCCGCAGAACACGGCGGCCAGCGCCGGCGTGGGCGCCACCGCGCTGGCCTGGCTGATCACCGGCGCCGGCATGCTGGCGTTGGCCTTCGTGTTCCTCAACCTGGCGCTGCGCCAGCCCGAGCTGGATTCGGGCATCTACGCCTATGCGCGGGCCAGCTTCGGACCCTTCATGGGTTTCAGCTCGGCGTGGGGTTACTGGTTCATGGCGGTGCTGGGCAACGTCGGTTACTACGTGCTGCTCTTCAGCACCCTGGGGCACTACTGGCCGGTGTTTGGCGATGGCAACACCCAGGTCGCGGTGGCCTGTGCATCGGTCATGCTGTGGGGCACGCACGCGCTCGTGCTGCGCGGTGTGCGCGAGGCGGCGCTGATCAATCAAGTGACGACCGTCGCCAAGCTGGTTCCCCTGCTGATCTTCGTGCTGCTGGTGGGGTTGGCCTTTCGGGGTGATGTGTTTTCCTCGGACGTGTGGGGCCGCGCCAACCCCAGACTGGGCAGCGTGCTGGAGCAGGTGCGCGGCATGATGCTGGTCACGGTGTGGGTGTTCATTGGCGTGGAAGGCGCCAGCGTGTATTCGGCCTACGCGGCGCGGCGGGTCGACGTGGGGCGCGCCACGCTGGCGGGCTTCCTGTTCGTGTTGGCACTGCTGGTGGCGGTCAGCCTGCTGTCGATGGGCGTGATGGCGCAGCCCGAGCTGGCCACGCTGAAGAACCCGTCGATGGCCTATGTGCTGGAGCGCGCCGTGGGCCCCTGGGGCGCGGTGCTGATCAGCGTGGGCCTGTTCATCTCGCTGTCGGGCGCGCTGCTGTCGTGGCTGATGCTGTCGGCCGAGACCTTGTTTTCGGCCGCACGCGACGGCTCCGCACCCGCCTGGCTGGCGCATGAAAGCACCCGGGGCGCACCCGTGGCCTCGCTGTGGCTGACCAGCGCCTCGGTGCAGCTCTTTCTGCTGGTCACGCTGGTGAGCGAGTCGACCTATCTGTCGCTGGTCAACCTGGGCACGGCGATGGTCCTGCTGCCTTACGCCGGTGCGGCCGGGCACGCGCTGCACGTGGCGCTGCGCGGTGACGGCTATCGGCCGGGCGATGGCCGGCTGCGGCGGCGCGACGCGGCGATCTCGTCCCTGGCGCTGATCTATGCCTTGTGGCTGGTTTATGCCGGCGGCATCAAGTACGTGTTGCTGGGTTCGCTCTTGTACGCGCCGGGCGCGCTGCTGTATGCCTGGGCGCGGCGCGAGCACGGGCGTGCGGTGTTTTCGCGGCGCGAATGGCAGGGCTTTGGCCTGCTGGCGGCGGCGGCACTGGTGGCTGGGCTGGGCTTGCACCGAGGATGGCTGACGTTGTGATGGATTCAAAGATACCGAACCAATCGGGTGACGACGCTTGGCGCGTGGGTGATGCAGGCCTGGGCAGCCGCTTCCTGCTGGGCACGGCGGGCTACCCGTCGCCGCAGGTGCTGGGCGATGCCATTGCCGCGTCGGGCACGCAGATCGTCACGGTGGGCCTCAAGCGCCAGTTGGCGGCGGGCGGCGACAACGGCTTCATCGACATCATCCGCGCTGCCATGCGGAGGCAGGGCGCGCGCCTGCTGCGCGAGCGCCTGCCGGGCATGGTGCTGATCGTGTACGCCGGCATCGGCACACCCAGCCACGCGGCGCAGGCGCTGGAGCTGGGCTTTGACGCGGTGCTGCTCAACAGCGCCGTCAGCCAGTCGAGCGACCCGGTTCGCATGGCGGGCGCGTTTCGCCAGGCCATCGAGGCGGGGCGCGCGGCGTATCTTGCCGGGGTGATGGGGCGGCAGGACTTTGCCGTGGCCACCACGCCGGTGACGGGCAATCCGTTGGCGATTGATTGAGCATGTCGGCACCCCGCGCACCCATCGTCTGGAGCATCGCCGGCAACGACAGTGGCGGCGGCGCGGGCCTGTCCGCCGATGCGCGCGCAGCCGCGGCCTTCGGCGTGCACCTGTGCCCGGTGGTGGCGGCCATCACGGCGCAAAGCTCGGTGGGCGTGGCGCGCGTTGCCCCGGTTGATGCGGATTTGCTGGACGCGCAACTGGCCGCGCTGGCCGATGACATGCCGCCCGCGGCCATCAAGACGGGCCTCCTGGGCAGCGCTGGCAACGTGGCCGTGGTGGCGCGCTGGGTGGACCGGCTGCGCGAGCGTGGCCCCGTGGCCCTGGTGATCGACCCGGTGCTGGGCGCCAGCACGGGGGCGGCGTTCGCGGGCGATGCGGTGCTGCGGGCGTATCGCGATTGGCTGCTGCCAAGGGCCACGGTGGTGACGCCCAATGAGCGAGAGGCGCGGCGGCTGGTGGCTGGCGTGGGGGAGGGCGATGCGCCGCTGCCCCTCACCCCGGCCCTCTCCCCGGAGGGGCGAGGGAGCAGGGCAGCCGAGCCGGTGTTTCACCCTCTCCCCCCTGGGGAGAGCGCTGGGGTGAGGGGCGCGGCGGATCAAGAATCGGCCGCGGCCACCATTCCCACCCGCGCCCACGCCTTGCGCGCGCTCGGCCCGCAAGCCGTGGCCATCACTGGCGGCGACAGCGTGCACGCGCCGGGCCTCTCGCTGGACTGGATCGAAACGCCCCAGGCCCGCGGCTGGCTGGCCCTGCCGCGCATCGACACGCCCCACACCCACGGTACCGGCTGCACCTTTGCCACCAGCGCGGCCTGCGCGCTGGCGCTGGGCTTCGTGGCGGCCGACGCGCTGGTGCTGGCCAAGATGGCGACCACGCACGCCATCGCCCACGGCCATGCGGCGGGGCAGGGCGCAGGGCCGGTCGGTGCGGGCGCCGGCTTCGGCACGCAGCCGGCGCTGATGCCGTGCCTGACCTGGGATGAATACTCTAATTTTGATAGCTGCTCTGGCGCTCTGGACAAGCCAAGGAGCCCGTTTTCTTTTGAAAATTCCGAGGAGGGACTGTACGCGATCGTCGACGCTGCCGAGCGCATTCGCTCCGTGGTACAGGCCGGTGCGCGCCTGGTGCAGTTGCGCATCAAGACCCCTGCTGCACCCAATGCGGCCTGGCACGCTGCGCTGCGCGAATCGATCACGCAGTCGTTGGCCGTGTGCCGTCAAACCCGCGCCACCCTGGTCGTCAACGACCATTGGCGCCTGGC
>CAZGOL010000012.1:7502-31754 GCA_964527755.1 uncultured Ottowia sp.
CCGTGTGCCGTCAAACCCGCGCCACCCTGGTCGTCAACGACCATTGGCGCCTGGCGGCCGAGCTGGGCGCGAGCGCCGTGCACCTGGGCCAGGAAGACCTGCTGGCGCTGGGCGACGCGGGCCGCGCCGAGTTGGCCGCCAGCGGCCTGCAACTGGGCATCAGCAGCCACAGCCTGTGGGAGTTGGCGCGCGCGCGTTCCGTGAACCCTTGGTACGTCGCCTGTGGCCCGGTGTGGCCCACGCTGACCAAGGCCATGCCCTGGCAGCCGCAGGGCCTCACCAACCTGGCCTGGTGGGTGCACATGGCCGGCGTGCCGGTGGTGGCCATCGGCGGCATTTTGCAGGCCGAGCAGGCGGCGCAGGCCGCGCAAAGCGGCGCCGCGGGCGTGTGCGTGGTGCGCGGCCTGGGCGAAGATCCCGCGCGCAGCGTGCCGGCGTGGCAGGCCGCCATCGACCGGGGCCGCACCCGGCCGCGCCTGCTCGTGCCGGCGCTGCCTCACCCGTCACTCCTGAATCAATAGCTGCCCGCGCCGCATCAACGCGCGCCACAAGCCAACTCGATCATGAAACCAACGCAACAATACGTCCGCGTGCTCACCATCGCCGGCAGCGACTCGGGCGGTGGCGCCGGCATTCAGGCCGACTTGAAAACCTTTGCCGCGCTGGGCTGCTACGGCATGAGCGCCATCACCGCGCTGACGGCGCAAAACACGCAAGGCGTCACCGCCATCCACGCCGCGCCGGCCGACTTTCTGGTGGCGCAAATCGACGCGGTGATGGGCGACATCGGCGCGCACGCGGTCAAGATCGGCATGCTGCACGCCCCCGAGATCGTGCGCGCCGTGGCCGCCGCCATCGACCGCCACCGCATGGCGCCCGTGGTGCTTGACCCGGTGATGGTGTCAGCCACCGGCGCGCCGCTGATCGAGCCCGCCGCGGTTCAGGCCATCGTGGCCGAGCTGTTTCCGCGCGCCCAGATCATCACGCCCAACCTGGACGAGGCCGCCTTGCTGCTGGGCCGGCCGATCACCGCCGTGGCCGATCTGGAGCCCGCCGCCCAGGCGCTGATCGGGCAGGGCGCGCGCGCCGTGCTGCTCAAGGGTGGGCACCTGCCGGGCGAGGCCGTGCAAGACGTGCTGGCCATCGCCGGCCAGCCGAGCCTGCACCTGCAGGACGCGCGCATCGCCACCGCCAACCTGCACGGCGCGGGCTGCACGCTGTCATCGGCCATCGCGGCGCAGCTGGCGCTGGGGTTGGACTTGGCCGCCGCCGTGCAGGCAGCCCGCCACTACGTGCGCCAGGCGCTGGCCGCTGGCGCCGCCGTGCAGACCGGCCACGGCGTGGGGCCGCTCAACCACGGTTTTGCGCCGCGCAAGGCGCAGCAATTGCCGCTCTGACAACATCCGCCCATGCTGTGCTTTCACACCCCCGAGCAGGCGCTGCACGCGCCACCCGACGAGTTTTTTCGCGGCCAGCGCGTGCCGTGCTTCGAAAACCCCACGCGCGCGCAGTTTGTCGAGACCGCCCTGCGCGCCCACGGCCACGCGCTGCATGCGCCCACGGCCGACAGTGCCCCGCTGCTGACCCAGGTGCACGCGCCGCGCTACCTGGAGTTTTTGCGTACTGCCTGGGATCAGTGGCTGGCGCTGGACGCCGCCAACGCCGGCGTGCAGCCCTTTCCCAGCGTGTGGCCGGTGCGTACGCTGCGCGGCGACGTGGAGCCGGCCAACTTCGTGGCGCGCCTGGGCCTGTATTCGATGGACAACGGCAGCCCCATGGCGGCCGGCACCTGGGCGGCGGCCAAGGCCGCGGCGGATGCGGCGGCCAGCGCGGCCCACGCGCTGTTGAATGGCGAGCGCGCAGCCTTCTGCGCCACGCGCCCACCGGGCCACCACGCGGGACCCGACTTCATGGGCGGCTACTGCTTCATCAACAACGCCGCCGTGTGCGCGCAGGCCCTGCGGGCGGGCGGCGCGGCGCGCGTGGCGGTGCTGGACGTGGACTATCACCACGGCAACGGCACGCAGGCCATTTTTTATGAACGCGCCGACGTGCTGTTTTGCAGCATCCACGGCGATCCGCGCACCGAATACCCGTTCTACCTGGGCCATGCGGACGAGAGCGGCGCCGGGGCGGGGCAGGGTTTCAACCTGAACCTGCCGCTGCCCGCGCGCGCCAGCGTGGTGGCGTGGTTCGACGCGCTGGAGCAGGCCTTGGCGCGCATCCAGCAACACGGGGCTGATGCGCTGGTGGTGTCGCTGGGCCTGGACACCTTTGCGGGCGACCCCATCAGCACCTTCGCCCTGCAGGCGGGCGACTTCACACGCCTGGGCCAGCGCCTGGCGCGGGCCGGCCCGCCGACGGCCTTCATCCTGGAGGGCGGCTACGCCGCGGCCGAGCTGGGCGAGAACGCGGCGTGCGTCATCGCAGGCTTCGAGTCATGAGTGTCGAGCGCGTGGACACTGCGGTCATCGGCGCCGGGGTGGTGGGCCTGGCGGTGGCGCGCGCGCTGGGGCTGGCGGGCCGTGAGGTGCTGGTGCTGGAGGCCGCCGAGACCTTCGGCACGCAAACCAGCGCGCGCAACAGCGAGGTCATCCACGCCGGCATCTACTACGCCCCCGGCTCGCTCAAGGCGCGGCTGTGCGTGGCGGGGCGCGATCGGCTGTACGCCTACTGCGCCGAGCGCGGCATCGCCCACCGGCGCTGCGGCAAGCTGATCGTGGCGGGCAACGCGGCGCAGGTCGATGAATTGCGGGCCATCCAGGCGCGCGCGCTGGCCAATGGCGTGGCCGACCTGCAATGGCTCACGCGCTCACAGGCGCTGGCGCTGGAGCCCCAGCTGGAGTGCCAGGCGGCCTTGCTGTCACCGTCCACCGGCATCATCGACAGCCACGGCCTGATGCTGGCGCTGCTGGGCGACGCGGAAAACGCGGGCGGCGTGCTGGCCACGAATTCCAAGGTCAATCGGCTTGCAGCGCTTGCTGATCCTGCCCAAGCAGCTATTGAAATCGAAGTGACGGATGGCATGCTCCTGCACGCGCGGCAAGTCGTCAATGCCGCCGGCCTGGGTGCCATCGAGCTGGCGCACCGCACCCAGGGCTTGCCGCCCGCGCTCTGCCCGCCCTTGCCCACGCGCTGGGCCAAGGGCAACTACTTCACTCTGGCGGGTCGCGCGCCGTTTGCGCACCTGATCTACCCGGCGGTCGCGCACGACGCGCCTGGCCTTGGGGTACACCTCACGCTGGATCTGGGCGGGCAGGCCAAGTTCGGGCCCGACGTGCAGTGGGTCGATCGAGCCGATGACCTGTCCGTGGACGCCGCGCGCGCCGATGCCTTTTATGCCGAGGTGCGCAACTACTGGCCCGGCCTGCCCGCTGGCGCGTTGCAAGCCGGATACGCCGGCCTGCGTCCCAAGCTGACGGGCCCGGGGGAGCCGGCAGCGGACTTTCGCATCGACGGGCCGCGCTTGCACGGCGTGCCCGGCCTGGTCAATCTGCTGGGAATCGAATCGCCCGGGCTCACCAGTTGCCTGGCCATCGCCGAGGCCGTGGCCAAAATGCTGGACGGCTGAAACCGCTGGCTGCGCGGCCCGCGGTCGCGTACGCATTCAGGGGGGTCGGAGGATGCCGCCCAGCAAGGTTGCCACGCTCTGGCGCACGATGTCCTCGCCCGCGACGTCGCCGTCGGGCCGGTACCAGCGCCCGATCCAGCTCAGGCCTCCGGCGATGGTGAAGGCCGTCAGCTTGGGATCGCACGGCAGCAGGCTGCCCTCGGCGATGCCGGCGGCGACCAGGCGCCGGAACTCGTGGTCGATCAACGACTTGACGCGGCGCAATTGCATGCGACTGTCCAGCGGCACCTCCTGATCGCCCACGCGGATCAGACACATGCCGAACGGCTGGGTGACGATGTGGCCGTACACCGTCATGCAGGTGCGCAACTGGTCGATGGCGCTGCCTCCCGAACGGCGCGAGGCCTCGATGCCGTCGACCATCATCTGCAGGCCCTGGCGCACGCAGGCCAGCAGGATGTCGTCCTTGTTCTTGACGTAGTAGTAGAGCGTGGGCTTGGTCACCTTGAGCTGCGCCGCGATGTCGTCGAGTGAGGTGGCGTGAAAGCCGCGCTCGTTGAACATCTGGGCGGCGGTGGACAGGACGGCATTGCGCTTGTCCTCGCGGGGGGTGCTGCTGCGGTAGCGGGTGCTCCAAGGCGAGGCGGTGGCCGCGGCTGCGGCGCCGCGTCGGGGGGTCGATCGTTTGGCTGGGGTCTGGGCCATTGCCGGCTGGGTCGTGTCGTTTCGGGAAAATCCCGATGCTCCGGTGCGTCCGTGCATTGCACAATGTTACTTTCAAGTAACCAGTTTACGCAGGAACGCTGTCCGTGCGATTCGAATTAACCCGTAGAGACCCCCGGTGACCGCTGCTGCGCCTTCTGCGGACGTGCCGACACCGCTGCTCGCGGTCGATGGCGTGACGCTGGCCTTCGGCGGCGTGCGCGCGCTCACCGGGGTGAGTTTCGGCGTGCAGCCCGGTTCGATCACCGCCGTGATCGGTCCCAACGGCGCGGGCAAGACCTCGCTGTTCAACACCGTCTCGGGCTTCTACCGGCCGGCGCAGGGCAGCATCCGGTTCAAAGGCCAGGACATCACCCACGTTCCCGCGCCACGCCGTGCCAAGATGGGCCTGGGACGCAGCTTCCAGAACATTGCCCTCTTTCGCGGCATGACGGTGCTCGACAACATCAAGCTCGGGCGCCACGCGCACCTGAAGACCAACGTGCTCGACGCGCTGCTCTACGTGGGCCGCGCGCGCCGCGAAGAGGCCGAGCTGCGCCGCGACATCGAGGAACGCATCATCGACTTCCTCGAGATCGACCACATCCGCCACGCCCCCGTTTCCGCCCTGTCCTACGGCCTGCAAAAGCGCGTCGAAATGGCGCGGGCGCTGGCCATGCAACCCGAGATCCTGATGCTCGACGAGCCGGTCGCCGGCATGAATCGCGAGGAAACCGAGGACATGGCGCGCTTCATTCTCGACGTGCGCGCCGAGTGGGGCGTGACGGTGCTGATGGTCGAGCACGACATGGGCATGGTGATGGACCTGTCGGACCACGTGGTGGTGCTCAACTTCGGCCAGGTCATCGCGCAGGGCGTACCCGCCGTGGTGCAGGCGGACCCCGAGGTGAATCGCGCCTACCTGGGTGCGGGCGATGTCCAGGCGCTGCGCCGCAAGCTGCGTGCGGCCGGCGTCGCCACGCGGGAGCCGGCCTGATGGATTGGGGCTACCTGTTCGAGGTGTGCCTCACTGGCATCGCCAGCGGCGGGCTTTACGCGTTGGCTGCGCTGGCCTTCGTGATGGTCTACAAGGCCACGCGCGTGGTCAACCTGGCGATTGGCGAAATGCTGATGGCCGGCGGCTACCTGTTTTTCACGTTCGCCGCGATGTGGGCCTTGCCGCTGTGGCTGGCGATTCCCGCGGCGGTTCTGGCCTGTGGCCTGCTGGGCGCGGTGATCGAGCGCACCATGATCCGGCCGCTGCTGGGAGAGCCGCCGATTTCGGCCTTCATGGTCACGATCGGACTGGGCTCGATGCTGGTGGGGGTGGTCGAGATCATTTGGAGCGCCGACCAGCGTCGCCTGCCCGACTTCATGCCCAAGACGCCGATCATGATCGGCGACGCCTTCCTCGCGCCCAAGGTGTTCTGGGGCGCGGTGATTGCCGCCGTGTTCATTGCCGCGGTGCTGCTGGTGTTTCGCTACTGGCGCGGCGGCGTGGCGCTGAGGGCCACCGCCAGCGATCAGGCGGCGGCGTATTCGGTGGGCATCAACGTGCCGCGGGTGTTCTCGCTGTCGTGGGTCGTTTCGGCCATGCTGGCGGCGGTCTCGGGCATCATCGTCGGCTCGATCGGCGGCATCTCATCGTCGATGGGCGTGTTCGGTTTGTCCGTGCTGGTGGTGGTGATCGTCGGCGGGCTCGACAGCGTGCTGGGCGCGCTGGTGGCGGGCCTTCTGATGGGGTTGGTCGAGGGGCTGGCGGCAGCCTACCTGGGCGGCGAGTACAAGTTGCTGGCCACCTTCATCGTGCTGGTCGTCATTCTCATGCTGCGACCCTACGGGCTGTTTGGCACGCACGAGATCGAAAGGCTGTAGGACACGCATGCGCATCGCAACGCTCAAGGAAAGCTACGTCGCCGACGCGGCGTTGTTCGATTCGCGAACCCAGTACGCATGGCTGGGCGCGGCAGCGGCAGCGCTGGTGCTGTTTCCTTTCCTGGCCGACGACTACTGGCTGTACATGGCCTGCCTGGTCGCCATCAACATCGCCAGCAGCGCGGGCCTGAACATTTTGACCGGCTACACCGGCCTGGTCAGCCTGGGGCAGGCGGCCTTCATGGGCCTGGGGGCCTACACCGTGGCCATCCTTCAGTTGCGCTGGGGCACGCCGCTGGCGTTCAACCTGGTCGCTGGCGGCGTGGTGGCCATGCTGGGTGGCGTGATCGTCGGCGTGCCTTCGTTGCGCGTGAAGGGCCTGTACCTGGCCATCGTGACGATCGCCGCCACCTTCATCGCGCACTTTTTGTTCGCCAATTTCGACTTCACCGGCGGGACGGCGGGCCTGTCGATGCGCCCGGCGCGCGTGCTGGGCGTCGAGCTGGATACCTCGTTTCGCATCTACTGGCTCATCGTGCCGATCACGGTGCTGATGCTGCTGGGCGCGGCCAACTTGTTTCGCACGCGCATCGGTCGCGCCTTCATCGCCATCCGCGACCGCGACATTTCGGCCGAGGTGCTGGGCATCCCGCTGCTCAAGTACAAACTGCTGTCGTTCGGGCTGTCGTCCTTCTACGCCGGGGTGGCCGGCGGGCTGTTCGCCTACTTCTTCCGGGTCATCACGCCCGAGAGCTTTCCGCTCTCCATGTCGATCTTCTTTCTCGCCGCCATCATCGTTGGCGGCATGGGATCCACCCTGGGCAGCATCCTGGGGGCCGTGTTCATGACCCTGGTGCCCGAACTGCTCAAGCTCGTGGTCGACCTGCTGCCCGGGGGCGCCGGCCTGACGGTTTTTCTAGCGCCCGTGCGCCTGGTCGTCTTCGGCGCTTTGATCATCGGTTTTCTGGTGTTCGAGCCACTGGGGCTCGCAGAAATGTGGCGGCGCGTGCGCCGCTTTTTCCACTTGTGGCCGTTTCGCAATTGAGCATGGCCACTCCTCGTGCAACGACCATTCCCAAGGAGACTGTCATGGCCCATCGCCCCATTTCCACCCGTCGCCGCAACCTGATGCTGGGCACCGCCGCCGCGGGGGTCGCGGCGCTCGCGCAGCCGCTGTCCGTGCTCGCGCAGGGGGCCGAGGAGATCGTCATCGGCGGCTCGATCCCCATGACCGGGGTGTTCGCCTTCGCCGGCGTCGGCATCAACGACGGCATCCAGGACTACGTCAAGATCATCAACGATGGCGGCGGCATCAAGGGTCGCAAGGTGAAATACGTGCCCGAGGACACCGCCTACAAGGTCGATGTGTCGGTCGCCGCGTTCAAGAAGATCACCAGCCAGAACAAGGTCAACGTCTATTACGGCGACTCCACCGGTTTTGCCAAGACGATCAACCCCGAGCTCGACCGCAACGGCAATATTCTGATGGCCGGCGCCTCGTTTGCCAGCGAACTGAACGACCCGAAGAAGTACCCGCACCAGTTCCTCGTCGGCCCGGACTACACCGAGATGTTCGGCATCCTGCTCAAGCACATCGCCAAGGAAAAACCCGGTGCGAAGGTCGCCTTCGTCTATTCCGACTCCGAGTTCGGACGCGATCCGATCGACAAGAGCGAGGTCGCGGCCAAGGCGCTGGGCCTGTCGGTGCCGATCAAGATCATGACGGCCGCCGGCAGCGTCGACGTCTCGACCGAAGTCATCAAGCTGCGTCGCGCCGCGCCCGACTACACCATCTTCCACGGCTACATCCTGGCGCCCATCAACGAGTTCATCACCCAGGGCAAGCAGCAGGGCATGAGCAGCAAGTGGATGGGCACGTTCTGGACCATGGACAGCTCCACCGTGATGAAGATGGGCCCGGACGGCGATGGCTTCATGGGCGTGATGCCCTATCGCTACTACTACGACACCGAGCCAGCGCCGATGCTCGAGAAGATCCGCGCGATGCGCCCCCAATACCAGAGCACGGCCTACACGCAAGGCATGCTGGCGGCCATGCTGTTTCTCGAATCGGTCAAGCGCTGCCTGGACGCCGGCAGGCCGCTCACGGGCGACAACATGAAGGCCGCGCTCAACACCATCAAGGATTTCGACACCGGTGGTCTGATCGGCACCCCCATCAGCATTCCCGGCAACTCGATCCCGGTGGGCCGGGTCTACCGCGCCGACATGAAGGCGCAGAAGATGGTGCCCGCATCGGACTGGATCAAGCTGTGAACCGCTTGCCGGATCGTTGTCCGCTTGCCCGGTCGCGCCGCGAGCGCGGCACGGCGGCGGCCGCGCGGCGACTGGCGAGCTGATCCGTCCTCCGGACGCAACGACGTGACCGAACACGCTCGCGCTCCCATCCTCGAAGTGAACAACATCGAGGTCGTCTACAACAAAGTGGTGCAGGCGTTGCGCGGCCTGTCGCTGGCCGTGCCGCGCGGCGAGATCGTCGCGCTGCTGGGCAGCAACGGCGCGGGCAAGAGCACCACGCTGAAGGCGATCTCCAACCTGCTGCCACTGGAGGACGGGGCGCTGGAGTCGGGCAGCATCCGATTCGACGGGCGCGACACCGCGCGCGCGGCACCGCAACAGCTCGTGCGCAGCGGCCTGTCGCACGTGATGGAGGGTCGTCACGTGTTCGAGGACCTGACGGTCGAGGAAAACCTCGTGGCCTCGACCTACGCGCTGGCGGGGCGCGCGGGTGCGGTCAGGCCCGATTTCGACAGCGTCTATGAATACTTTCCGCGGTTGCACGAACGGCGCAAAGGCCTGGCGGGATACCTGTCGGGAGGCGAGCAGCAGATGCTGGCCATTGGCCGCGCGTTGATCGCGCAGCCGTCGCTGATGCTGCTGGACGAGCCCTCGCTCGGTCTGTCGCCGATGCTGACCGAGGACATCTTCCTCATCATTGCGCGCATCAACGCCGAGCGCGGCACGTCCATGTTGCTGGTCGAGCAGAACGCCACGGTGGCGCTGGCGGTGGCGCACCGTGGCTACATCATGGAAAACGGCAAGATCGTGATCGACGGCAGCGCCGAACGGCTGGCGAACGACCCGGACGTGCGCGAGTTCTATCTGGGCATGGGGGGTGCGGGCGAAGCCAGGAGCTTCCAGCACCTGAAGCACTACAAGCGTCGCAAGAGGTGGTTGTCGTGAACCTGCCCGAGCTCACCCTGCCGCAGATGCTGCGCCAGCGCGCCGGCACGCAAGGGCAGCGCGTGGCGATCCGGCAAAAGGACTTCGGCATCTGGAAGCCGGTCAGCTGGGCGCGCTACCACGAGCGCGCCGGCCACTTTGCGCGGGGCCTGCTGGCGCTCGGCCTGCAACCCGGCGCCCATGTGGGCGTCATTTCGGAGAACCGCATCGAATGGGTGCTGGCGCAGATGGGCGCCGGCCTGATGGGCGCGATCACCGTCGGCGTGTACCCCACCAGCCCCTCGTCGGAGGTGGCCTACGTGGTTGGCCATGCGGACGTCGACGTGGTGGTGTGCGAGGACCAGGAGCAGACCGACAAGATCCTCGAAGCGCTCGACCAGCTGCCGCGCCTGAAGAAGATCGTCGTCATCGAGACCAAGGGCCTGCGCAACTTCACGCCTGAGCAGCGCGCGCTGATCGCCACCTTCGACGAGGTCGAGCGCACCGGCGCGCAGGCGCACAACGGCGCGCTGATCGACGAGGCGCTGGCGCGCCAGCGCCTGGACGACATCGGGCTGATGATCTACACCTCGGGCTCCACCGGCAAGCCCAAGGGCGCGATGATCTCCTGGCGCAACATGCGCGCGGTGGTGCCAGGGATCGTTGAGCGGATGCAGCTGGATGCGGGCGCGACCCACTTGTCGTATTTGCCGTTGTGCCACGTGGCGGAACAGATGCTGACCACCTTCACCCCGATCTACCTGGGCTCGCAGGTGAACTTCGGCGAATCGATCCGCACCGTGCAGGAGGATCTGCGCGAGGTGGCGCCGACGATGTTCCTGGGCGTGCCGCGCATCTGGGAAAAGCTGCACTCGTCGATCAGCATCAAGATGCAGGAAACGGGCGCGCTGCGCCGTCGCCTGTTCGAGCATTTCATGACGGTTTGCGCGCCGCTGGTCGACAAGCCACGCGCCCGTTGGTCGCCTGGCGAGCGGCTGCGCTTCGGGTTGGCGTACTGGCTGATGTTTCGCGCGCTGCAGAACTTCAGCGGCCTGCGCGCCACGCGGGTCGCACTGACCGGCGCCGCACCGATCGCCTCCGAAGTGGTGCGTTTCTTTCGCACGCTGGGCGTGCCGCTGATCGAGGTCTACGGCCTGACCGAGTCGAGCGGCATGGTGACGGGTCACCGCCTGGATCACGTGGTGCCGGGCACCGTGGGCCCGGTGACCGTCGGCGTCGAGCACCGCATCGGCGAGCAGGGCGAGCTGCTGCTGCGTGGCGACATGGTGTTTGCCGGCTACTACAAGAGCCCTGAAACCACCGCGCAGACCATCGTCGACGGCTGGCTGCACACCGGGGACGTCGTGCGCGAGGAGGGCGATCAGATCCGAATCGTCGATCGCCTGAAGGACATCATGATCACCGCGGGCGGCAAGAACCTCACGCCCTCGGAGATCGAGAACGCGATGAAGGCCAGCCCCTTCATCAAGGAGTGCATCGTCGTCGCCGATGGCCGCCGCTTCGTCTCGGCGCTGGTGCAGATCGATTTCGAGACCGTGGGCAAGTGGGCCGAGGCGCGGCGCATCGCCTTCACGCACTTTCGCTCGCTGGTCGAGACGCCCGAGGTGCGCCAGCTGATCGAGGGCGAGATCGCCCGGGGCAATGCCAAACTGGCGCAGGTGTCGCAGATCCGCAAGTTCCACCTGCTCACCAAGGAACTCGACCACGACGATGGCGAAGTCACGGCCACCATGAAGGTGCGCCGCGCCAGCATCTACAAGACCTACGGCGCCGAGATCGAGGCCATGTACGCCTGACGGTTCGGGTGGGCATCAGGGCAGTGTGTCGCCCGTGCCACGTGCGCTGCTGTGCGGTGCGGGGCACTGCGTCAACGCAGGAGTCGGGGCGGGTGAAGGGCCCGCCGGCGGATGGGGCGGCAATGTCCGAGCAAAGGGGCCGGTTCGGTCGTCGGGTCCAGACCGCCAGCGTCCGGCGGCTGGGCGCCAGAGCGCGCGTGTTGCTTCGCTCGCCAGTACCGGCTCCTTGCCGATCCGCCCCGTGCGGATCCGTGCCGCATCGGCGCCGGCGGCGTGGTGCCGCGGCCAGCTCCTTGGTTCCGGATGCAGTGTCAGAGCCGACGCCCGCGTTCGGCGCCACGAGACGGCCGGATTTTCGCAGTCCAGCTCCCTCGGCGAGGTGGCTTCAGCGTCCGTACGCCGGCGCCATCGGCACCCAGTTGCCGTCGCCTCGACTGGCGTAGTAGTTGCCGTTGGCGTCCTGCATGTAGTACATGCCCGTTTGCGGGTTGTAGCTGGGCTGTGCCGACGGCAGATAGTCGAGTTGCACGGGCGAGCCGCTGCGCGGGTCGACATAACTGCCTTGGCCCATCAGGCCGCGGCCGGCTTCCTGCTGGTTGTTGATGTACCCGGCACTCCATTGGCCTTGCGCCTGCGCGCGCGCCGCCTCGGCGTTGCGCAAGCCTTGCATGGATCCCTGTAGTTGCTCGCCGATCTGGCGCGACGTGTTGTTGTAGTTGGCGTAGCCCTGCGGCGTGAACCCGCCCGTGGCGGCATATGCGTAGGCAAACTGCTCGGGCGTCATGCGGCCCCCCTGCGCCAGGTGCTGCCGGTACAGGGCCATCACGTGCGGATCGGCCAGGTTGCGCCGGATGATCGAATTCTGGGTCGCCCCCATTTGCGCGTTGAGCTGCGCATTGAAGGCGTTGTTCATGGCATTGAGGTCCTGTGCGCTGGCCGCGGCCATGCCAAAACCCAGCATGGCCAGACCCAGGGCCCTGGCCCGGGTGCGCAACGAGAAATCCGGTTTCATGTCGGTCGCCTCCGCCCTGTCATGCGAAACGGGTGCCGGTGCCGCGCGGTTGCGCGATCGCCGCCCGTGGCGCGAAACAGTACGCCGATGCAGTTTGGCTGTCAACGAGCGACGGGGCGCTCAGCCCCGCGCTTGCAAGGCACGGGCAACCTCGGCCACCAACGCCGGCCCTCGGTAGATGAGGCCGGTGTAGAGCTGCACCGCGTCGGCGCCGGCCTCGATTTTGGCCACGGCGTCTGCCCCGCTCAGGATGCCGCCCACGCCGATGATGGGAAAACCGGCGCCCAGCGCGGCACGCAACTGGCGGATCACGCGGTTGCTGGCTTCGCGCACCGGCGCGCCCGACAGCCCGCCGGCCTCGTCGGCGTGCGGCAGACCCTGCACGGCCTCGCGCGCGAGGGTGGTGTTGGTGGCAATCACGCCGTCGATGGCGTGGCTCTGCAGCGCGGTGGCAATGGCCTGCACCTGCGAGTCGTCCAGGTCGGGCGCGATCTTCAGAAACAGCGGCACATGGCGGCCATGCTCGGCCGCCAGCTCGCCCTGGCGCGACTTCAGGGCCGTGAGCAGGGCGTGCAGCGCGGCGTCGCTTTGCAGGTCGCGCAGGTTCCTGGTGTTGGGGCTGGAGATGTTGACCGCGACGTAGTCGGCGTGCGCGTAGACGCCGGCCAGGCCGGTCAGGTAATCGTCGGTGGCGCGCTCGATGGGGGTGGCGGCGTTCTTGCCGATGTTCAGGCCAAGAATCATGCGTTGGTGCTTGTCAGGTTTGCCACAGGCGCTATGAAATTTGCTGCGCTGGACGTTCCGCACGAAGGCGTCCAGCCCCTCGTTGTTGAACCCCATCCGGTTGATCAGCGCCTGCGCCGCCGGCAGGCGGAACAGGCGCGGCCGCGGGTTGCCCGGCTGCGCCAGCGGCGTGACGGTGCCCACTTCGGCAAAACCGAAACCCATGGCCGCCAACCCGTCGATGGCGCGCGCGTTCTTGTCCAGGCCCGCGGCCAGGCCGACGCGATTGGGAAACGTCAGGCCCGCCAGCGTGACGGGGTCGTCGATGCGGGCGTTGCACCACGCCCAGGCCAGCGGCGTGCCGGCGCCGCGCGCGAGGAGGTCGATGGCGTGTTCGTGCGCCGTCTCGGGGTCGAGCTGGAAGAGAAGGGGACGCGCCAGACCGTAGGGAGTGAGTGACATTGGATAATTCTTCGCGCCGATTCGAGCGCAACGGGAAATTGTCGCAAATGACGCAGGACGAACTGAAGGCCACGGTTGGCCGGGCGGCGCTGGATCACGTGGTGACCGGCGAGATCGTGGGCGTGGGAACGGGCTCCACGGTCAATCACTTCATCGACGCGCTGGCCAGCCTCAAGGACCGCATACCAGGTGCCGTGTCCTCGTCCGAAGCGTCCACCGCGCGCCTGCTGGAGCATGGCATCGCCGTGTTCGACTGCAATGCGGTGGGCGAGCTGGCGGTCTACATCGATGGTGCCGATGAGATCGACCCGCGCGGCTGCATGATGAAGGGCGGCGGCGCGGCACTGACGCGCGAGAAAATCGTGGCGGCCCAGGCACGCCGGTTCGTGTGCATTGCCGACGAGAGCAAACAGGTCGCCGTGCTCGGGCGTTTTCCGCTGCCGGTGGAGGTGATCCCGATGGCCGCGCAGCGCATCGTGCGGCAGTTCGCTGCCATGAACGGGCACGCCACGCTGCGTCTGAAGGACGGCGCACCGCTGGTGACCGACAACGGCCAGCACATCCTGGACGTGCGCGGCCTTTCCATCGCCGATCCATTGGCCTTCGAGAGCGAGGTCAACCAGTGGCCCGGTGTCGTGACCGTGGGCGTGTTCGCGCATCAGCGTGCTCAGGTGTGCTTGCTGGGTACCCCCAACGGCGTGAGAACCCTCCAGTTCGATGGTTGATCAAGACCGCCACGCGTTGGCTTGCAGGCTCGGGATCGGGCTTCACACCGGGAGAGCAACGCGTCACCCCGCCGATGGCTCGTCTCCTGGTGTGTCGCGCCCCCGACGCGGCGCGCATGGCCGAACCGAACCAGGGGATGAATCAAGAGAAACGGGCGAATCGCCGGCGCCAATCCGGCGCCACCGGCGTCTGGCTTTGATCTGGCGGCGCGGGCAGTGGACTGCGCAGGGCAGCGCCAACGCGCGCGCCGACCCGGCCCTTTATCCGCCCGTTCGGCGTTGCCGATGCGCGTTGTCCTGCGGGCTGCAACTTTGCTTTGTGCCTTGACCGGACGCGTCTTGACGATCTTTTCGGGCACGCTGGATTCGTTCGCACCCTCCGGGGCTTGGGTGCCCTGCTGTATCCGCAGGCCGCTCAGCCGCCTCCGGTTCCGCGTCGGAACGTTTCCTGCTGCTCACGCATCAGCACGCACTGTGGGTGCTGGCGCATGCCTGGTTGGCCGCATTCGCGCTGCAGGCAGATGGCGCGGTCGATGAACGCCGTCCCCGCGCACAACTCGCGCGGCGGGGCCGGGCGCGCCACTTCGACTGCTCGTGCCTCAGGCGATGGCTCGGGTACCACGGCAACTGGGGGGGGTGTGGCAGGCGTTTCCTTGGGTTGGACCGGGCGGCGCTGCGCGGGGGCTGCCTTTGCAGGCGGCGGTGTTTGCACGGCCGGCGCCTGCCTGACGCTGGCGCGGGCGGCCGCCTCGGCCTGCGCGTCGCGCAGCTTGAGTTCTTCCACGGCGCGCAGGATGGCCGCCGAGTCGGTGGTCGGCGCCGAGGCGGTGGTGGCCGTCTCGACCGCGGGGACTGCCACCGTCGCAGCTGGAGCGGCAACCGGCGCGGAGACCGTGGTCGCAACCGGTGTTGCCGGACGGTTGCTCCACATCCAGGACAGGCCACCCGCCGCCACCAGCGCGGCGATCAGCAGCAGCCACAGCAGGGTGGTCGGGCGGCCGCCCGTTGCCTGCGCGGCACGCCTGCGCCGGCGGCGCTCGCTGGCGGCTGCCTCGGAAGGTGGATCCTCATTGGTCGTCTCTGGCCACAGTTGGACCAACTGGGTCGCGCACTTCTTGCAGAACTTGGCGGTGTCACGGTTTTCCGTGCCGCACTGAGAACAAATGTGGGCCATGCGAGACGAAGTGGGAAACGATGGCTGCCGGGGCCGGCTCTGTCCGGGCCACTTGGGCAAGTGTATCTGGCTCGCCTTCCTGCACTTCGGCCGGGCACCGCTTCCCGGACCGAGTCGTCGCAAGCCTGCTACAGGCGACCGGATTTTGAGGTCTTTCGTATTGTTGTTCTGGACGGTTCACGGGATTTGCAGAAACAAGTGGGAACGCGGCTGCTTCATTGCGAAGTCGGTCGGGGGTACCATTGACGCCCCTTTTTGTATCGTCATTGGGTCAAATCATGAAATTCGCAATTGCCGTCGGACTGCTGGCCTGCATCGGTGCGGGGCAGACCTGCGCCCAGGACGCCATCAAGCCCGGCCTGTGGGAGGCGCGCCAAGTC
This sequence comes from uncultured Ottowia sp., assembly GCA_964527755.1. Lineage (GTDB taxonomy): Bacteria > Pseudomonadota > Gammaproteobacteria > Burkholderiales > Burkholderiaceae_C > Ottowia. The sequence goes on from CAZGOL010000012.1 coordinate 23,127, forward strand.
AGCATGACGGTCGACGGCAAGGACATGCTCCCGCAATTCAAACAAGCCCGTGAGAGCGCTCTGCAAGCTGCCAAAGGCATGCCGCCCGAACAGCGCGCCAGGCTCGAGCAACTGTACGGCCCGCAGAGTGCCGATCCCTTGACGCGTCGCGTATGCGTCAGTGCGGCGATGGCCGCCAATGCGCAATCTCTGGCACCGCGCCCGCTGCGTGCCCGGTGCGACGCACCCAAGGTGGCACGCAGCGGAAACCGCACCACGTTCGACCTGACGTGCGAACGAGAGGGCCATCCCATTGCCGCCAAGGGCGAGATGGTGGTGGATGGCAACAAGATTCATGCGAGCATCCGGACGGGGTCCGAGGATGACAAGGGCGTGCGGCAAACGACCGAGTCGCTGACCGAAATGACCTTCATCGGCGCCGACTGCGGTGCCGTCAAGCCTCTCGATGAAATCGCGAAGGCCGCTGGCACGCGGCCGCAACAGGCCCCCCAGAACGCCAAATGAGGCATTGCCGGATCGAGTATGGGGCCATCGATCCGGCGCTACATTGCCCTTGACTGCCGGGGTTCGGTGTGCGGGGCAGCGCATCGGGCGCTGGGTTGCAATGACGGACGACATCGCTTTCGACGACCAATCGCTGATCGGCCAGGCGGCTGCCGGCGACCTGCACGCGTTCGAGACGCTGATGCACCGGCACAACCAGAAACTCTACCGCGCCGCGCGCAGCATCCTGCACGATGACGGCGAGGCCGAGGATGCGGTGCAGGACGCGTGGTGGAAGGCGTGGAGTCACCTGGGCGAGTTTCGTGGCGAGGCGCAGGCCACCACCTGGTTGACGCGCATCGCCGTCAACGAGGCGCTGATGCGGCGCCGGCGAAACAGATCGCGCGATGCGGTCATCCAATTGGAGTCGGATGATCCAGTCGGAGACGACGCCATGGCAACGCACGAATCCACTGCTGCCGGGCCGCCCGACGCGCAGCCCGAGCAGGAGGCCTGGCGCGATGAGTTGCGCGGGCTGATCGAGCAGCGCATCGACGCATTGCCCGAAATCTACCGCACGGTGTTCATGCTGTGCGGCGTCGAGGAAATGCCGGCGACCGAGGTGGCTGCGGCACTGGGCCTGCCGGAAGCGACCGTGCGCGTGCGTTACATGCGTGCGCGTCACCTGATGCAGGCGGCGCTGCCGCAGGAACTCGATCCGCGCCGGGCCGGTGCCTTCTCATTTGCCGGCGCGCGCTGCGATCGCATCGTGGCCGGAGTGAAGGCCAGACTGCACGCGGCGGGGCAGCCCAGGGCCTGAGCTTGATCGACGGTTGCACGACGGCGGAGCCGCCCCGGGGGTTCAACGGGAGCGCGAACGTGAACCGCAAAGGGGTTGAACGCCGGCCGCATGGCAAAGCGGCCATCGCCCTGCCACAATGCCAGCCGTCATCAACATCCGCACCGACGCCCGCTGGCGCCGCCGACGACAAGGAGCAAGGTCATGGCTACCGCCCGTTCATCCCACCTGTTTGCATCCACCCGCAAGACATTTGTTACCGCATCCGGCAAGAGGGGTGAATTCTTTTCCCTGCCGGCGCTGGCGCGCACGTATCCCAATGTCAAGCGCCTGCCGCGCTCGATCCGCATCGTGCTGGAGTCGGTGCTGCGCCACTGCGATGGCAGGAAGGTGACGCGCGAGCACGTCGAGCAGCTCGCCAACTGGCAGCCCAACGGCGCGCGCACCGAGGAAATCCCTTTCACCGTGGCACGCGTGCTGCTGCAGGACTTCACCGGCGTGCCGCTGCTGGTCGATCTGGCGGCCATGCGCTCGGCGGCGCAGCGGCTGGGCAAGGACCCCAAACGGGTCGAACCGCTGGTGCCGGTGGACCTGGTGGTCGATCACTCGGTGATGGTCGACTACTACGCCCGTCACGATGCGCTCAAGCTCAACATGAGTCTGGAGTTTCATCGCAATCACGAGCGCTACCAGTTCATGAAGTGGGGCATGCAGGCCTTCGACACCTTCCGCGTCGTGCCGCCGGGCTTCGGCATCTGTCACCAGGTCAACCTCGAATACCTGGCGCCGGGGGTGCACAAGACCAGCGACGGCCTGTACTACCCCGACAGCCTGGTCGGCACCGACAGCCACACGCCCATGATCAACGGCATCGGCGTGGTGGCGTGGGGCGTGGGCGGCATCGAGGCCGAGGCCGCCATGCTGGGCCAGCCGGTCTACTTCCTCACGCCCGACGTGGTCGGCTTCGAGCTCAAGGGCCAGTTGCGCGACGGCGTCACCGCCACTGACCTGGTGCTCACGGTCACCGAGCTGCTGCGCCAGCACAAGGTGGTGGGCAAGTTCATCGAATACTTCGGGCCCGGCACGGCCTCGCTCAGCGTGCCCGACCGCGCCACGCTGGGCAACATGTCGCCCGAGAACGGCTCGACGCTCGGCCTGTTTCCGGTCGACGAGCGCACCATCGAATACTTCCAGGGCACCGGCCGTTCCAAGGCGGATGTCGAGGCGCTGGAGGCGTACTTCCGCGCCCAGGGCATGTTCGGCACCGCCAAGGCGGGCGAGATCGACTATTCCGAGGTCATCTCGCTGGACCTCGGCACGGTCGAGCCCAGCCTGGCCGGCCCGCGCCGCCCGCAGGACCGCATCGCCCTGGGCAGCATGGCCGAGCAGTTCAGGCGGCTCTACTCCAGGCCGATGGAAGAAGGCGGTTTCAAGCGTCCGCCCGAAACCCTGATGGATCGCGTGCACATCGAACGTCCGCTGTCACCGCACGAAATTGCCGCGCCCGAGGCGCCGGCCATGAACGAGGGTGCGCCGCGCTCCAAGGTCGAAATGGAGGCCAGCAAGCCGGCGCTGGAAGCCGCGCATGCCGCACTCAACGCCATGTATCCGATCCCCAAGGGTGGCTACGACATCGGCAACGGCGACGTGCTGATTGCCGCCATCACCAGCTGCACCAACACCAGCAACCCGAGTGTCATGCTGGCCGCCGGCCTGGTGGCCAAGAAGGCGGTCGAGCACGGCCTGAAGATCAAGCCGCACGTCAAGACCTCGCTGGCACCCGGCTCGCGCGTGGTCACCGAATACCTCAGCGAGACTGGCTTGCTGCCCTACCTCGACAAGCTGGGCTTCGACCTGGCGGCCTACGGCTGCACGACCTGCATCGGCAATGCCGGCGACCTGGCACCCGAGATCAACGAGGCCATCAATGCCAACGAACTGGTGTGCGCCTCGGTGCTGTCGGGCAACCGCAACTTCGAGGCGCGCATCCACCCCAACCTGAAGGCCAACTTCCTGATGAGCCCGCCACTGGTGGTGGCCTACGCCATCGCCGGCAACATGATGGTCGACCTGATGACCCAGCCGGTGGGCAGGGGCAAGGGCGGCAAGGACGTCTACCTGGGCGACATCTGGCCGAGCACCGACGAGGTCAACAAGCTGCTCAAGTACGCCATGAAGGGCAAGGCCTTCCGCGACAACTACGCCAAGGTCAAGACCGAACCGGGCAGGCTGTGGGAGAAGATTCCGGAGGTCAGGGGGCAGGTCTACAACTGGCCCGCCAGCACCTACATTGCCGAGCCGCCGTTCTTCGACCAGTTCACCATCGACGCCGTGGCGGCACAGGCCGGCTACCAGCGCGATGGCGGGCAACACGATCCGCATGCGGTGCGCGGCGCGCGCGTGATGGCGCTGTTCGGTGACTCGGTGACCACCGACCACATTTCTCCGGCCGGCCGCATCAAGGAGAGCGGGCCGGCCGGCCAGTGGCTGCTGGCGCACGGCGTCGGCAAGGCCGACTTCAACAGCTACGGCTCGCGCCGCGGCAACCATGAGGTGATGATGCGCGGCACCTTCGCCAACGTGCGCATCAAGAACCTGATGATTCCGCCCAAGGCCGATGGCAGCCGCGAGGAGGGCGGCGTGACGCTGACCCAGCCTTCGGGCCAGAAGAAATCCATCTTTGACGCGGCCATGGATTACGCGAACGCGGACACTCCAAGCGTGGTGTTTGCCGGCGAGGAGTACGGCACCGGCTCCAGCCGCGACTGGGCGGCCAAGGGTACGCAACTGCTGGGCATCAAGGCGGTGGTGGCCAAGAGTTTCGAGCGCATCCACCGTTCCAACCTGGTGGGCATGGGCGTGCTGCCGCTGCAGTTCAAGCCCGGCGACTCCTGGGAGAAACTGGGCCTCAAGGGCAACGAGCTGATCGACATCGTGCCGCCGGCAGAGCTCAAGCCTCGTTGCGACGTCACGGTGTTGGTCACGCGCCCCGATGGTGTCAAGCAGACCATCGCGGTGACGCTGCGCATCGATACGCCGATCGAGGTCGACTACTTCCGCGCGGGCGGCATCCTGCCCTACGTGCTGCGCCAGTTGCTGGCCTGAAGCTGGCGCTCGCGGCGTGCACCCCCGAACCCGCCCTGGCGGCGCGGTGGCGCATGGCGCGCGTGCACAATCTGCGGCATGAGTTCCAGCGGGCAACTGTTGATCGCCGGCGGCGGCATCGGCGGCATGGCGGCGGCGCTGGCCGCAGCGCGTGCCGGCTGGGAGGTGCGCGTGTACGAGCGCACGGCGGAGTTCGCCGAAATCGGCGCCGGGTTGCAACTGGGTCCCAACGTCACGCGCATTCTGCGGGCCTGGGGGCTCGAAGACCAATTGCGCCGCATCGCCTCGTTTCCCGAACGGCTGGTGGTGCGCAACGCGACCAGTGGCGCCGAACTGGGCACCCTGCCGATGGGTCGGCACGCCGTGCAGCGCTACGGCGCGCCCTACGCCACCGTGCACCGCGGCGAACTGCATGCGCTGCTGCTCGCGGCGGCCACCGGCGGGCACGCGGTGCGCGTCAACCTGGGGCAGGTGGTCGAGCATTTTCGCGACACGGGCACGGCGGTTCGGATCGGCACCAGCACCGGCATCGAAATCGAGGGCGACGCGCTGCTCGGCGCCGACGGCCTGCTGAGCCTGGTGCGCCAGCAGTTGCTGGGCGATGGCCCGCCGCGCCCGGTGGGCGACATTGCCTATCGTGGCCTGCTGCTGCGCGACCGGCTGCCATCCACCGCGCGCGCCAACGAGGTCACGCTCTGGCTGGGCCCCAACGTGCACGTGGTGCACTACCCGGTGAAGGGCGGTGCCGCGCTGAACGTGGTGGCGGTCGTGCGCGGCGGCGCCCCCGCCAACGGCAACGGCTGGGATCACCACGCCACCAGCGCCGAACTGGCGCGGGCGATCGTCGCCACCTGCGCTCCCTTGCGCGATCTGGTGGCCGCCGCACCGGCCGCCACGCTCAACCAGCAGCCCTGGCGCCGCTGGGTGCTGTCGGCGCGCGCGCCAGTGACTGGTGCCGCCGACATGGCGCGCGGCCTGGTGGCGTTGGCCGGCGACGCCGCTCACCCCATGCGCCCGTACATGGCGCAGGGCGCCGGGATGGCGATCGAGGATGCTGCCGAACTGGGCCGTGCGCTGGCCATGGACGCCGTCGACCTGCCCACCCGGCTGCAGCGTTACGCCCTGGCGCGCTGGCAACGCTGTGCGCGGGTGCAGGCGCGCTCGACCCGCAACGGCGAAGTCTTCCACGCGCGTGGCCTGATGCGCCTGGGGCGCGACACCTCGATCCGCCTGCTGGGCGAGCGGGTTCTGGACGTGCCATGGCTCTACGCCGGCCCCTGAGCCGTGGTGGGCGCCGCGCGCCCCGCAGACCGTCCGCCGGGCGCAACGCCTAAACTCGGCGGATGACCACCACCACCGCCACCGCCCGCCCCGCCGTCCTCGTCGCCCGCGGCATCTTTCCCGAGACCATCGAGCGCTTGGCGCGCCACTTCGACGTCACCGACAACGCCGCCAACGAGCTCTGGTCGCGCGAACAACTGATCGAGAAGCTGCAGGGCAAGCAGGGCGTGCTGACCACCGGCGGACAGCACATCGATGCGGCGCTGCTGGCTGCCTGCCCGCAGTTGCGCATCTGCGCCAACATGGCCGTCGGCTATGACAACTTCGACCTCCCCGCGATGACCGCTGCGGGCGTGGTGGGCACCAACGCCCCCGACGTGCTCAACGAGACCACCGCCGACGGTGCCTTCGCCCTGCTGATGGCTGCCGCGCGGCGCATCACCGAGGGCGAGCACTTCCTGCGCGCCGGTCGCTGGAACACCTGGTCTTACGACATGCTGGTCGGGCAGGACGTGCATGGCGCCACGCTCGGCATCTTCGGGATGGGGCGCATCGGCCATGCCATCGCCTGGCGCGGCGCGCACGGCTTCGGCATGAACGTGCTCTACCACAACCGCACTCGCGTGCCCGCCGACGAAGAAGCCTCGCTGCACGCCCGCTACGTGAGCAAGGAAGAGCTGCTGCGCGAGGCCGACCACGTGGTGCTGGTGCTGCCCCTCACGTCCGCGACCCGCCACTACATAGGCGCCGCCGAGCTGGCGCTGATGAAGCCCACCGCCACGCTGGTCAACGTCGGCCGTGGCGGCGTGGTCGACGACGCCGCGCTCGCCGCCGCCCTGCGCGCCGGGCGCATCGCGGCCGCCGGGCTCGACGTGTACGAGGGCGAACCCCGCGTCCATCCCGACCTGCTGGCCTGCACCAACGTCGCGCTCACCCCGCACATCGCCAGCGCCAGCCGGCCCACGCGCCTGGCCATGGCCAACCTCGCCGCCGACAACCTGATCGACTACCTGCTGCGCGGCACCGCGCGCACCCCACTGAACCCCGAGGCGATCGGGCGCGCCCACACCCGGGCCTGACGGCCTTCACGCGGGTGCTGTGCGGGGGCTCCGGCGGCAATGCGCGTCGCCCGCGACACACCCCCCCGCGCGTGAGCCCACGCACGGCTTGTCGGGCGCGCTGACCCCATCGTGGCCCGCGCCACATGGCACATCAGAGCCATGGCTCGATGGTGGCCCGGCGCCTATAGTGGCATCCGGCAACTGCGATAACGCAGCGAACACCGAGACCACCTCGAAAGGAAAACCACCATGGCACTCGATTCCGGCACCGTGCAGGCCATTCAAGACCTCGTTGCCAACGATCCGGCCATCCAGCAGGATCTGCGCGCCTCGACCTCGCAGCAGGACTTCAGTCACCGGTTGACCTCAGCCGCCAGAGCCAACGGCATCGTGGTGGACGAGCAAGACCTCGTGCGGCACTATGACCTCGCCTCCTGGTCCGATGGCTCGGGCCAGATGCTGTCCGACGGCGAACTGTCGCTGGTGGCCGGCGGAAGAGTCCCGCAAACGGCCTTCGAATGGCTGAGCGTGAAGATCAACAACCTGATCGCCCTCTGGAGCAGGCCCAGCCGTCCGGGTTGATCCATGCGCGAAACGGCTCCGGGACCGAGTCTCTCGGCAAAGCCGGTGGTCCTCGTCCGGTGAATCGAGCGATTCGGCTCGGCAGGGCCCCTCGATGCAATCCGACAGGGCCCTGAATGGCGCCTTGGGCGCAAACCCGGCTTTTCGGCCTGAGCCTGCGGCCGGTTGAGCGCCACCCGCAAGGATGGCGGGCATTGTGGTCTGTCTATCATTGGAAACCCATCGCCTCACGCCCCACCGATGACCCGTTTTTCGCCCTGGTCACCCGCGCACCCGCTGCGCCGCCTGGCCGCACCTGCATGAGTGGCGGCGAGGTGTCCGCCCGGCCGCTGCCGCAGGCGTGGCTGCAGCAGTGGCGCCGGCACCGGCTGGCCGCGGTCGGCCTGCTGGTGGCCCTGCTGGCGATGGCCGCGCTGCTGCTGACCAGCGGCATCGAAGCACTGGCGCTGCACAACCGCATCCATCTGGGCTACGCGCTGGCGGGCGGCGCGGCGGGGTTTGGTGCCACCGCGCTGGGCGCGTTGCTCACGCTGGCCGTGCGCCACATTGGTGTGCGCCTGCGCGACGGCCTGCTGGGTTTTGCCGCCGGGATGATGCTGGCGGCCAGTTCGTTCTCGCTCATCCTGCCGGGCCTCACGGCGGCCAAGGCGCAACTGGGCAACGGCGTGCTCGGTGCGCTGGTGGTTGTCGTCGGGCTGGCGCTGGGCGTGCTGCTGATGCTGGGGCTGGACTACTTCACCCCGCACGAGCACGAAAGCTCGGGCCCGCACGGCCCGGCGGATGCGCGCATCGGCGGCGTGTGGCTGTTCGTGCTGGCCATCATCTTGCACAACCTGCCCGAAGGCATGGCCATCGGCGTGAGCTTTGCTCAGGGCGATCTGACCGTTGGCCTGCCGCTGACCACCGCCATCGCCATCCAGGACATCCCCGAAGGCCTGGCCGTCGCGCTGGCGCTGCGCGCCATCGGGCAGGGCATCGGCGCGTCGATTGCCATCGCGGTCGCCTCGGGGCTGATGGAGCCGCTGGGTGCTCTGGTTGGCGTGGGCATGGCCAGCGGGTTGCCCGTGGCTTACCCGATCGGGCTCGGGCTGGCCGCCGGCGCCATGATCTTCGTCGTCTCGCACGAGGTCATCCCGGAGACGCACCGCAACGGCCACGAGACCGTGGCCACCGTCGGCCTGATGGCCGGCTTTGCGGTGATGATGTTCCTCGGCACCGCGCTGGGTTAGCGGGCGCCTGGGTGCTCCCGTGTTTCACGGTCCAATCAGGCTCTTCTCGCGAATATTGATGATGCATTCAACGTCCAATGGCCAAAGC
>CAZGOL010000013.1:0-29151 GCA_964527755.1 uncultured Ottowia sp.
GGACCGACATGCTGGCCACCTGGGTCGACAAATACCCCATCATCAGCATCGAGGACGGCATGGCCGAAAGCGACTGGGATGGCTGGAAGCTGCTGACCGAACGCTTGGCCGCCAAGGTGCAGCTGGTGGGTGACGACCTGTTCGTGACCAACACCAAGATCCTCAAGGAAGGCATCGACAAGCAGATCGCCAACTCGATCCTCATCAAGATCAACCAGATCGGCACCCTGACCGAGACCTTCGCCGCCATCGAGATGGCCAAGCGCGCCGGCTACACGGCGGTCATCAGCCATCGCTCGGGCGAGACCGAGGACTCGACCATCGCCGACATCGCGGTGGGCCTGAACGCCGGGCAGATCAAGACGGGCAGTCTCAGCCGTTCGGACCGCATGGCCAAGTACAACCAGCTGCTGCGTATCGAGGAAGATCTGGGCGACATGGCCCAGTACCCGGGGCGCGGGGCGTTTTACAACTTGCGCTGATTTCTATTAAACTGATAGCAACACAACCTGCCGCAATCGATTCGCATGGCGCAACGCATCGTCCCGGCCGTCCTGATCGTGCTGATGGTGGTGATCCACGCGCAATTGTGGGTCGGGCGCGGAAGCCTGCCCAGCGTGGCCGCGCTGCAGCATCAACTGGAGCAGCAGCGGGCTGCCAACGCCAAGGCCAAGTTGGCCAACGACCAGCTCGCCTCCGAAGTCGAGGACCTGAAGGCGGGCCTGGGCATGGTCGAAGAAAAGGCGCGCATGGAACTCGGCATGGTGCGTCCCGACGAAATTTTCGTGCAGCTCACGCGCTGAAGCGGGCTGCACGCACCCGGCGCCTTCAGTAGTCCGGTTGCCAGTCGACGGTGATGTGCCCATCGGCCCGTTCGACGTCGTCGACGTAGGCGTCGACAAAGGGGATCAGGCGCTCTACAGGCCGCCCCTCCTGCTCGCCGCGCAGCACCAGCACCTGCTGCGGCCCGGTGGCCAGCAGGTTGACGACGGTGCCCAGTTCCACGCCCTGCCGGTTGACGACGCGCAGGCCGATCAGGTCGACCCAGTAGTACTCACCTTCGGGCAAAACCGGAAACGACCCGCGCGGGATGAAAATGCGCGCACCTCTGAGGCCGTCGCAGACGTCGCGATCGGCAATCCCATGCGCCTGCGCGACGATGCCATCGCCGTGCTCGCGCACGCGAGCCAGCGAGAGCTCGACCGGGCCGTCGAAAGACGCCTTGGCCCCTCGCTCGGGTGGCAGGAGGAACCAGCGGCTGGCATGAAAAAGCGCCTCCGGCGAGGCGCTGAAGGCTTGCACCTTGAACCAGCCCTGGATGCCCCAGGCGCCGAGCACGCGACCGACTTCGACCGCGTCCGCCGGCAATTCGGCCGGCATCAGCCCGTCGGTCATGCGGTCATCATGCGGCGGGTGCTGCCTTGGCGGCTTGCATGACGAGCCGCTCGACCGTGGGCGAAGGCTGTGCGCCAACGCCAAGCCAGTAGCTCAGGCGGTCTTGTTCGATGCGCAGACCTTCCTGACCTTCGACCGCCGTCGGGTTATAGAACCCGATACGCTCGATGAATCGGCCATCGCGGCGCACGCGCTTGTCGGCAACGACGATGCTGTAGAACGGGCGGGCCTTGGCGCCGCCGCGTGAAAGACGAATCACGACCATGTTGGTTTGAATCCCGTGGGTGGTTGACCCGAATGCCGGCGAATGCCCGAACTCCGGGCGTCGACCAAGCATGCGGTTTTGATTCGATGCTGAGACACGCGACATGGCCACCCGGCCAGCGACACATCGAAAAGCTGATTATTATAGTTTGCATGCTCGTGTCAGTTTGAACCGAGCCCGTCAGACCTTCCCGCATGAAAAACAAGACCCTCGCCACCTGGCTGGCGTTCCTGGGTGGACCGCTCGGCTTGCACCGCTTCTACCTCAAGGGCCCTGGCGACTGGCTGGGCTGGTTGCTGCCCATTCCCACGGCGCTGGGAATTTACGGCATCGAGCGCGTACAGCAATACGGCCAGGACGACCAGTGGAGTTGGCTGTTGATCCCGATGCTCGGATTCACCTTCGCCGGTTGCGCGCTCAACGCGATCGTCTACGGCCTGATGACTCCCGAGAAGTGGAACGCCCGCTTCAACCCGCGGGCCGCCCCCGATGCGGCACCAGGCCGGACCCACTGGTTCACGGTGTTGGGTGTCGCCGCTGCATTGCTGGTCGGAACAACCGTCCTGATGGCCTCGATCGCCTTCAGCTTCCAGCGCTACTACGAGTACCAGATCGAGGAAGGTCGCAAGATCTCGCAGTGACCGCCCACCGCCCGTGACTGGGGGCTCAGAACAACTGCCAACTCACCCAGTAAGCGACCGCTGCCACGAACGCGCTGGCCGGGATGGTGAGGATCCAGGCCCACACGATGTTGCCGGCCACGCCCCAGCGCACCGCGCTGGCGCGCTGGGTCGAGCCGACGCCGACGATGGCGCCGGTGATGGTGTGGGTGGTCGAGACCGGAATGCCCAGCAAGGTGGCGAAGAACAGCGTGAGCGCCCCACCCGTCTCGGCGCAAAAGCCGCCCACGGGCTTGAGCTTGGTGATCTTCTGGCCCATGGTCCGGACGATGCGCCAGCCACCGAACATGGTGCCCAGGCCAATCGCCAGGTAGCAGCTCGCGATGACCCAGGTGGGCGGCATGCCGTCGCCCGTCGTGCCATGTCCGGTCGCGATCAGCAACATCCAGATGATGCCGATCGTCTTTTGCGCGTCATTGCCGCCATGACCCAGGCTGTAGGCGCCGGCGGAAACCAGCTGCAGGCGGCGAAACCAGCGGTCCACCCGGCGCGGGCGCGTGTGTCGAAACAGCCGGGCCACCACGACCATCATCAACGAACCGAGCACGAAGCCGAGAAACGGGGAGACGAAAATAAAGGCAACGATCTTCATGATGCCTCCGACCAGCAGCACGCTGGAACCCGACTTGGCGATCACGGCGCCCACGATGCCGCCGATCAGCGCGTGCGATGAGCTGCTTGGGATGCCGTAGTACCAGGTCACCAGGTTCCAGACGATGGCGCCCACCAATGCGCCGAACACCACGTGAACATCCACCACGCCAGGCTCGACGATGCCCTTTCCCACCGTCGCGGCCACGCTGAGGTGAAACACGAAGATCGCCACGACGTTGAAAAACGCGGCAAACACCACCGCCTGCGTCGGCCGCAGCACGCCGGTCGACACGACGGTGGCAATCGAGTTGGCCGCGTCGTGAAAACCGTTCATGAAATCGAACGCCAGCGCCAAGGCAACCAGCATCACGACGATCCAAAGGGCAGCCTGGACGGTTTCCATTCGATTCTTGTTGGCTCTGTCTTATGACGAATGACCGTCACGCCTGGTCACGGCCGGAACCGCCGGGTCTGCAACATCCGCCGGCAACGCCGCGCGAGCAGCATGGTCATCGACCATCGAGTTCAGGAACTCTCCAGAACGATGCCTTCGATCTGGTTGGCAACGTCCTCGCAGCGGTCGGTGATCGATTCGAGCAGTTCGTAGATGGCGCGCAGCTTGATCAGCTCACGCACGTCCGGCTCATGTCGGAACAGCTGGCTCATCGCGCTGCGCATCACGCGGTCGGCATCCGATTCGAGTTCGTCGATCTCTTCGCAGATCTTCAGCGCCGCCTCCGCCTGCGATTGCTCGCCGATGCGTCCCAGCAACCGAACCGCCGCACGCACCCGCTCGCAGCACTCCACCGACAGGTCGGTGAGGCGCTGGATGTGTTCCGTCATGTGGTGCACGTCGTACAGAGCCATCGTCTCGGCCGAGTCCTGCATCAGGTCGGCCACGTCGTCCATCAGATTGATCAACGCGTGGATCTGCTCGCGGTCGATCGGCGTGATGAAGGTGGTGTGAATCAGCCGGTTGACCTCGTGCGTCACGCGGTCGGCCGCACGTTCCGCGTTGTCCACTTCCTGGTTGTACTTCTCGCGCAGCAGCGGGTCGCCGTAATGCGCCACCAGGTTCTTGAATGCACTGGCGGCCTCGACGATGCGATCGGCGTGCTGATTGAACAGCTCGAAAAAATTGCCCTCCTTGGGCAACAGCTTGCTGAACAGCATGTTGGAGATCTTTCCCGGCAACGGGGCGTGACCCCTTGGAGATTTGGTGTCGATGACCAATGGTCGAGTTTAACGTGTGCCGCCGGCACTCAGCCGTCGCGAAAGACGAAATACACCGCGCCCACCATGCACAGCGCGGCCCACAGATAGTCCAGCTTCAGGGGTTGCTTCAGGTACAGCAGCACGAACGGGACGAACACCGTCAACGTGATCACTTCCTGCAGGATCTTCAGCTGCGCGATGCTCAACTGCTGGTAGCCGATCCGGTTGGCGGGCACCTGCAACAGGTACTCGAACAGCGCGATCCCCCAGCTGACCAGCGCGGCCACATGCCACGGTGCGGTGGCCAGGTTCTTGAGATGACCGTACCAGGCGAACGTCATGAACACATTGCTGGCGATCAACAGGGCGACCGTTTGCACTGGAATGGGAAGGGAGGTCAGTGGGTTCACGTTGATCACCCGTCGGCACGCGACGGCTCCGCGTCCGTATGCCACCAAAGCCGCCAAGAGAGCGGCTCGCAGTCCTGTTCGTGCACCGCACGCAGCGCATCGGCGCTGACCCGATCGGGGGCGACTTCGGCCAGCGGTCGCAACACGAACGCCCGATCGTTCAATCGTGCGTGCGGCACCGTGAGTTCGGGACTGTCGATGCGGGCGTCGCCGTACAGCAGCAGGTCCAGGTCCAGCGTCCGCGGGGCGTTGCGCCAGGGGCGTTCACGCCCCGCAGCGTGCTCCAGTGCCTGCAGGGCGTGAAGCAGGTCGGGCGCGGCCAGTTCGGTGTCGAGCGCCACCACCGCATTGACGAAATCGGGGCCTTGCGCCTCCACGGGCGCGCTGCGATACAGACGCGACGCCGCGTTCAGCCTGGTGCCGGGCAAGCGAGCCAGTTTGGCCACACTGGCCCGTACGGTGGCGACGGGATCGCCCAGGTTGGCGCCCAAACCAACGTACGCCGTCACTGGGGCACGCCGCACGCGCACGGCTCAGTCCAGCGGGTGCTGCGGCGCGGCGCCATCGCTGGCCGGCTTGCGCCGGCGCCTGCGGCGCTTGCGCGTGGTCGCCACTCCCGCGTCGGCACCCGCCGGCGCGGGCACTCCTTCATGCGACACCGGCGCACGCGGCACCGCGACCGGTGTGCGCGGTGCCTTGCGCCCGCGCTGCTCGGCGCGCAACTGCGCCACCAGATCCTCGCGCGCCGACTGGTCGGCCAGGCTGAAAGCCTGCCACCAATCGAGCAATTCTTCCGACACTTCGCCGACATCCGCACGCAAACGCAGGAAATCGAACCCCGCGCGAAACCGGGGTTGCTCGGCCAGGCTGAGTGGCGAATTGCCGCTGCGCTTCTCGAAGCGCGGTTGCATCATCCAGATCTCGCGCATGTCGGCGCCCAGCTTGCCGCGACCGGAAACCTCTCCCACCCGGGCATCGAACACCTCGTCGATGGCTTCCTGCAGCGCCGGAAACGGGTGCGCGCCGGCCTCGCGCCGAGCGCTCCAGCCCGCGCGCACGTCCTGCCACAGCACCGCGGCCAGCAAGAACGATGGCGCCACCGGCTTGCCTTCGTCGACGCGCCGGTCGGTGTCCAGCAGCGCCGCCTTGACGAACGCCTGGTCGGCCCGCTCGACGACCAGATCGAGCAACGGGTAGATGCCACGCGCCAGGCCCAGCTTGCGCAATTGCTCGACGCTGGCCAGCGCGTGGCCGGTCTGCAGCAGCTTGAGCATTTCGTCGAACAGACGGCTTTGCGGCACTTCGCCCAGCAGGCCGCGCGCCTCGACCAGCGGCTTGGCGGTCTTGGGCTCGAGCCGAAAGCCCAGCCGCGAGAGCTTGGCGCCGAAGCGCACCGCCCGAATCACGCGCACCGGATCCTCGCGGTAGCGCTGGGCCGCATCGCCGATCATGCGCAGCAGCTTTTTCTGTGCGTCGGCCATGCCCCCGTGGTAGTCGACCAGCACGCGGGTTTCGGGGTCGTAGTACATGGCGTTGACGGTAAAGTCGCGCCGTGCCGCGTCCTCGGCCTGCGTGCCCCACACGTTGTCGCGCAGCACGCGGCCACTGGCGTCGACCGCGTGCTTCATGGTGGCCAACTGACCCTTGGCGGTGCGCTCGTTGCCCTGCACCACGTCGGTGGCGCTGTCGTCGAAGTACGCGCGGAACGTGGACACCTCGATCACCTCGTGATCGCGTCCGCGCCCGAACACCACGTGCACGATGCGAAAACGCCGCCCGATGATGAAGGCGCGGCGAAAGAGTTGCTTGACCTGCTCTGGTGTCGCGTCGGTCGCGACGTCGAAATCCTTGGGCTTGAGTCCGAGCAGCAGGTCGCGTACCGCACCACCCACGATGTACGCCTGATGGCCACCCTCCTTGAGGGTACGCACCACGCCCACCGCCCGTTCGTCGACCAGCGCCGGATTGATGCCGTGACCGTCGGGGCCGATTTCCACGCGCTTGCCGAAGCGCCGGCGCTCGCGCGCGGCGCCGTTGGCCTTGTTGAGGAGCTTGCCAATCAGGTTCTTGATCATGGGGTCGGGTCGAACAGGTCCAGGATGCGCCAGCCGCGCTCGGCGGCCAGGGCGCGCAAGTGCGGATCGGGGTTGGTGGCTACGGGGTGCTGCGCCTTTTCCAGCAGGGGCAGGTCGTTCAGTGAGTCGGAATAGAAGGTGATCTCGGCGTCGCCCCAGTCGTGGCCGCGCGCGCGCAGCCACTCGCCCACCCGTGCGACCTTGCCCTCGCGAAAGGACGGCGTGCCGGCGATCTCGCCGGTGATCCAGCCACCGGCGCCGCGCGCCAGCTCGACCGCGATCAGCTCGTCGACGCCGAACGCCTGCGCGATCGGGCGCGTGACGAACTCGTTGGTCGCCGTCACGATCACCAGGTGGTCGCCTGCCCGCCGGTGCGATTCGACCAGCGCCCGCGCCTGTGGGCGCAGGGCCGGGCCGATCACCTCCTGCATGAAGTGCGCCTGCGCCTGGGCCGCCTTGCCCGCGCCCTGACGACGTACCGCGTCGGTGGCGAAACGCACGTATTCGTGCACGTCCAGCGTGCCCGCCTGGTAGCGGGCGTAGAAATCATCGTTGCGGCGCCGGAACGTCTCGGCATCCGTCCAGCCCAGACGGGTCGTGAATTCGCCCCACGCGTGGTCCGAGTCCAGCGGAAGCAAGGTGTAGTCCAGGTCGAACAGGGTCAGCTTGTACATCGAATCAGGTGATTTTGCTTGCCTCATGCGCCACGGCAGCTATGTTTCCCGTAGCATCGAGTGCACCATCGGGATGGTGATCGCCCGCTGCGTCCGCAGGGCATATCGATCCAGACGCTCGAGCAGCTCCATCAGGCTGCCCAGATCGCGGGCAAAGCGCGCCAGCACGAAACGACTCACCTCGTCGGGCAACACCAGCCCGCGCGCCTCGGCCGCCTCGCGCAGCACGTGGAGCAACTCGGGCTCGCAGAGCGGCAGCAATTCAAACACATGCCCCCACCCCAGGCGCGTACGCAAATCTTCGCGCAAGGGCAGATCGGCGGGCGGCAGTGATCCCGCCGCCAGCACCGCACGCGGACGACCGCCCGCCGGCGCCAGCGCGTTGACGAACCAGTTGAACGCGGTGTGCTGGCGTTCCGCATCGAAAGCGTGCACATCGTCCAGCAGCACCGCGTCCCACCGCTCGTCGAAAGCCGTGAGCGCCGAAGTGGTGGCGTCCAGCCAGCCGACCGAGGCGCCCAGTCCGTGCAGCGCCCCGCGTGCGGCGCGCAGCAGGTGGGTCTTTCCAACGCCCGCCGGTCCCCACAGGTAAGTCGGCACCGGCGAGCGGGTGGGTGCCTCCGCCCAAAGGCGCAGATGCTGCAACGCGGCGACGTTGCGCCCGGCAACGAAATCCGCCAGCGTGGGCTCGGGCGTCACCGCGATGTCGAGCGCGATCTGCCTCATCGGATGCGGGCAACCGGGGATGGCAGCAACGAAGCGGGTGACATGCGGCAGGTCGACGATGGGACTGCGTGCCGCGCCGGCGCAACGGGTCGCGGAATTGGCACACTAGAATCTGGGCTCGATTTTATGCGGCGAGCGCCCGGTCGCCAGGTCACTGCCCGAACCACCCCGCCGCGCTGCCCATGAACTCCGCCCCCGCCTCTCTCAGCTACAAGGATGCTGGCGTCGACATCGACGCCGGCGACGCGCTGGTCGAACGCATCAAGCCATTCGCCCGGAGGACGCTGCGCGAAGGCGTGCTGTCGGGGCTGGGCGGCTTTGGCGCGCTGTTCGAAGTGCCCAAGCGCTACCGCGAGCCGGTGCTGGTGAGCGGCACGGACGGCGTGGGCACCAAGCTCAAGCTCGCATTCGAATGGGACATGCACGATGCGGTGGGCATCGATCTGGTGGCCATGAGCGTGAACGACGTGCTGGTGCAGGGCGCCGAACCGCTGTTTTTTTTGGACTACTTCGCCTGCGGAAAACTCGACGTCGACACCGCCGCGCGCGTGGTGCAGGGCATTGCCCGGGGCTGCGAACTGGCCGGTTGCGCCTTGATCGGTGGCGAGACGGCCGAGATGCCCGGCATGTACCCGCCCGGCGAATACGACCTGGCGGGCTTTTGCGTCGGCGCGGTCGAAAAGAGCCGCATCCTGACCGGCCGCGACGTGTCCGAAGGCGACGTGGTCTTGGGCCTGGCCTCCAGCGGCGTGCACAGCAACGGCTTCTCCCTGGTGCGCAAGTGCATCGAGCGCGCCGGCGGCGATCTGCCGGCCATGCTGGACGGGCAGCCGTTTCGCCAGGCCGTGATGGCCCCCACGCGCATCTACGTCAAGCCGGTGCTGGCGACGCTGGATTCGCCCGGCGGCATCAAGGCGCTGGCGCACATCACGGGCGGCGGGCTGCTGGAAAACATCCCACGCGTGCTGCCCGCCGGCCTGGCTGCGCACCTGCGCGCCGGGAGCTGGCCGCGCAGCGAGCTGTTCGCCTGGCTGCAGCAGACCGCCGGCATCGACGATCACGAAATGAATCGCACGTTCAACCACGGCATCGGCATGGTGGTGGTGGCCGGCGCCGCGCAGGCGGCGGCCTGCGCCGAGGCGTTGCGCGCCGCGGGCGAACGGGTACACGAGATCGGACGCATCGCCGCGCGCGGCGACGGGCCCGCCGTGCGCGTGGCCTGAGCCGCCCCGCGACCGGCAGGCACCAGGCCCTTTCGTTCCATGCGATCGCAACCACCCGACCAGCGCCTGCAGGCAGCCAGGGTGGCCAGCCACGTGCTGATCGTCGGTGCGTTGCTGCTCATCATGTGGCAGGGACTGCTGCCGGGCTTGCTGTGCGTGTGCGTGGGGTTCGCCAGCACGCGCTGGTTCACGCCACGCCTGTCCCGGTTCATGGGCACGGCGAGGCGGCACGCCCCCGGGCTGTCGGCCACGCTGGTGGCGCTGCTGCCGATCGTGCTGCTGGCGGTCTTCCTGCCGCGCACGCGCGGCCTGATCCTGGACGCGCCGGCGCAGTACCGCGAGCTGCTCGGTTTTCTGGCGCGCACCGTGCTCGACTTGCGCGATCGGCTGCCGCCCGACATCGCCAACCAACTGCCCGAAGGCGCGGTCGAGATCCAGCACGCCATCGCGGGCTACCTGGCCGGCAAGGCCGGCACGCTGGCGATGACCGGGCGCGCCTGGCTGTCGGGCCTGCTGTTTTCCTACGTCGGGTTGCTGATCGGCGCGCTGGCGGCGGTGCGGCCCGCCATTGGCGGCCTGCGGCCGCTGGCGGCCCAGCTGCGGCTGCGCGTGCGCCGTTTCGGCGAGACGTTTCGCCAGATCGTGGTGGCGCAGTTCTGGATCGCGCTGTTCAACACCAGCCTGACGGCCATCTTTCTGCTGGTGATCCTGCCGCTCACCGGCAACCGCCTGCCTTATTCGATGGCGTTGATCCTGCTGACCTTCATCGCGGGGTTGATTCCGATCGTCGGCAACCTGATCTGCAACGCCGTGCTGACCCTGGTGGGCCTGTCGGTGTCGGCCGGCGTGGCGCTGGCGTGCCTGGCGTTCCTGATCGCGATCCACAAGGCCGAGTACTTCATCAACGCCAAGGTCATCGGCCACCGCACCCACATGGGCGTGTGGGAGCTGCTGAGCGTGATGTTCGTGATGGAGGCGGTCTACGGCGCCGCCGGACTGGTGGCCGCACCGCTTTTCTATGCCTACTTCAAGAAAGAACTGCGCGCCTCGGGCTGGGTCTGACGGCGCCGGCTCGCTCAGCGCTGCTCAAGCATCTGGCCGCGCAACTCGCCCTGCGGGTGGCGCGCGGTCGGCAGGTTGACGTACCACTGGCCAGTCAGCAGGTCGGCGCGCTGCGCCGGGGTCAGTACCGCTCGGCCCTCGGACGGACTCAGTACCGTGCGACCGAGCGACAGCACCATCGGCGCGATTTCTCCACTCATGCCCGGGCTGTGGAAGGCGGCGTTCTGCACCGGGCCGCTGAGCGCGCTGAAGGTCAGCTTCCAGCGCAGCAGCCCGGTGTTGCGGTTGAGCACCGCCACCAGTTCACCGTGCGCGCCGCCGCTTGCCGGTGGTACGGCTTCCTGCACGCTCAGGCGGGCACTGAAGGCGGCGAGCTCCGGCAGGCGCTGCGGCTGTGGCGGCGGCGGCGCGGGCGCACGCACCACGGGCGGCGCGGCGCAACCCGCCAGCAGCGCGACGAACAGCCCGCCGAGCGCCAGGTGCACGCGTCGCGTGAACGTCGACGGATGGTGCAGCGGCCCGCGGCGGCCGGCCATCGTCGCGCCGGGGTGGCGGCCGCCGGTCATCGGATCACCCGCAACTGGCCACGCAACTCACCCATCGGATAGGCGCCGGTGACCACGATGACATACCAGCGACCGGCCAGCAGATCGGCCGCCTGTTGGGGCGGCAGGGTCGCGCGCCCCTCGTAGTGGGTGCCGAACGGACTCGGCCAGATCATGGTGGGCGGACCGTTCTGGCCAGCCTCGGCCGGGCCGTGGAACTCCACGGCGGTGACGTTGCCGCTCAGGGCAACCCAGTTCGTCTTCCAGCGAAGCAGCCGCGTGCTGCGGTCGTACACGGCGTCCAGCTGGCCGTTGGCTGCGCTGTGTGCCGGCGGGATCACGCTGGCACCGTCCAGGCGGGCGGTGAGCGTCACCAGATTGGCATCGGGAGCGGTGGACTCGACCGGCGGCAGAGGTTGCTCGATCGGTTGGACCGGTGCCACCGGCTGCGCCTGCACGACGGGAGCCACCGGCGTCGGGGCGGGCTCGGATGGCAGCGGCTGCGGCATCTGGATCGGCGGCGGCGCGTAGCGCGGGCCCAGGTCGACCGTGGTGCAGCCAGCCGCCAGCAACACGATGGCCAGCACCGGCCAGGTGCGGTGCGGGCGATTGCGGACCGACAGGGGCATCGGGTTTCTCCTTCTTTTCAAATCGGTTCGATGCCGACCCATCGGCGGTGGGCATCGATGCGCTGCGATTGTAGGCAGCCAGCGCACGACGACTGTGCCCAATCATGACGCGGCCTGCTATGCTGGCTTGCACTGCTTGCGTCCCATGCCGCCCAGGCTTGATCGACCTGCAGCGCCACATCATTTCGCCGCCATATCGTGATCGTCCCCAGCCCGCCCCAAAACCTGTGGCCCCACCCCACCACCGCCTGCCCCGACGTTCTGGCGCTGCATGCCCGGGTGTCGGGCGCATCGGGGGGCGCCTGGCACCTGCGCTTCGAACTGGCGGCCGACCTGGGCGCGCTGCGCGTGCCCGCTGCGGACGAAACGCCCGGCGCCCGAGATCAGCTGTGGCGCCACACCTGTTTCGAAGCCTTCGTGGGCCAGCCGGATTCGTCGAGTTACCACGAGTTCAACTTCTCCCCAGCGGGCCACTGGGCGGCCTGGCGCTTTGGCGCCGAACGGGTACGCCACCCCGATGCGCCTGCCCTGCCCGCGCCGCGCCTCGAGTGCAACCGTACCGATCGCCGACTCACGCTGGACGCATGGCTGCCGGCGAGCGCGTTGCCCGATGGCAATGGCGAGTGCTTGCTGGGTCTGTGCGCCGTCGTCGAGTCGGCCAACGGCCGGCTGAGTTACTGGGCCCTGGCCCACCCGCGCGCGAAGCCCGACTTCCACGACCGCCGCGGCTGGCTGGCGCGCGGACCCACAACCAGGGACGCGCGCCCATGAAACTCGGCCTCGAGCGCTTGCTCGAAGACCCCGCGCTGCGCCGCCCGCTGGCCGGCCGACGCGTGGCCTTGCTGGCACACCCGGCCTCGGTGACGCGCGATCTGACCCACGCGCTCGATGCCCTCGCCGCGCTGCCCGACGTGCAATTGACGGCAGCGTTCGGTCCGCAGCACGGACTGCGCGGCGACAAGCAGGACAACATGGTCGAATCACCCGACTACACCGACCCGCGCCTGGGGTTGCCGGTGTTCAGTCTGTATGGCGCGGTGCGTCGCCCCACGCCCGCCATGATGGCGCCCTGGGACGTGCTGCTGATCGACCTGCAGGATCTGGGTTGCCGCATCTACACCTTCATCACCACCCTGCGCTACGTGCTGGAAGCCGCGGCCGCGCACGGGAAGGCGGTGTGGGTGCTGGACCGCCCGAACCCGGCCGGTCGACCGGTCGAGGGGCTCAGCCTGCGTCCTGGTTGGGAGAGCTTCGTCGGCGCCGGGCCGCTGCCGATGCGTCACGGCCTGACGATGGGCGAGCTGGGCCACTGGTTCATCGCGATGCTGGGCCTCGATCTGGAATACCGCGTGATCGAGATGAGCGGCTGGCAAGCCGGCGCCGCGCCCGGCTTCGGCTGGCCGACCGAGCGCGGCTGGATCAACCCCAGCCCCAACGCCGCGTCCCTGAGCATGGCGCGCGCCTACGCCGGTACCGTGATGCTGGAAGGCACGACGCTGTCGGAAGGCCGCGGCACGACGCGACCGCTCGAGTTGTTTGGTGCCCCGGACATCGACACCCGGCGCCTGCTGGCCGACATGCAGATCCTGGCGCCGGAATGGCTGGCCGGATGCCGCCTGCGTGAATGCTGGTTCGAGCCCACGTTTCACAAGCACGCGGGACAACTGTGCGCCGGCGTGCAGATTCACGTCGAAGACGCCATGCACTACGATCACGGCGCCTTCAGGCCCTGGCGCCTGCAGGCCCTGGCCTTCAAGGCACTGCGGCGGCAAGCACCCGAATACCCGTTGTGGCGCGATTTTCCCTACGAATACGAAACCGGGCGACTGGCCATCGACATCATCAACGGCGGTCCCCAGCTGCGCGAGTGGGTGGACGATGCCGGCGCGCCGCCAGCCGCACTCGATGCGGCGGCGCACGTGGACGAGCACGCCTGGGTCCGCGCGCGTGCGCGATTCCTGATTTATGAATGAAATCAGGCTGAATCGTCCACCAGTCAAGCCATAGCAGCTATCGATTTGGAAGTGCCAATTTGAGCAGGATCATCCCATGAGCACCGTCACGATCTACCACAACCCCAAGTGCAGCACCTCGCGCAAGGCGCTCGAGTTGCTGCGCGAACGCGGCATCGAGCCCCACATCGTCGAATACCTCAAGGACCCGCCCAGCACCGGGAACCTGATGGCCATCGCGCGCGCCACCGGCGAGCCGTTGCGCGCGCTGCTGCGCACCAAGCAGCCCGAATACCTGGAGCAGCGCCTCGATGACCCCACGCTGAGCGACGAACGACTCGCGGCGGCCCTGCACGCCACGCCGGCGCTGATCGAGCGGCCGATCGTCGTCACGTCCAGGGGAGCCCGACTGGGTCGACCGGTCGAGCGGATCCTCGAAGTGCTGCCCTGAGCGGCCACAACCATGACCGCACGGGCTGACCCTGGCGACGGTGCCCCGCGTTCGCGAGCCGACCTGTTCTGGTCGTTCTCCTGGCTGGCGTTGCAGGGTTTCGGCGGTGTGCTGGCGGTGGTGCAGCGCGAACTAGTCGAAAAAAAACGCTGGCTGAGCAACGCGCAGTTCATCGAGGACTGGGCCGTGGCGCAGATCCTGCCGGGGCCGAACGTGGTCAACCTGTCGATCATGCTGGGCGCACGCCATTTCGGTGCATCCGGCGCGCTGGCCGCGTTGGCCGGCATGCTGACACTGCCCACGCTGCTGATCGCGGCGCTTGCCGTGGCCTGGAGCACGTTCACCGACGTGCCCATCGTGCAACAGGCACTGCGCGGCATCGGTGCGGTTGCGGCGGGACTGATCCTGGGCACCGCAATCAAGCTGCTGGCGGCCCTGCGCTTCAATCCGATGGGGCTGGCCGCCAGCCTGATGCTGCTTGCGGCCACCATCGTGGCGAGCGCCCTGCTGCACCTTCCGCTGGCCTGGACGGTCGCTCTGCTGGGCGGCGCCGGCTGGGCCTGGGCGGCCGGGTGTCTGCGTCGTCAGGCGCGGGCGGCCACCCGCGGTTGAACCGACGCCCTGCACCATGGCCCTGCTCTCCTGGTCCGCAACCGACTGGCTCACGCTGCTGGCGCACTTTCTGTCGCTGTCGTTGCTGGCCGTCGGCGGCGCCATCACCACGGCGCCAGACATGCACCGATTCCTGGTCGATGGACGGCACTGGCTGAGCGATCCGCAGTTCAACGGCTCGATCGCCCTGGCGCAGGCGGCTCCCGGCCCCAACGTGCTGTACGTGGCGCTGATCGGGTGGCAGGTGGGTCTGAACGCGGGTGGCGGGCCACAGGCCGGCTGGCTGGCGTGGCTGCCAGCGCTGGCGGGATTGCTGGTGGCCTTGATCGGCTTTCTGCTGCCTTCGGGCCTGCTCACCTATGTGGCAACGCGCTGGATCCAACGCCATCAACGATGGCTGGCGGTGCGCGCCTTCAAGGTGGGGCTGACGCCGCTGGTGATCGGGTTGATTTTCGTGACCGGCTGGCTGCTGGTCGCCGCCTGGGACCAGCCGGCGCGCGACTGGCGCCTGTGGCTGCTCGTGGCGGCCGTCACGCTGCTGGTGTGGCGCACCCGCATCCATCTGATGTGGCTGATCGCAACCGGGGCGTTGCTGGGCGCGCTGGGCGTGGTGTAGTCGTTGTCGCGACCGCCGTCGGATCGCGCAAACGGGGGCGACTCGTCGTCCGGTCGATGGCGAATCAATCCGCCAGCCAGCGCGGCAGCCATTCGGCCGCGGTGCCCGACACCACGCGGTGCGCCACCGCATCGAGCTCGCTTGGGCGGGGGTTCAGCACCACCACCCGCACGCCGGCCGCGCGGGCCGAGTGCGCCAGGCCGGCGGCCGGCCAGACCGCACCCGAGGTGCCCACCACCAGCATCAGCTCGCAGCCGCGCGCCGCCTGGTCGGCCCGCTGCCAGGCCGGTTCGGGCAGCGCCTCGCCAAACCACACCACCGCCGGACGCAGCCGGTTGCCGCACTGCGGGCAATGCGGCGGCGTGCCAGCCACCGCCAGCGCAGTGCCGCATGGAAGCGCACCGTCAGCCACGCGCGGGCACGGGTCGAGCCAGCGGTCGTCGGCCAGATTGCCGTGCAGCGCCAGCACGCCCGGGCTGCCGGCGCGCTGGTGCAGACCATCGACGTTCTGCGTGACCACCGTCAGGCGCTGCGGGTGGCGACGCTGAAACTCGGCCAGCGCCAGATGGCCGGCATTGGGCTGCACCCGCGACAGCGCGTCGCGGCGCTCGGCATACCAGTCCCAGACCCGCTGCGGGTGGGCGCGAAACGCCGCCTCGGTGGCGAGCTCCTCGGGCCGAAAACGGGCCCACAGGCCGGTGTGCGCGTCACGAAACGTCGGCACGCCCGATTCGGCACTCATGCCGGCCCCGGTGAGCACGACGACCCGGTCGGCCGTACGCACCCAGGCGCGAACCGGATCGTCGTCGCGGGCGGGTGGATTCATGTCCGCTGGTCGAGCCAGACCGCCAGTCCCTGCGCATTCAGCTCGATGTCGATCGCCAGCAGGCGATCGAGTTCGTCATCCGCGCCAGCCCAGCCATGCCGCGCGGCGCGACTGGCATAGAGCTGGCGCAGACCCGCGCGCAAAGCGGCGTGGCGCTCGGCGCGCACGCCCTGGTTGGCGGTCAGGGCAATTGCCACCATGGCGTCGATCTGCGCGTGCAGCTCGCGAGCGAGCGCCGCCGGCGGTCCGACGCGACCAAAGTGCGTGGGGTAGATCGCCACCGGCTGCAGCGCCAGCACGCGATCGATCGAGCAGCGCATCGCCTCGGGGTCGAATTCGACGGGCGAGGTGGCCGGCACGATGAACTGGCCCTGCGCGGTGTCGAACTCCCGATACGACACGCCGAAGGTGTCGCCCGTGAACACGCAGTCCGAGGCCGGGTCGAAGATGGCGTTGTGATGGCGCGCGTGGCCCGGTGTGTCCAGGCAGACCAGGCGGCGTCCGGCCAGATCGACTTCGTGCCCGTCGGGTGCCTCGATGACACGCTCGGCCGGCACCGGCACCAGCTGGCCGTAACTGCGCTGCATCTCGGCCTCGCCATACACGGCCGTGGCGCCCGCCCACAGTCGGCTGGGGTCGATCATGTGGCGCGCGCCGCGCGGATGCACCACCAGCCGCGCGGCGGGCAATTGCTGCATCAGCGCGCCCGCGCCACCGGCATGGTCCAGGTGCACGTGGGTCAGGATCAGCCAGTCCACGTCCCCCGGCGTCAGTCCCGCACCGGCCAGGGCCGTCAACAGGCGTGGCACCGAGTGATTGACGCCGCAGTCGATGAAGGCGCCATGGCCTTTTTCGACGATCAGGTAGGCGGCGTCCAGCCGCGGGCGCACAAAACCGGTGTCGATGACGTGGATGCCGTGATGCGCGGTGGTCATGCCGATTGGGTTGCCGCCCGAGCAGTGGTCTGCAGGCGCTGGCGCCGCGCCTCGTACAGGCATACGCCGCTGGCCACCGACACGTTCAGGCTTTCCACCGCGCCCTGCATGGGGACGCGCACCAGCGCGTCGCAGGTCTTGCGCGTCAGTTGCCGCAGGCCTGGGCCCTCAGCGCCCAGCACCAGGGCGATGGAGCCCGCCAGGTCCGCCTGGTACAGCGTCTGCTCGGCTTCGCCCGCCATGCCGACGACCCAAATGTTGCGCTCCTTCAACTCGCCCAGCGTGCGCGCCAAATTGGTGATCATGAAGTAGGGCACGGTCTCGGCCGCGCCGCTGGCCACCTTGGCCACCGTGGCGTTGATGCCGCAGGCGTGGTCCTTGGGCGCGATCACGGCGTGCGCGCCGGCGCCATCGGCCACGCGCAGGCAGGCACCCAGGTTGTGCGGGTCGGTCACGCCGTCCAGCACCAGCAGCAGGGGCGGCTCCTGCAGATCGTCCAGCAGTTCATCCAGCGTGCGCACGCCCCCGATGGCCTGCACCCGCGCCACCACGCCCTGGTGCCCCACCCCGCCGCACAGCCCGGCCAGGCGCGTGCCATCGGCCTCGATCACGCGCACGCCGCTTTCCGCCGCGCGGGCCAGAAACTGCTTCATGCGCGCGTCGCGCCGCGTGGCATCGACATAAAGCTCGACGATGGACGCAGGCGCAGTTTTCAGGCGCACGCCGACGGCGTGAAAGCCGAAGAGTACTCGGGCGGCAGGCATGCGCGATTATCCCCCCGGCCCACCCGCGCTCAGGCGTGCCCGGCCCCATGGCGGCCCCGCGGCCGGTAGCGCGTGCCGAGCACGAAATCCCACAATCCCGTGGTCACACCGAAGTTGGTGTCGGGATGGAAGTGGTGAATGTTGTGAAAACTTGCCCAGCGCCGCAGCAGCCGGTTGTGAAAGCGATGGATGTGCAGCACGGCATGGCTGGAGCCATACAGCGCGTAACCCACGGCGATGCTGCCGGCCAGCAGCAGCGCCGGCGCGATGGGCAGCGCCAGCGCAAACGACCCGGCCAGCGCGCACATGAACAGCGGCGGCACGAAAAACGGCATCGCGTCGTAGCCGTGGGGGTTGACGTGATGGCGCGTGTGACCCGCCCGAAACGGCCCGGTGTCGCCGTGAAACAGCCAGCGATGTGCGGCGTACTCGATGAAGCTGAACGCGAACAGGCCGCACAGAACGATCAAGACGCCGATCAGCGCGCGCGGCGGGCCAAAGTGAAGCGCGGCCGCACACAACGCGATGCCGATCAACCAGTCGCTGGCAAGGCCGACACGCAGGTTGAACCGACTGGTGGACAAGCGCGCGAATGGCTGGATCAGCAGGTCCAGCGCGCCTGGTCGCTCTTCGACGCTCGGCACGGATGCGCCGAGCGGCCTCGCGGCCTCGTTGTCGTTGCGCAAGGACATGATCCGCTCCTGTTGTTATCGATACCCTGTATACGACCTTGCCTGCGCACAAACGTTCGCGGCCCTGGCCGCCTCCGGGCGGGCGGTTTGGTGCGGACAGTCGCGCTTCGGGTATGTTCGGGGCGCGCGCGGCACGACGCGCGCAATGGCAAGACGGCGCTGCGTGCCGGCCCATGCGTGCGAGGTTGCTGTCGGAAATGACCAATGACACCCACTGCCGTCGGCGTCACGGATGACCGTGCTTGCCATTGGTGCACGGCAAGCTCATCCGTCATGATTCGAACGCGAACCCTCAACAAGCTTCATCATGCTGCACTTGCCCACCCTTTCGCCACTGGAGCACAGCGCTTTCGTGGCGGCGGGGCTGCTGACCTACATCGTGGTGACGCGCGTGCGCCGCCAGCGTCGCCACCCGTACGCGGCGCTGTCGTGGGTGCTGGGGATCGCTGCCTTTCCGTATCTCGGCCTGCCGCTGTTCCTGATCTTCGGCACGCGCAAGCTGATTCGTCCGGCCACGCGGCGCCAGCCGGCACCCGCCGGGCCCTGGGCACATGCCGCGCCGCTGTGGGCGACGCGCCTGCTCGCCGCCGTCGGGGTGGCGGGCGCCCAACCACAGGCTGCGGTCCGCTTTGCCGCCGATGGCGATGCCGCGCTGGCGCAACTGCGTGAGTTGATCGTCTCCAGCCGCCACACGCTGGACATCTGCACCTATGTGCTGGGCGACGACGAGGTGGGTGCCACGGTGGCCGCGGCGTTGGCCGAACGCGCGCGCGCCGGCGTGCGCGTTCGCCTGCTGGTGGACAGCATCGGCAGCCTCAAGAGCGCGCACAGTCACGATGCGCTGCTCAAAAGCGCGGGCGTGCACACGCGCCTGTTCGTGCCGGCGCTGGGTTTTCCGGGGCGCGGCCGAGCCAACCTGCGCAACCACCGCAAGCTGGTGGTGGCGGACCGCGCGCGCCTGTGGGCCGGCGGGCGCAACATCGCCAACGAATATTTCATCGGCAAGGTCGGCGAGCCAGCGTGGCTGGACCTGAGTTTCGTCGCCGAGGGCGCGCTGGCGGCACAGGCGCAGGCCCAGTTCGAAGGCGACTGGCGCATCGCCCGCGGCGCGCGCAAGGCGCTGCGGCTGGACTATGCGCAGCGGCTGGCACGCCAGGAGGCCGATCTGCCCGATGCCGCGCCGCCCTCGACCCCGCCGGGCGGCGATGTCGCACCCACCCCCGACGCCCCGCCGGCCGACCTGAACCTGGCCCAGTGGGTGCCCAGCGGGCCGGACTTTCACGAGGACATCCTGCACGCGCTATTGGTCTCCAGCGTGTTTCACGCCGAGCAACGACTGCTCCTGGCCACGCCCTACTTCGTGCCCGACGAAGGCCTGCTGGAAGCGCTGGTGCTGGCGGCCAAGCGCGGGCTACACATCACGCTGGTGCTCCCGCACCGCTCCAACCATCGGCTGGCGGACTGGGCGCGCGGGCGCGCGGTGCGCACGCTGGTCGACGCCGGTGCCCACGTGCGCCTGCTGCCCTCCATGCTGCACGCCAAGGCGGTGGTGGTCGACGACGCGCTGGCGCTGTGCGGATCGGCCAACCTGGACAGCCGCAGCCTGTTCATCAACTACGAGGCAATGGCCGCCTTCTACGGCCGCGCAGAGATCGACTGGCTGGGCCGCTGGATCGAGGACACCGCGCGCGGGGGCAGGCCGGCGTCGTCCCAGGCGCCCAGCTGGCTGCGCGACATCGGCGAGGGAATCGTGGCCACAGTGGGCTTTCAACTGTAACCCGAATTTTTGATGATTTCGGCTTATAACGCTTGACCAAAACGCCACGACAGCTATTGTTATTGTAGCAATGCGGCCGTCTCGCTGTCTTCCGCCACGCGCCCCGCGTCGATCGTCAGGCGGCGTTGGCAACGCGCGGCAATCGCCGAGTCGTGCGTGACCAGCACCAGCGTGGTTCCCTGCTCGCGGTTGAGCTCGAACATCAGGTCCATCACCTGGGCACCGGTGGCGTGATCGAGGCTGCCCGTGGGTTCGTCGGCCAGCAGCAAGGCCGGACGCATGACGAAGGCGCGCGCCAGGGCCACTCGCTGCTGCTCGCCACCCGAGAGCACGCGCGGGTAGTGCCGAAGGCGTTCGGCCAGTCCCACGCGGGCGAGCATGTCGCTCGCGGCCTGGCGTGCGTCGCGCCGGTTGGCCAGCTCCAGTGGCAGCATCACGTTCTCCAGCGCGCTCAGGTTGCCCAGCAACTGAAAGCTCTGAAACACGAATCCGATGCTGCGCGCGCGCAACCGGGCGCGCGCGTCCTCGTCCACCGCAAACAGGTCCTGCCCGGCCACGCGAACGGTGCCGCGCGTGGGCGTGTCCAGCCCGGCGATGATGGACAGCAGCGTGCTCTTGCCCGAACCCGAGGCACCGACGATGGCCACCGTTTCGCGCCCTGCCAGCTGGAAATCAATATCTTGCAGAATATCCAGCGTGCCGCTGGAGTCGGTGACCGACTTGAACACGTGCTCCACCGCCACGATGGGCGCCGGAAATGCGTCTGGCGCGACGCCGGGCGAACGATCCGTCATGTAAAGGCCATCTGATTTGAACCGACGAGACTTTATCCGCTTCCCGCTGGCGACCCTGCTGCTGGCCACTCGAGCGCTGGCAGCCGACCCGCCGCTGATCCTCGTGGTCGGCGACTCCATGAGTGCCGAGTACGGCATCGCGCGCGGCAGCGGCTGGGTGGCGCTGCTCGAACGCAAGCTGGCGGCCGAGCGGATCCCCGCGCGCGTGGTCAACGCCAGCATCTCGGGCGACACCAGCGCGGGCGGGCGGGCGCGCCTGCCGGGCCTGCTGAAAACCCACCGCCCGCAGGTGGTGGTCATCGAGCTGGGTGGCAACGACGCGCTGCGCGGGCTGTCGCTGCAAATGACCGAGGCCAACCTCAAGGCCATGACGCAGGCCGCACGCCAGGCCGGCGCCCGGGTCATGCTGGCGGGCATGCAGGTGCCGCCCAATTACGGCGCGGACTACGGCCGGCGCTTCGAGGCGCTGTTCGGCGACGTGGCCAAGTCCGAGCGCGCCGCGCTGGTGCCGTTCCTGCTCAAGGGCGTGGCCGACGCGCCCAATGCGCCCGAGCTGTTCCAGCCCGATCGCATCCACCCCACGGCGCAGGCACACCCGATCATCCTGGGCAACGTGTGGCCCGAACTGAAAAAACTTCTTCGATGAGCGTACGCCACCTCACCGCCGCCGAGGCCCTGGCGCGACTGGACGGCTTCGACGCGGTCATCGACGCCCGCAGCGAGGACGAGTTCGCGCACGATCACCTGCCGGGCGCGGTCAACTGGCCCAGCCTGCACGACGACGAGCGCGCCCAGGTGGGCACCCTGTACCGGCAGGCGGGGCCGTTTCCGGCGCGCAAGCTGGGCGCCGCGCTGGTGGCGCGCAACATCGCCGCGCACATCGAGCGCGAGCTGGCAGACACGCCGCGCGACTGGCAGCCCTTGCTGTACTGCTGGCGCGGCGGGCAGCGCAGCGGCGCGCTGGCGCTGGTGCTGGGGCAGATCGGCTTTCGCGTGCACCTGGTGGAAGGCGGCTACAAGGCCTTTCGCGCCGCCATGCTGGCCGACCTGCCCGATCGGGTGCAGCGCCTGGAACTGCGCGTGATCTGCGGGCCCACCGGATCGGGCAAGACGCGGCTGCTGCATGCGCTGCGAGATGCCGGCGCACAGGTGCTGGACCTGGAGGGCCTGGCAAGACACCGCGCCTCGGTGCTCGGGTTGATCCCGGGCGTTGCGCAGCCTTCGCAAAAGCACTTCGAAATGTGCCTCTGGGAGCACCTGCGGGCGCTGGAGCCATCACGGCCAGTCTATGTGGAGGCCGAGAGCAAGAAAGTCGGCAACCTGACCCTGCCCGACAGCCTCATCGACGCCATGCGCGCCAGCGACTGCCTGCGCCTGGAGCTCGATGAAGACGAGCGCGTGGCGCTGCTGCTGGAGGACTACCCGTTTTTCGTGAACGACCCGGCGTTTTTCTGCCAGAGGCTCGACGCCCTGATTGCCCTGCGCGGTCGCTCGGTGATCGATGCCTGGAAAGCGCAGGTGACCGGTGGCCACACCGAAGTCGTGGTGCGCGAGCTGCTGCAAAAGCACTATGACCCCGGGTACGCGAGCTCCACCCGACGCAACTTCACCCGATTCGAGCAGGCCCGCCCGGTGCGGCTGGGCAATCGCTCTGCGGCCAGCCTGGCGCAGGCCAGTGCCGAAATACTGGAGCGCGGACCGTCGGTTGACTGACTGAAAACACCCCCGCTGGCGTGCCCCTCAGCCCGCGCCGCCCGGGTTGCCAGCCTCGCCACCGCCTTCATCGGGCCTGGTTTCGTCCGGCGCTGGCGCGACCGAATCCGGGTCGTCCGCACCACCGCCGGCCCGGCGCGCCGCCTTGGTGCGCGCCTTCTCTTCCTTGCGGCGCTTTTTCTCCAGCTCGCGCTGGCGCTTTTCGTAACCGTAGTTCGGTGTGGCCAAGAATCTTCCTTCAGTCCTTCATTGATCGGGGACCACTGGCGTGTCAGCGGGCTGGCTCCAGTGTACGGCGCCCCGGTACGCATGCCAGCTCGCATGTCCGAGAATCGGCCCGACGACGAGCAGTCCAGCACCCCAGGGCAGCAGCGCCACGGCCACCAGCAACGTGAGCAGCACGCCCCACCACAGCAGCACGATCGGGTCGTTGGCCACCACGCGGATGCTGGTGATCGCCGCCGAGACGGCATCGGTGTCGCGGTCGAGGATCATCGGGATCGACACCGCCGACGTCGAAAACACGAGCAACGCGAACAGGCCGCCGACCACCGCGTAGACCATCACGAAATCGAGGTTGTCGGGGTTGAAAATCGCCTGCAAGACGCCTGTGGTCGAGGGCATGCCGGTGTTGAAAAACACCGCGAACACCACCAGCGATGCTCGCCCCCACAGCAGTTCGAGCACGATCAGCACGAGCACCAGCAGGCCCATGCTGCGCAGGTGCGACTCCCAGCAGCCGAGCGATGCCCCCAGCCGTGGTGTCTCGCCACGCTCGCGCCGACGGCTCACCTCGTACAGGCCCAGGGCCAGGAACGGCCCCAGCAGCAGGCAACCCGAAGCAACCGACATGACGTATTCAGGCCGGCTGCGAAACACCAGCGCCAGCAGCGCCGCCATGCCCCAGAAACACATGCCGTAAAACAGGCCGATCCCGGGCGCCGCCAGAAAGTCGGCCGTGCCCGCGCGCAGCCAGCGCAGCGGATCGCCCAGGCCCAGCGGTCGCATGACCGCCTGCGGCACGGTCACGGGCGGAGGGATCCAGGGCTGATAGCCGGCCGGCGGGGCGGCCCTGCCGGAGGGGTCGTCGGGGACGTTCGCGCGTTCGGTCATGAGGTACTGCGGAGGCCGCCACGCGGGACGGATCGTGGCACCTCAGCGAGTAGACCACATCGTCGCAATGGGTATTGTCCCCACGCAGCCATCGGGCTTTCGGCCGACGCACCAACTTTCGATGCCAAATTGGAAGTTGGCGCTTGCCAGTCATGCCATGGCAGCTATCAATTCGATTGCAACCATCAGGCGGGCAGCGTCTGGCCCAGCGCCTGTTCGAGATCGGCCTGCAGGTCGGCGACGGCCTCCAGCCCAGCCGAAAAGCGCACGACGGTGCCGCGTGCGAGGTGCCGGGGCCAGCCCTGGCGCATGCTCGCAAGGTCGTAGGGCACGACCAGGCTGATCGGTCCGCCCCAGCTATAGCCCAGGCGAAACCGGCGCAGCGCATCGCAGAAGGCGTCGACCTGCGCGCTGGTGTAACGCTCGTGCACCACGACGCTGAACAGGCCAGCCGCGGCGCCACCGCCGCGCGCGTCGGCCGACCCGCACACCTGCTGCCAGTGGACATGACCGGGCGCGCCGGGCAGCGCGGGGTGGAGCACCTGCGCGAACTGCGGCTGCGCGACGCACCAGCGCGCCAGTGCTCGCGCGGCCTGATCCTGCGCGTGGTAGCGCAGCGCCACGCTGGGCAGTGCGTGCAGCACCGCTTCGACGTCGTTGGCCCCCACCCCCAGGCCCAGGCGCATGTGGGTGAGCTTGATCTTCTGGTGCAGCGCCTCGTCGCGCGTCACCACCGAGCCCATCAACACGTCGCCGCCGCCGCTGGGGTACTTGGTGAGCGCGTGCACCGACACGTCGACGCCCAGGCCCTGTCCGTCCAGGTCGAACGGGTTGAAGGCCAGCCCGGCGCCCCAGGTGTTGTCGAGCACGCAGGTGACGCCACGCGTCCTGCACACGCGTACCTGCTCGATCAGGTCGGGAAACTCCATCGTCACCGAGCCGGCCGCCTCGAGCCACACCAGCCGCGTGCCGGGACCGATGCAAGCAGCCAGATCGTCCGGGTTCATGGCGTCGAAATACCGGTGCGCGATCCCCCAACCGGCGAGTTCGCCCTCCGCCAGTGCCTTGTTGGGACCGTAGGCGTTGTCGGGAATAAGGACTTCATCGCCACTGTGGAGCAACGCCAGCGCGACGTTGGCGATCGCCGCCAGCCCGCTGGGCGCGAGCACGCATTGCAGCCCATGCTCGAGCGCAGCGATGCGCTCCTCCAGCAAAAAGGTCGTCGGCGTGCCATGCAGCCCGTAGGTGTAGCCGTCCTTGTGCTTCCAATCGCGCTGCCGCATGGCCGCGACGTTCGGAAAAATCACCGTCGACGCCTTGTGGATCGGCGGCTGCGGCGCCTCGAACCCGGCGGGTGGCCGGTACGGATGGTGAATCAGTGCGGTGATGGGGTGGGTCATGCGGCGATGGTATTGCACCGGAGTGGCCCCGTCCCTCGAGGGGCCGTCCTGCTGACCGAACGAGCGGCGACTGGACGGGAGACATCAGGCGCCTGCCGCAATCGATCGACCGACCACCGAGTCGAGCGATGAGCCGTTGGCGCGGGCGACTGGTGCCGGTCCGGATTCAGGGCGACGCAAGGGCGACAGCATGACGCATGAACCGCCGCGCGCGCTTGCCCCGAAATCCGTCCTGACGAGTCTGGACGTCCTGCATGAAACGCCGCCTTGGGGCGCTGGATTGAGCCGGATTACTTGAACAGGTTGATCGTGGTGATGATGATCGGCATCCCGAACACGTCGATCAGGAAGGCGCCGACGATGGGCACGATCAGGAAGGCCTTGCGCGAAGGCCCGAAGCGCTCGGTGATCGCGCCCATGTTGGCCATGGCGTTGGGCGTGGCACCCAGGCCGTGCCCCAGAAACCCCGAGACCATGACCGCGGCATCGTAGTTGCGCCCCAGCAGGCGGAACATGACGAAGATTGCCAGCAGGACGATGAACACCACCTGCATGAACACGATCACCAGCAGCGGCAGCGCCAGGTCGGCCAGTTCCCACAGCTTGATGCTCATCAGCGCCATCGACAGGAACACCGCCAGCGACACGTCGCCGATCAGGTTGATCTCGTGCATGTTGATCCACTTCGGGTGCACCCGGTCGACGACGTTGCGCAGCACCACCGCGGTGAACATGGCGCCGACGTAGCCTGGCAGCACAAAGCCGGTCCAGCTCGAAAACAGCGCCCCCAGGTACACCCCCACAGCCATGCACACGGTGATCAGGAACACCTGCACCATGAACGAGTGGTAGGCCACTTCCTGCTTCTCGGCCTCGACGAAGTCCTCGGTCTCCTCGGCGGCCGGCTTCAGGTCGAACTTGTGAATCAGGTATTGCGCCACCGGCCCGCCCGTCAGGCCGCCTGCCACCAGGCCGAAGGTGGCCGCCGCCAGCCCGATCGTCACGGCCGACGGAATGCCCAGCGACTCGATGGTCTGGCCGTAGGCGGCCGCGGCGCCATGGCCGCCTTCCATCGACACGGCCCCGGCCATCACGCCGATCAGCGGATGCACGCCCATCACCGACGCGAGCGAGACGCCGATGACGTTTTGCGCGAACGCCAGGACGCCGCACATCACCCAGTAGATCACCAGCAGCCTGCCGCCCAGGCGCACCAGCCGAAAGCTCGCGCCCAGGCCGATGGTGGTGAAAAACGTGACCATGAACAGCGACTGCAGCGAAGTGTCCAGCACGATGCTGACGATTCCGGTGCCCTTGAGCAGCGTCACGGCAATGGCGAAAAGCAGACCCCCGACCACCGGCGCCGGGATGCAAAAGCGGTTGAGCACGCCGATGCGCCGCACCAGCACGTCACCGACCAGATACATCAGGACCGCCGCGCACAACGTGGTGATTTGATTGAATTCCATCGCTTCATCCTTCTCCGGTCTCGAGCGTGCGGCGGTGCCGCGGCGCTCAGGGTTGCAACAAGGTCCAGGCCAGGCGCGCCACCACGCGCGCCGTGTGGCCGTCGATGTCGTGCGCGGGATTGAACTCGGCGATGTCGGCCAGGCGCAGCTTGCCCGAGGCCTTGACGTGCAGCACGCACGCCTCGATCACGGACATGGGCACACCGTAGGGCGCGGGCGCCGAGACGCCGGGTGCAACGGATGCGGGCAGCACGTCGGTGTCGATCGTGAGGTAGACGTGGTCGACGTCGGCCATCAACCGGTCCAGATCGGCCAGCCGCGCCTCCAGGTGGCGTTCCTGCATCCGGCTGTCTTCGACGTGGAAGGCACCGAACTCGTGCGCTCGTGCGTAGAGTGCCGGCGTGTTGCCCAGGCGCGAGACCCCCAGGCAGGCGTAGCGCACGGGTAGCCTGCGCGCCCCGGCGTCTTCGAGAATCTGGTCAAACGGCGTGCCCGAACTGCCGGGTCGGCTGCTGCGCAGGTCGAAATGGGCATCCAGATTGAGCACCAGCAGCGCCCCGCCCGGCCCGCCGCTGCCGTACAGGCGATCGCGCAGACCCTGGAAGTCGCCCCAGGCCACCTCGTGCCCGCCCCCTACCACCACCAGGCGCGCGCCGGTATCCAGGATGCTCCGCACGCGGCCCGCCAGCGCCGCCTGCGCATCTTCCAGCGCATCGCCCTCGCACACGACATCGCCCGCATCCCAGAGCGCCTTCAGAGCGTGTGCCGGCAGTGCGGCCATGGCACGTCGTGCAGCCTCCGGCCCACGCGCGGCGCCCACGCGGCCCTGGTTGCGCCGCACCCCCGCATCGCTCGCGAAGCCGAGCAGCACGGCATCGCCAGCACCATGCGCCCCGTCGTGGCGAACCACCTGATGAACGCGCGTGGTTTCGCCCCGCTCGGCCGAGTCATCGCGACCCTTCCAGATCGTGTCCTGCGTCATGCCCTGACCCTGAATGCTCTCGCCATCGTCCCACTCTACGTTGTTTGCTGCGTGACGTCCAAACCCATGACCACCAGCGTCGGTCGGGCAAAGCGGAGCCGTCCCAATGCCCGGCGACCCTCGACAGGAACTCGATCACGCCAGAATTCATCGACTTCCGGCCATCTGCAAACCGGCACCACCCGAATTGCCGCACCGCAACATCCGAAGGTCAAACGAGCCTTCAGCCACTCGGCACCCCGCATGACGCCTCGAGTTGGGCGATCGCCTGCCGTGGGCTGAGCCACCGCCGCGCGTGCCCGGACTACGCCGCCATGACAACAACCTAGGGTTTTGCCTTACTGTGACAACGGTCCTGAGGGGCCTAGACTGGTTCTCGATGCATCCGAAGGAGCGCACATCGAGCTTCGGGCGGTGCATGGCAACGAGGAGAACGTCCATGGACATGAACCGGCGCCAGTTTTTCCGCGTGAGCGGGGCTGGCTTGGCCGCGTCCAGCCTGGTGGCACTGGGTTTTTCACCCACCGCCGCCCTGGCTGAAACACGCGCCTTCAAGCTCACCCACGCCACGCTGTCGCGCAGCATCTGCCCTTACTGCTCGGTCAGTTGCGGCATGATGATCTACAAGCTGGGCGACGAAGCCAAGAACGTCCACGAACGGGTCATCCACATCGAGGGCGATCCGGACAACCCCGTCAGCCGCGGCTCGCTGTGCCCGAAGGGCGCGGGCGCAATGGACATGATCAACTCCCCCGGCCGGGTCAAGTACCCTGCCGTGCGCGAACCCGGCTCCAAGGAATGGAAACGCATCAGCTGGGACGAGGCGCTCACGCGCATCGCCAAGCTGATGAAGGCCGACCGCGACGCCAACTTCCAGACCAAAAACGCCACCGGCACCACCGTCAACCGCTGGACCACCACCGGTTTTCTGATGTGCAGTTCGTCCTCCAACGAGTCCAGCTACCTCACGGTGAAGGTGGCGCGCGGCTTGGGGATGGTGGGGATCGATACACAAGCACGCGTTTGACACGCACCGACGGTGTCCAGTCTGGGCCCGACTTTCGGTCGCGGAGCGATGACCAACTCGTGGACCGACATCCGCAACACGGATCTCGTTCTCGTCATGGGCGGCAATGCCGCCGAAGCCCACCCCGTCGGCTTCAAGTGGGTGGTGGAGGCGATGGAAAAGCGCAAGGCCAAGCTGATCTCGGTCGACCCGCGCTTCAACCGCACGTCGGCGGTGGCCGACTTATACGCGCCGATTCGCAACGGCACCGACATCGCCTTCCTCGGCGGCGTCATCAACTGGCTGCTGAGCAACGACAAGATCCACCACGACTACGTCAAGTTCAACACCGACGCCACCTTCCTGACCAAGCCCGGCTTCAAGCTCGAAAACGGCCTGTTCAGTGGTTACGACGAAGCCAAGCGCAAGTACGACAAGTCGACCTGGGGCTACCAGCTGGGCGAAGACGGCTTCGTCAAGGTCGACGACACCATGCAGGATCCGGCCTGCGTGTACCAGCAGCTCAAGAAACACTACAGCCGCTACACGCCCGAGA
>CAZGOL010000014.1:0-28938 GCA_964527755.1 uncultured Ottowia sp.
CGCGGCGTGCAGGCCAAATTTGCCTTCAACGCGTCCAGCGCCAGCCGAGGGGCGGTGCTGGACGATTTTTCAGTCGAATGAGGGACTCGCAGCCCACCAGTAGCCCCTGCCTTCGGCGGCTAATTCAAGCTATTTGTTGTAAATAGACTGGCAAGGGAAACCGCTTCTAACCGATAAGTACGCCCCGTCAGCGCCGTGGTGGCGCGGTCTTCGGCTTTTGACCCAACGACTTGCGCTGGCGGTTGATCCGTTCCAATTTGCGCTGGTCCTCCCGCTCCATCGCCTTGCGCTTGGTATACCCCGACCAGTCGGCCCACGCCCACCACACCACGGCCGCGGCGAACGGTGACAGGACCCACCACCACGACCAAGTGGCAACGAATCCGATCTCCTGCGATTTCATCAACAGCAAAATGATCCCGATTCCTAACAAGTACATGGCATATTCCACTGGTTGCGCGTGAGGGATTTCACCCCACTGTCAACAAGTATCCCTACAATCGCGTTGAGGGTTTGTTGTTTGTCCATCCATGATGAAGGATCCATTATGAAGCGTGTTCTGTTGACGATGGCCGCCCTGGCGGTCGTGGGCGCCGCGGCGCCGGCCATGGCCGACGAGGCGATGGCCAAGGCGAAGAATTGCATGGCATGCCATGCGATCGACAAGAAGGTCGTCGGCCCGGCCTACAAGGATGTCGCCAAGAAATTCGCGAAAGACCCGGGTGCGGTCGACATGCTGGCCGAGCGCATCATGAAGGGCAGCAGCGGCGTCTGGGGCGCGGTGCCCATGCCACCGAACGCCAACGTCAACGCGGCAGAAGCCAAGCAGTTGGCCACCTGGGTGATGAGCCTGAAGTAATAAGGCACCCGTTTGCGACAAAAAAGCCTGCGCGATGCGCAGGCTTTTTTCGTGGGTAGGGTGTCGCGTTCAGTGATTTTCGCCCAACTGCTCCAGGATCGCCGGGTTTTCCAGCGTGCTGGTGTCTTGCGTGATCTTCTCGCCACGCGCCAGCGAGCGCAGCAGACGCCGCATGATCTTGCCCGAGCGCGTCTTGGGCAGGTTCTCGCCAAAGCGGATGTCCTTGGGCTTGGCGATGGGGCCGATTTCCTTGGCCACCCAGTCGCGCAATTCCTTGGCGATCTTGTCGGCCTCCGCCCCGTGCGGCAGTGAGCGCTTGAGCACCACGAAGGCACAGATCGCTTCACCGGTCAGATCATCCGGGCGACCCACCACGGCAGCCTCGGCCACCAAGTCGGTCTTGGCCACCAGGGCGGATTCGATCTCCATTGTGCCCATGCGGTGGCCCGAGACATTCAGCACGTCGTCGATGCGGCCGGTCACGCGGTAGTAGCCGCGATCGCTCGAACACACCGCACCATCGCCGGCCAAGTAGTAACCCTTCATCTCCTCGGGGAAGTAGGTCTTTCTGAAGCGCTCCGGATCGCCCCAAATGGTGCGAACCATGCTGGGCCAGGGCTTTTTGTAGACCAGCATGCCACCGGTGCCATTGGCCATTTCGTGGCCTGTCTCATCGACGATCGCCGGAAAAATGCCCGGCAGCGGCAGCGTGCAGGAGCCCGGCACCAACGGCGTGGCGCCAGGCAGCGGGTTGATCATGTGGGCACCGGTCTCGGTCTGCCAGTAGGTGTCGATGATGGGACAGCGTTCACCGCCGACGTTCTTGTAGTACCACATCCACGCTTCCGGGTTGATCGGTTCGCCCACGCTGCCGATCACGCGCAGGCTTGACAGGTTGGAATGCCGGGGGTGCACCTTGTCGTTCGTCTCGGCGGCCTTGATGAGCGAGCGGATCGCCGTCGGCGCCGTATAAAAGACGCTGCACTTGTGACGCTCGATCATCTGCCAGAAGCGCCCGGCATCCGGGTAGGTGGGCACGCCCTCGAACACGATTTCGGTCGCGCCCGCGGCCAGCGGCCCATAGGCGACATAGGTGTGGCCGGTCACCCAGCCGATGTCAGCTGTGCACCAAAACACGTCCTCGTGCTTGAGATCGAAGCTCCAGTCCATCGTCAGCTTGGCCTGCAGCAGGTAGCCGCCCGTGGAGTGCTGCACACCCTTGGGCTTGCCGGTGGAGCCGGAGGTGTAGAGGATGTACAGCGGGTGCTCGGCCTCCACGCTGACCGGCTGGCAATCGGTGCCCTGACCGTTCATTGCCTGGGCGAAGGTCTTGTCGCGCCCTGCCGTCATGGGGCACGCGGTGGGCGTGCGCTCGTACACGAACACGTTGCGGATCGACTCGCAGCCGCCCAGCCCGATCGCCTCGTCGACGATCGCCTTCAGCGGCATTTCCTTGCCGCCGCGCATCTGGTAGTTGGCGGTAATCACCGCAACCGCGCCGCCGTCGACCACGCGCTCCTGCAGCGAGCGCGCAGAGAACCCGCCGAACACCACGCTGTGGATGATGCCCAGCCGCGCGCACGCCTGCATCGCAACCACGCCCTCTATGGTCATCGGCATATAGATCAGGATGCGGTCGCCCTTCTTGTAGCCGTGCGCCTTGAGCGCGTTGGCGAACTGGCTCACGCGCGCCAGCAGTTCCCGATAGGTCACCTTGGTGACTTCGCCGCCATCGGCCTCGAAGATGATCGCGGTCTTGTTCTCGACCGGCGTGCCCATGTGCTTGTCCAGGCAGTTCGCGCTGGCGTTCAGCATGCCGTCGTCGAACCACTTGTAGAACGGCTTGTTCGACTCGTCCAGCACGCGCGTGAACGGCTTGTCCCAGACGATGTGCTCGCGCGCCAGGCGCCCCCAGAAACCCGTGAAATCCTTCTCCGACTCCGCGTACAGCGCCTGGTAGGCCGCCATGCCCGAAATCCGGGCCGCCTTGACCATGGCATCGCTGGGCGGGAAAACCCGGTTTTCAACCAGAACCGAATCAATGGCGCTCATTTCCCTCTTCTCCTAGGTGTGTTGCCAGACACGCGGAACGCCGGCTCCGCAGGACGGCCCAATCATCGCATGATCGGAAGGGAAGATTCTGGCGCCTGGCGTCAGAAGTCCTGCATCGCCGGTGCAAAACCAACGCAGCGGCAGCCCGTGCGATGTAACACTTTTTATTGATTGTCAGGCCGCCGTGCCGGATCCGGTTCGAGAACCGGCCCTCCGTGGCTCAAGAACTGGGTGCCTCAGGCGGTGTCGCCTGCGCGCTTGCCGGCCGCGCGCACGATGGTGTCCACGTCCAGCGTCCGGATCGCGTCGACCACCATTTCCCAGCGACCTTCTTCGCACAGGCCGCCCATGCCGGCGCGCTCGTAGCCGTCGATGGCCGCGCGCAGACATGCGGTGCGCACGGCTTCTGCCATAGCGTGCAACTCCTGGCACGATGGCTCGGGTTGGCCCACGTCTAGCGGCCCTGCACCTCGGCCCGGATCGTCTCGACGATCTCGGGGTTGGCCAGCGAAGTCACGTCACCCACGTCGCGGCGGTTGGAAATCGAGGCCAGCACGCGGCGCATGATCTTGCCCGAACGGGTCTTGGGCATGTCGGGCACGACGTACACCTTCTCGGGACGCGCGATCTTGCCGATGATGTCCTCGCACGCCTTGACCACCGCACGCGCCACGGCATCCGGATTCTTGGTGCCACTCGGCACGGACACGTAGACCTCCGGCACGGTTCCCTTGATCTCGTCATGCACCGGCACCACGGCGGCTTCGGACACTTCCGGCACCGTGAGGCAGGCCGACTCGATCTCCTTGGTCCCCAAGCGGTGACCGGAGACATTGATCACGTCGTCGATGCGCCCCAGGATGCGGTAGTAGCCATCGGGCGCATCCATCGCTCCGTCACCCGATACATAAGGCCAGTCGCGCCAATCCTTGCTGTCCGGGTTCTTGCAAAAGCGCTTGTAATACGTCTCGACGAAGCGCTTGTCATCGCCCCAGATGGTCTGGATGATGCCCGGCCACGGGTTGCGGATGCACATGTTGCCGGCGCGCCCGGACCCTTTGGGAATCTCGTTGCCGTCGTCGTCGAAGATGACCGGGTAGATCCCCGGCAGGGCGGGCCCTGCGCTGCCGGGCTTCATCTTGTCCAGCGCCGGCAGCGTGCTGCACAGGAAACCGCCGTTTTCGGTCTGCCACCATGTGTCGCAGATGACGGCCTTGCTCTTGCCCACCTGCTCGTAGTACCAGCGCCAGGCCTTGGGCTCGATCGGCTCGCCCACCGTGGTCATGTGCTTGAAGTTCTGCGGCCCGTGGATGGGCGCGTCCGGCCCCAGACGGCGCAGCGCCCGGATCGCCGTCGGCGAGGTGTGGAAGATGTTGACGCCCAGCTGTTCGGCGATGCGCCAGGGCCGGTTCATGTCAGGCCAGGTCGGCGTGCCTTCGTAGATGACGCTGGTGGCGGCGATGGCCAGTGGCCCGTAGACGATGTAGGAGTGGCCGGTGATCCAGCCAATGTCGGCCATGCACCAGTAGGTGTCGTTCGGGTGGATGTCCTGCACGTATTTCGACGTGGCCGCCACATAGGCCAGATAGCCGCCCGTGCGATGCTGGCAGCCCTTGGGCTTGCCGGTGGTACCGCTCGAATACATCAGAAACAACGGCGCCTCGGCATCCATCGGTACCGGCTCCACGCGCCGGCCGCGGTACTTTTTCAGCAGTTCGTTGACGAACACGTCGCGCCCTGCTACCAGCGGGGTGGGTGCGCTGTACTTGCCCGGGTAGCGCTGCCAGATCAGCACCTTGTCGACTTTCTGGCCCAGTTCTGCCGCGATCTTCACGGCAATGTCGGCATTGGCCTTGTGGTCGATCAGCTTGCCCGAGCGCCAGTAGGCATCAATGGTGATCAGGTGATGGCTGCCTGAATCCTTGATCCGGTCGGCGCACGCGCTGCCCGAAAATCCGCCGAACACTTGCGAGTGAATGACGCCCAGCCGTGCACAGGCCAACATCGTGATTGGAAGGTCGAGCGTCATCGGCAGGTGCAGCGTCACGCGATCGCCCGCCTTCAGGCCGCACTCCGCCTGCAGCAGCGCCGCCATCTCGTTGACGCGGTTGTAGAGCTCCTGGTAAGTCATCACGTAGGGCGCCTCGTCCTCCGGTTCGCCGACGAAGATCAGCGCACCCTTGTTCCGGTGTTCATCCAGATGGCGGTCGACGCAGTTGAAGCTGGCGTTCAGCTTGCCCCCGGTGAACCACTTCCAGAACGGTGGGTTGCTGGTATCCAGGATCGTTTCGTAGGGTCTGAACCAGGTCAGCATGTCCGCATATTCGCGGAAGCAATCCGGAAAATGCTTCTCGCTGAACCGCTCGCGCATCGTCGGATCACGCATCAACGCCTGATCGACAAACTCCTGAGCAGGTTCGAAGTACTGCTCTTCCTTCCAATGGACTGCGATCTGCGCCTCGTTGGCTTCGGTCCGCTCGATATCGGTCATGGCCGGTTCTCCATTTCTGCAGGTCGGCGCGTCCGTACGTCGCCGCTGGCGGCGTGCACTCGCGATCTCTGGCAATCGCGCCAACCGCGGTGCAGTGCGCCATCACCGGGTTCGAAATCATTCTAGGCACTGGACTTGCGCACTGCTCGGTGCGCGCGAGTCACCATGACA
This sequence comes from uncultured Ottowia sp., assembly GCA_964527755.1. GTDB lineage: Bacteria > Pseudomonadota > Gammaproteobacteria > Burkholderiales > Burkholderiaceae_C > Ottowia. The sequence goes on from CAZGOL010000014.1 coordinate 5,574, forward strand.
CCAGTTGTGGTGTTGATCCAGACAATGTCGCGCGCGTGGATGGTGAATCCGCCGCGACTTGCGCCGCCTCCGGCCAGGAGATCAGATCATGCCCTGTGGTCGCACCCAGGCGTCGAACTGTTCCGCCGTGAGAAAACCGGTGGCCACCGCCGCCTCCCGAAGACTCAGGCCTTCATGGTGCGCGCGCTTGGCGATCTGGGCGGCCTTGTCGTAGCCAATGTGCGTGTTGAGCGCCGTCACCAGCATCAGCGAACGCTGCACCAGTTCGTCGATGCGCGCGCGGTTGGCCTTGATGCCGACGGCGCAATGGTCGTTGAAGCTGCGCATGCCGTCGGCGAGCAAGCGCACACTGTGCAGGAAGTTGTGCGCGATCATGGGTCGGAACACGTTGAGTTCGAAATTGCCCGAAGCACCGCCGATGTTGATCGCCACGTCGTTGCCCATGACCTGCGCGCACAGCATCGTCATCGCCTCGCATTGGGTCGGATTGACCTTGCCGGGCATGATCGACGAGCCGGGTTCATTTTCTGGGATCGTGATTTCGCCAATGCCGCTGCGTGGACCACTGGCCAGCCAGCGCACGTCGTTGGCGATTTTGTTCAGGCTGGCGGCCAGCCCCTTGAGGGCGCCGTGCGCCTGCACCAACGCATCGCACGAGGCGAGGGCCTCGAACTTGCTGGGCGCAGTGACGAATGGCAGTTCGGTCAGGCGTGCCAGCTCGTCTGCAGCCGCTTGCGCATAACCCTTCGGTGCATTCAGGCCGGTCCCCACCGCAGTGCCGCCGAGTGCCAGTTCATACAGGTGCGACAACGTGGCGTCCAGGTGCCGCCGAGCGTGCTCGAGTTGGGCGGTGTACCCGGAAAACTCCTGGCCAAGCGTCAGCGGCGTCGCGTCCTGCAAATGGGTGCGACCGATCTTGACGATGTCCGCAAACTCGCTCGCCTTGGCGGCCAGCGTGGCGTGAAGCAAGTCCAGCGCGGGAAACAGATGCCGGACCATCGCCTCGGCTGCCGCCAGATGCATGGCCGTCGGGAAGGTGTCGTTGCTCGATTGGCTCTTGTTGACGTCGTCGTTGGGATGCACCAGACGCTTCTCGCCTCGCTCGCCGCCCAACAGCTCGCTGGCGCGGTTGGCCAGCACCTCGTTGACGTTCATGTTGGTCTGCGTTCCGGAGCCGGTCTGCCAGACCACCAGCGGGAATTCGTCGTCGTGCTGGCCACCCAGCACCTCGTCGGCCGCGCGCACAATGGCCCCGGCCTTGGTCGGATCGAGCTTGCCCAGGCGCTCGTTCACGGTTGCAGCGGCGCGCTTGACCAGCGTCAACGCTCGAATGATTTCGCGCGGCTGGCGCTCGCCGCTGATGTCGAAATTGAGCAGAGAACGTTGTGTTTGCGCCCCCCACAAACGTTCTGCAGGCACCTCTACGGGGCCCATGGTGTCGTGTTCGATGCGGGTGATGGTCATGGAAATAGCGGTCTCGCGGTCAGGGAAAGCGCGCTCGGTGCGCATTGGTCAACGCCTGCGCTCCAGCTCCACGTACCCGCCAGGCGGGTTGAAGTAGGGCTGGTTGGTGCTGAAGGTGTTGTTTGGATTGTTCGTGTCCTGAAAGACACGCTGGCCGTTGTGGATGCTGTTTTGCACCGTCGTGCCATTGGTGCCATTGAAGGTGTTGTATTCGCCGATCGCCTCCAGTGAGCGCCGATGGATGCCATCGTTGGTGGCACTGGTGTTGGCGGCAATCGAACTGTAGATATTGGCCACCTCCTGGTTGGTGCGCATGCGGATCGCGTGGCGCTCGGCCATGCCGCGAGCGTTGATCGTCGCCATCTCGCGGTTGTGCCAGTCGTCGATTTTTGCCGTCACCCCCGCGTGGTGGCGCTCGACGCTCTGGCGCACGCGTTCGTTGACAGCGGCCAGCCATTGCGGGTTGGTCTGCGCCGAGGCGCCAATGCGATTGAGCAACCCCACATCGAGCCGTCCTGCGGGCGCCCGCAGGGCATCCACCATGCCGGCACCACCCATCACCGAGCCCTGCATGCTGCTGAAGGTGACGGTGGTCGACAGGATTTCTTCCATCGCGATACCGTTGTCACTGTAGGCAATGTGCAGACGTCCCCCCTCCTTGCGCACCTGTGCGCCGGGCGCAGGCGGTGGTTCGTTTGCTGTCGGTGGCTTGGGGGCCACGTCTTGATAGCCCACCAATTGCGCATCGGGGCGCAGATTGCGCGCCATGGCCTCCAGAAATTCGCGTGCGCTGCGCAACGGCGCCACCGGGCAGGGGTTGAACTGCTGCTCCGTACCCGCCACCTGCCAGGTGAAGCCTGTAAGGACTTCCACGGCCGTGAGACTGTCTGGCGCCAATGCGATCCAGTTCACCTGCACTTGATTGCCGCCGCAGGGGGTCTGGTCGTTCCAGGTGATCCCGCCCACCGGGCTCCAGCCTGCTGGAATCTGCAGCTGGATCGCCACGGTAGGTGGATTGGAAATCCCCAGATCGAGGATCTGCGCTGCCTGCATGCTCCGCGTATCCAGTGGCGGCGCCACGGCTGGTCGCTGCGGTTGCATCGCCTGCATCGGTTGAACTGACTGCGTCGGCGGGGGTTGTTGCCATTGCTGTCCATTGGGAGCCCCCGGGTTCATCCCTGACACCGCCTGCCCACCTGCGACCGGCCCGAAACCGGCCTGTCTGTCAACTCCCGTATCGTCCGTCGGACCGAGCCATTCGAATCCCGCCCACGCCAGCGCAACAACCAGCAACCCGATCCCGGTTGCAGTCTTCGTCATGCTCTTCATGGCATCCTCCACTGTCAAAATACAGACCACCGACCCAAGACACGCGCACAGCATACTTTCAAACGCAAGCGACATCCATCTACCACGATACGCCCGCTCAGAGATCAGCCCATGACCCCGACCATACGCCACGACGACCTGGTGGAATCCATCGCCGCCGCACTGCAGTACATCAGCTACTACCACCCCACCGATTACATAGAACATCTGGTGCGCGCCTGGGAAAATGAACAGAGTCCAGCGGCCAAGGATGCGATCGAGCAGATCCTGACCAACAGCAAGATGAGCGCGCTCGGACATCGGCCGATCTGTCAGGACACCGGGATCGTCAACGTATTCCTGCGAATCGGCATGAACGTGCGCTGGGAAGGTTTCGCCGGCAGCCTGGAAGACGCCGTCAACGAAGGCGTGCGTCGCGCCTACACCGACCAGGACAACACGCTGCGCGCCAGCGTCGTGACCGATCCCCTGTTCACACGTCGTAACACCCGCGACAACACCCCAGCGGTCATCAGCGTGCAGATCGTGCCGGGAGACAGGCTGGATGTGACGGTGGCTGCCAAGGGCGGCGGCAGCGAGAACAAGGCCAAGATGATCATGATGAACCCGAGCGACAACCTGGTCGACTGGGTGCTCAAGACCGTGCCAACCATGGGCGCTGGCTGGTGCCCGCCGGGGATGCTGGGCATTGGAGTTGGCGGCACGGCGGAAAAGGCCATGCTGCTGGCCAAGGAAAGTCTGATGGAAGACTTGAACATGTACGAACTGCAGCGGAAAAGCAGTCGTGGGGAAACGCTCGATCCGATCGAGGAACTGCGTCTGGATCTGTACGAAAGAGTCAACGCACTGGGCATTGGTGCGCAAGGCCTGGGCGGCCTGTCGACGGTACTGGACGTGAAGATCAAGACCTACCCGACGCACGCGGCGAGCAAGCCGGTCGCCATGATTCCCAACTGTGCCGCGACACGCCACGCCCACTTCGTGCTGGATGGCGCGGGGCCCGCCTACCTCACACCACCCAGCCTGGACCTCTGGCCGAAGATCGACTGGGCGCCGGCGGCGAACAGCCGCCGCGTTGATCTCGACCGCCTGACGCGAGCGGAGGTGGCCACCTGGAAATCGGGCGAACGCCTGTTGCTGAGTGGCAAGATGCTCACCGGGCGCGATGCTGCCCACAAACGCATCCAGAGCCTGCTGGCAAACGGCGAGAAGCTCCCCGTCGACTTCACCAATCGCGTGATCTACTACGTCGGCCCGGTCGACCCGGTGCGCGACGAAGTGGTCGGCCCGGCCGGCCCCACGACGTCCACCCGCATGGACAAGTTCACCGACATGATGCTGGAGCGGACCGGCCTGATCGCGATGATTGGCAAGGCCGAGCGCGGCCCCGAGGCGGTCGAGTCGATCCGTCGCCACCGCAGCGCCTACCTGATGGCAGTCGGCGGCGCCGCTTATCTGGTCAGCAAGGCCATCAAGCACGCCCGCGTGGTCGGTTTCGAGGATCTGGGGATGGAAGCCATCTACGAGTTCGACGTGGTGGACATGCCCGTGACCGTGGCTGTCGACTCCAGCGGCACCAACGTCCACGCCACCGGGCCGGCCGAATGGCAACAGCGCATCGCGAGCGGAGAATTCGCCAGCGTCATGAGTTTCACGGCGCGCAAGTCGGGTGCGCCGGCCTAGGGCCTGTTCTCAGTGCAGATGGCGCGGCCGCCGGCCACCGCGCCCGCCAGCGCCGCCGCCCGTGCCGCGCGGGGGCTGGCCGATGCGCAGCGAATTGACCAGCGCGTCAAAGCGCGCCGCAAACAGCTTGTCGATCTCGGCCACCACCCCGCCCAGTTGAGCACCATCGAAATGGCGCTCCATCAGGTGCACCACATCCTCGACCAGCAGATCCCGCTGCGCCTGCATGATCGCCTCGGGCGTCGGTCCAACGAACAACAGCAGGAAGTCGTCGCGCGAATCACGACCGGCTTCCTCGTCGTCCTCGTCGTACTCGGCGTCGTACAGCGTGACCTCGATCGCCGCTCCGGCGGCGCTCAGCTCGTTGAGGTTCATGCACATGTCGTCCAGTTGCTGGCGGAAATCCTCGTCGCCGGCCAGGGTCCAGCACATCTGCAACAGATGTTCGGCCGGATCGAAGCGGATGCCCGGCTCGTCCTCGTACAGGCTGGCCGCGCCGTCGGCCAGGGAGCGCGCGCCAGCGTATTTCCAGAGGGGCTTGAGCGCGTCCTGGAGGGCGTCGAAGCCCACATCAGGACGCAGGTTCACGTCGCCATGCACGTGAATCTCGAAGGGTGCGTCGTCGTGACTCATGGCGTTGTCCTGTCATCGGTGGTTGGTGCCCCGGGCCGGAATCGAACCGGCACGCCCCTTCGCAGGAAAGCGGCGGATTTTAAGTCCGATGTGTCTACCAATTTCACCACCGGGGCCACGGTGCCCATTGTCGCAGCGCGGCGACTGGCTCGCGCACCCCGTTGGAAAGACGGAGACGATCGAATTTGCATGCGTGGAGGCGCGACCCGGAGTCGAACCGGGCTAGACGGATTTGCAATCCGTTGCATAACCGCTTTGCTATCGCGCCTTGCCTGGAAGCTGAAAAAAAGGAAGCAGACGCTTCCCTCTTTTCAAACGGGCCAACCGCTGGCGGTCGATCGGTTGCCGGGTAACTGGAGCGGGAAACGAGTCTCGAACTCGCGACCTCAACCTTGGCAAGGTTGCGCTCTACCAACTGAGCTATTCCCGCGTTGTAAGCCCCGCAGTATAGCGCGAATCGGGGGTTCGATCGATCGGCCGGAGGTGATTTTTCCCACTTGCCGGGTCACCGCCTCGGCCGGTCAGTGCTTGACCGCACCGCCGCGCCCGGCCGATTTCGCCTTCGGTGCCGGCGCGGGCGCGGGAGCCACTACGGCATCGTCATCGGACAACGGCACCGGCTGGCGCTCCAGCGCGATCTCCAGCACCTTGTCGATCCATCGCACTGGCGTGATGGTCAAACCTTCCTTGACGTTGGCCGGAATTTCCTGCAGGTCCTTGACGTTCTCCTCGGGGATCAGCACGGTCTTGACGCCACCACGCAAGGCCGCCAGCAGCTTTTCCTTGAGGCCGCCGATGGCGGTGATCTCCCCGCGCAGGGTGATTTCGCCGGTCATGGCGACGTCCGCGCGCACCGGGATCCCTGTGAGCGCCGACACCATCGCCGTGGTCATTGCGGCACCGGCACTCGGACCGTCCTTGGGCGTGGCGCCATCGGGCACGTGGATGTGGATGTCGCGTTTGTCGAACACCTCGTCCTTGATGCCCAACGCCGGGGCGCGCGAGCGCACCACGGTGCGCGCTGCGTCGACCGACTCCTTCATCACCTCGCCGAGCTGGCCGGTGCGCTGCACATTGCCCTTGCCAGGCATGGTGGCGGCCTCGATGGTCAGCAAGTCGCCGCCCACCTCGGTCCATGCCAGTCCGACAACCTGACCCACCTGATTTTCGTGCTCGGTGCGACCATAGGTGAACTTGCGCACGCCCAGAAACTCGTTGAGGTTCTCTGCCGTGACCTTCACCTGCGGCTTCATCTGCTTGAGCTGCAGGGCCTTGACCACCTTGCGGCAGATCTTGGAGAGCTCGCGCTCGAGCGAGCGCACGCCGGCCTCGCGCGTGTAGTAGCGCACGATGTCGCGCACGGCGTCCTCGGACACCAGCAGTTCCGAGTCCTTGACGCCGTTGTTCTTCATCTGCTTGGGCAGCAGGTACTTCAGAGCGATGCTGGTTTTCTCGTCCTCGGTGTACCCCGACAGGCGGATCACCTCCATGCGGTCGAGCAGCGCCGGCGGAATGTTCATCGAGTTGCTGGTGGCCACGAACATCACGTCGGAGAGATCGAAATCGACCTCGACGTAGTGGTCGCTGAAGGTGTGGTTCTGCTCGGGGTCCAGCACCTCCAGCAGGGCACTCGACGGGTCGCCCCGGAAATCCATGCCCAGCTTGTCGATTTCATCCAGCAGGAACAGCGGGTTGCGCGTGCCGGCCTTGGCCAGACTCTGCAGCACCTTGCCGGGCATGGCGCCAATGTAGGTGCGGCGGTGCCCGCGGATCTCGGCCTCGTCGCGCATGCCGCCCAGCGCCATGCGCACGTACTTGCGGCCCGTGGCCTTGGCCACCGACTGGCCCAGCGAGGTCTTGCCCACGCCGGGCGGGCCGACTAGGCACAGGATGGGCGCCTTGATCTTGTCCACGCGCTGCTGCACGGCAAGGTATTCGAGGATGCGGTCCTTGACTTTTTCAAGGCCAAAGTGGTCCTCGTTGAGCACGCCCTCCGCATGTGCCAGGTCATGCCTGATCTTGGTCTTCTTGCTCCAGGGCAGACCCACCAGCACGTCGATGTAGTTGCGCACCACGGTGGCTTCGGCCGACATGGGTGACATCAGCTTGAGTTTCTTCAGCTCGCCCTCGGCCTTCTTGCGCGCTTCCTTGGGCATGCGTGCGGCCTTGATTTTTTTCTCGATCTCCTCGACGTCCGCACCCTCCTCGCCTTCGCCGAGTTCCTTCTGGATTGCCTTGACCTGCTCGTTCAGGTAGAAGTCGCGCTGGTTTTTTTCCATCTGGCGCTTGACGCGCCCACGGATGCGCTTGTCGACGTTGAGGATGTCCACCTCGCGCTCGAGCTGCTCGAACAGGTTTTCCAGGCGCTCCTTGACACTCGCCAGGTCGAGCACGACCTGCTTGCTTTCGAGCTTGAGCGGCAGGTGCGCGGCGATGGTGTCGGCCAGGCGACCGGCGTCATCGATGCTGGCGATCGAGGTGAGGATTTCGGGCGGGATCTTCTTGTTGAGCTTGACGTACTGGTCGAACTGCTGCATCACAGCGCGGCGCAGTGCCTCGACCTCGGCGTCGTCCTGACTCGCCGCCTCGACTTCAAGGGGCGTCACGGTGGCCACGAAATGCGCCTCCCCGTCTTCGATGTGCGTCACTGTGGCGCGCTGCACGCCTTCGACCAACACCTTCACGGTGCCATCGGGCAACTTGAGCAATTGCAGGATGCTGGAGACGCAGCCGACCTCGAACATGTCGCCCACGCCCGGTTCGTCCTTGGCGGCGGCCCGTTGCGCGACGAGCATGATCCGGCGATCCGCCGCCATGGCCACTTCCAGCGCCTTGATGCTCTTGACGCGACCCACGAACAGGGGAATCACCATGTGCGGAAAGACCACCACGTCGCGCAGCGGCAGCAGCGGCAGGTCGATGGGGGTGGCGGGCAGGGGCATGGTTCCGGACATTTTCGTCAAATCCTCGGGCGCGATCTGGCTTCAAGGTGGTAGCGATCGCGGGGTTTTCAATCGTCGGCGCCTCGCCGCGGCGGCGCTCCGGGACACCGCCCGGCCGCGCTAGCCGGCCTTGCGTGGCGCTTCCCGGTAGACGAGCAGCGGCGGCTGCCCTTCCTCAATGGTGTTCTCGTCGACCACCACCTTGGTCACGCCGGCGGTGTTGGGCAGTTCGTACATGGTATCGATCAGCGCGCCCTCCAGGATCGAGCGCAGGCCGCGCGCACCGGTCTTGCGCGCCAGCGCCTTGCGGGCGATCGCCTTCAGGGCCGACGGCCGGATCTCCAGTTCGACGCCCTCCAGTTGCAGCAGGCGACCGTACTGCTTGACCAGCGCGTTCTTGGGCTCGGTGAGGATTTGCACCAGCGCGTCTTCGGTCAGCTCGGCCAGCGTGGCGACCACGGGCATGCGCCCGATCAGCTCGGGAATCAGGCCGTACTTGATCAGGTCCTCGGGCTCGACGTCCTCGAAGGTCTCGCTGATCGAGCGCTGCTGCTTGCTGCGCACGGTGGCGCCAAAGCCGATGCCGCTGGCTTCGGTGCGCGCCTCGATCACTTTTTCGAGGCCGGCGAAGGCGCCGCCGCAGATGAACAGGATGTTGGTGGTGTCGATCTGCAGGAAGTCCTGATTGGGGTGCTTGCGCCCGCCCTGCGGCGGCACGCTGGCCATGGTGCCCTCGATCAGCTTGAGCAACGCCTGCTGCACGCCCTCGCCCGAGACGTCGCGCGTGATGCTGGGGTTGTCGGCCTTGCGGCTGATCTTGTCGATCTCGTCGATATAGACGATGCCGCGCTGCGCGCGCTCGACGTCGTACTCGCAGCTTTGCAGCAGCTTGCTGATGATGTTCTCGACGTCCTCGCCCACGTAGCCGGCCTCGGTCAGCGTGGTGGCGTCGGCCATGACGAAGGGCACGTCGAGCTGGCGCGCCAGCGTCTGCGCCAGCAGGGTCTTGCCACTGCCGGTGGGGCCGATCAGCAGGATGTTGCTCTTGCTGAGCTCGACGTCACCACCCTTGGTGTCGCTCTTGTGCTTGAGGCGCTTGTAGTGGTTGTAGACGGCCACTGCCAGCGTGCGCTTGGCCCGCTCCTGGCCGATGACATAGTTGTCGAGGTTGGTCTTGATGTCGGCCGGAGTCGGCAGGTCGCTCTTGCCCTTGATCTCAGGCGTGTCCGCCGGCAATTCCTCGCGGATGATGTCGTTGCACAGGTCGATGCACTCGTCGCAGATGAACACCGACGGGCCAGCAATCAGCTTTTTGACCTCGTGCTGGCTCTTGCCGCAAAACGAGCAGTAAAGCGTTTTTTCGCTGGAAGAGCCTTTTTTCTCGGCCATTGACGCCCATTCAGGAATTGGATCGGCCCATGATACTCAAATCACCCTGGCCCGGCCGATGGTCTCGTCCACCGTGCGCCGGTGCGTTGCGGCGCGCCGACATCAAGGGCGTTTGGCGAGCACCTGGTCGACGATGCCGTAGTTCTTGGCCTCGTCGGCGGTCATGAAATAGTCCCGCTCGGTATCGTGCACCACCTTTTCGTAGGGCTGGCCGGTGCGCTCGGAAAGGATGCGGTTCATCTGCTCCTTGGTGCGCACGATGTCGCGCGCATGGATCTCGATGTCCGTGGCCTGGCCCTGCGTGCCGCCCAGCACCTGGTGGATCATGATCTTGCTGTTGGGCAGCGAATAACGCTTGCCGCTGGCGCCAGCCGCCAGCAGGAACGCGCCCATGCTGGCGGCAAAGCCCAGGCACATGGTGGAAACATCGGGCTTGATGAACTGCATGGTGTCGTAGATCGACATGCCGGCCGTGACGCTGCCGCCGGGCGAGTTGATGTAAAACGAGATGTCCTTGTCCGGGTTCTCGCTTTCCAGGAACAGCAGCTGGGCGACCACCAGGTTGGCGGTCTGGTCGTTGACCTCGCCCACCAGGAAGATCACGCGCTCCTTGAGCAGGCGCGAATAGATGTCGAAGGATCGCTCGCCGCGGCCCGACTGCTCGATCACCATCGGGATGAGGCCCAGGCCTTGCGGCACGTCATAAGTGCTCATGAATACTCCGTCTCTGCTTTGATTCGGAAATGGGGCTGGAACCCCGCGATTCCAAGCCCCATTGTCGTCGCCCCCCAAGCCCCTGGCACCGGTGGCAACATGGAAGATCGACAATCGCCTCCGCCGCTCTCCCAGACTGCCGTGCAAGCTATCACTTCAGAAGCAATCAGGCCGACGGGCCCATCAGTTCGTCGAAAGGCACGGCCTTGTCGGTCACCTTGGCCTGTCCCAGCACATACTCGGTGACGTTGTTCTCGATCACCATCGCCTCGACGTCGGCCAGGCGGCGGTTGTCGCCGTAGTAGTAGCGCACCACCTCGGCCGGTTTTTCGTAGCTGGCGGCCAGCTCGTCGACCTGCGCGCGGATCTGCTCGGGCGTGGCCTGCAGTTGGTGCGCCTTGACCAGCTCGGCCACCACCAGACCGAGTCGAACGCGGCGCTCCGCCTGCGGGCGGAACATGTCTTCGGGCATCGGCACCTTCTCGACGTCCTTGACACCGCGCGCCTTCAGGTCGGCGCGGGCGTTGCTGATCATGCGGTCAAGCTCGGCCTGCACGCTGGCCTTGGGGATGTCGAGCTCGGAGGCGGCGAGCAGTGCGTCCATCACCGACTGCTTGTTGCGTGCGTTCAGCCGGAACTTGATCTCGCGCTCCAGGTTCTTGCGCACGTCGGCTCTCAGACCTTCGACGCTGCCGCCTTCCACGCCCAGCGACTTGGCCAGCTGGTCATTGACTTCGGGCAGGTGCGCGGCCTCGATCTTCTTGACCGTCACCATGAAGTCGGCCGTCTTGCCGGCGACGTCCTTGCCGTGGTAGTCGGCCGGGAAGGCGAGCGGAAAGGTCTTGCTTTCGCCCGCCTTCATCCCGCGCACGGCACCGTCGAACTCGGGCAGCATCTGGCCTTCGCCGGCGATGAACTGGAAATCCTCGGCCTTGCCGCCATCGAACGGCTCACCATCGATCTTGCCGATGAAGTCCACCGTCACCCGGTCGCCCTCCTCGGCTGGAGCGGCCTGCGCGCGCTGGGCAAAGGTGCGCCGCTGTTTGCGCAGAATGCCCAGTGTGCGCTCGATCGCCTCGTCGGACACCTCGGAGCTGACCTTTTCGATTTGGGTCATCGCGAGGTCCCCGATCTTCACCTCCGGGAACACCTCGAACACGGCGTCGAAACTCATCTGCCCCTCGGGCGCGCCATCCTTTTCTGTGATGGTGGGCTGTCCGGCCACGCGCAACTCGGCTTCGCCAGCGGCGCTGAAAAAGGCCTCGCCCACCTTGTCGTTCATCACCTCGTACTGCACCGAATAGCCGTAGCGCTGCGCCACCACGCTCATCGGCACCTTGCCGGGACGAAAACCGTCCATCTTGACGGTGCGCGCCAACCGCCGAAGGCGCGCCTCGACCTCGTTCTTGATCGTGTCCAGCGGCAGGGTGAGCGTCATCTTGCGCTCAAGCTTCTCAAGGGTTTCGACATTCACGGCCATGGTGTTCTCTCGTGACAAGTTGTGGTTCGTGGTGCGCGGGGGGGGACTCGAACCCCCACACCCTCACGGGCGTCAGGACCTAAACCTGGTGCGTCTACCAATTTCGCCACCCGCGCAAGCAAGGCTCTGATGCGGCAGGCGGCTGACTCAGCTGGCTCGGCTGCCCGTTTGAAAGACGGCGAACCGGGTATTTTAGTGTGTCCGCGCCGCGGTGCCTGCGCGGGTGCATGGGCGCGCGGGACGGGCAGGCACAATCGTGCCGCCATGCCGGACACACCCGCCGCGGTCGAACACTACGAGAACTTCCCGGTTGCCTCGTGGCTGTGCCCCCCTGCGCTGCGCGCGCCGATCGCGGCAATCTACCAGTTTGCGCGCACGGCCGACGACATCGCCGACGAGGGCGAGGCGCCAGCGTCGAGCCGTCTGGCCGACCTGGCGGCCTACCGCGCCGACCTTGTCGCCTGCGCGGGTGGTGCCGCGCCGCAGGCCACCCGCTGGCCCGGGGTGTTCGGTCCGTTGGCGACACAGATCCGTGCCTTCGACCTCCCCGTGCAACCATTGCAGCACCTGCTGTCGGCCTTCGCGCAGGATGTCGAGATGACGCGCGATGGCGCGGCCCACGCGGACCTGGCGACGCTGATTGCGTACTGCCGGCGCTCGGCCAATCCGGTAGGGCGCCTGCTGTTGCACCTGTACGGCGTAACCGGCGAGAACGCCGAGCGCCAGAGCGATGCCATCTGCACCGCGCTGCAGCTGATCAACTTCTGGCAGGACCTGTCGGTCGACATCCCGCGAGGGCGCTTCTACCTGCCGCTGGCCGAGTGCGCCGCACACGGCCTGCCGATCACCGACCCGAGCACCCAGTTCGCCGCGCTCGCGGCCGACGAATCGACGAGTGCCCTGTTGACCCACCTGACGCGCCACGCTCGAACCACGATGGAGCAAGGCGCTGCGCTGGTGCACCGCGTACCCGGCCGCGCCGGCTGGGAACTGCGTGCCGTCGTTCAGGGCGGCCTGCGCACGCTCAAGCGCGTCGAGGCGCTCGGCCCCCGGGTGCTCACGCACCGGCCTTCGCTGGGCTGGCGTGACGCGCTGCCGATCGTCTGGCGTCTGGCGTGGATGTGACAATCCGCCGCGTGACCACGCCGCAAGACTACGTCCAGCACAAGGCCGCCGCCTCGGGCAGCAGCTTCTACTACGCCTTCCTGTTCCTGCCACCGCAGCGCCGCGCGGCCATCACCGCCTTCTACGCGTTTTGCCGCGAGGTGGACGACGTCGTCGATGAGGTCAGCGATCCCGGCGTGGCGCGCGCCAAGCTCGGTTGGTGGCAGGGCGAGGTGAGCCACGCCTTCGCCGGTCACCCGTCGCACCCGGTGATGCAGGCGCTGATGCCGCACGCGGCCGGCTTCGGTATCGCAGAGGCGCTGCTGCAAGCCGTGATCGAGGGCTGCCAGATGGACCTGACGCACACGCGCTACTACGATTTCGCCAACCTGGAGCGCTACTGCCACCTGGTGGCGGGCGTGGTGGGCGAGGTGTCGGCGCGCATCTTCGGTCAGGTCGATCCCGCGACCACCGACTACGCGCACCGGTTGGGGCTGGCGTTCCAGCTGACCAACATCATCCGCGACGTGGGTGATGACGCGCGGCGCGGGCGCATCTACCTGCCGCTGGCCGAACTGCAGCAGTTCCAGGTCACGCCGCAGGAGGTGCTGCAAGGCAGCTACTCCGAGCGCTTTGCCGCGCTCATGCGCTTTCAGACCGAACGCGCGCACCGCATCTACGACGAGGCGCTGGCCTTGCTGCCCGCCGCCGATCGCCGCAGCCAGAAGCCGGGGCTGATGATGGCCAGCATCTATCGCACGCTGCTGGGCCGGATCGAGGCCGCCGACTACCGCGTGCTGCACCAGCGCATCGCGCTCACGCCGCTGCGCAAGTTCTGGCTGGCCTGGAAGATGCAGGCGCTGGGGCGTTTCTGACCATCGTGCGACGCATTTTTACTATTGAATCGATAGCTGTTTTGGCTTGTTCGCCAAGCCTTACGAGCTCGTTTTGCTCATGAAATCGCACGCCGCGACGCCGCTGCGCGTGGCCATCGTTGGCGCCGGTTGGGCCGGCCTGGCCGCCGCGGTGCAGGCGGTGCAAGACGGTCACCGCGTCACCGTGTTCGAGGCGGCACGCCAACCCGGCGGGCGCGCGCGCGGGGTGCCTCTGCGGTTGCCCGATGGACGCGAAGTGATGGTCGACAACGGCCAGCACATCCTGATCGGTGCGTACACCGAATGCCTGCGCCTGATGCGTACGGTGGAAGTCGACCCCGAGCAGGCACTGCTCAGCCGGCCGCTGGCGCTGCGCTTTGCCGACGGCGGCGGCCTGCAGTTGCCGCACTGGCCGATGCCGCTGGACGTGCTGGCGGGCATTCTCGCCGCGCGCGGCTGGCGCTGGAGCGAGCGCCTGGCGCTGCTGCGCACCGCACTCGCCTGGCGCCGCGCCAATTTTGCCTGCGCCCCCACGGCCACCGTCGGCCAGTTGTGCGCCGGCCTGCCCGCGCGCGTGCTGGCCGAGTTCATCGAGCCGCTTTGCGTCTCGGCGCTCAACACCCCCGTGACCGAGGCCAGCGGCACGGTCTTCCTGCGCGTGCTGCACGACGCGCTGTTTGCCGTGCCCGGCGGCTCGCGCCTGCTGTTGCCGCGCGTGGACCTGGGCGCGTTATTCCCGCAGGCCGCGGCGCGCTGGATCGAGGCGCGCGGCGCGCGGGTGCTGTGTGGCGAGCGTGTCGACGCACCGCTCTGGCGGGCACCGCACTGGCGGATCGGCGGGCAGGAATTCGACCGCGTGATCTGGGCCACGTCAGCGCCTCATGCAGCATCAGCCATTGCCCAGTCTGCCATGACAGCTCCCGATTCAGTAGCAACGCAACTTCGCGAATGGAGCGCCCGCGCCGCGGGTGTGCAGCATCGCGCCATCACCACGGTGTACGCGCAGGTCGCGCCGCCGTCCCGGGCGCCGCTGCTGCCGTTGCCGATGCTCGCGCTGCGCTGCGCACCCGGCCGCCCCGCGCAGTTCGTGTTCGAGCGCGACGCCATCACGCGCTCATCGCCACCGACGGATTTGCTGGCCTTTGTCATCAGCGACAGCGACGGCGAACGCGCCGAGCTCGAGGCGCAGCTGGTGGCTCAGGCGCAAAAGCAGCTCGGCCTGGCCGTGCAACCGCGGCTCACCGTCACCGAAAAGCGCGCCACCTTCGCCTGCACCGCGGGTCTGGTGCGTCCACCCATGGCCATCGCGCCGCAACTGCTGGCCTGCGGCGACCACGTCGAGGGCCCCTACCCAGCGACGCTGGAAGGTGCCGTGCGCAGCGGCCTGCGAGCGGTCGACCGCCTCGGCACGTGTGGCTAGAATTGACGATCTGCGCGGGTGTAGTTCAATGGTAGAACGGCAGCTTCCCAAGCTTCATACGAGGGTTCGATTCCCTTCACCCGCTCCAGCATCCTGCTGATCACCCTCGCACCCGGTCACGGCGCCCCGAACCCGCCGCCGCCCGGCGTGTGAATCTCGAAGACATCGCCCGGCTGCATCTCGGCGCTGCCGATGTGCTGCAACTCTTCCACCCGACCGTCGGCGCGCACCACACGGTTGATGCCCACGGCGCCGGCGGCGCCGCCCGCCATGCCGAAAGCGCCATGCACCCGCCCGTTGCTGAGGATGCTGGCGGTCATGGGCTGCAGGAAGCGCACGCGCCGAACGCCGCCATCGCCGCCCCGCCAGCGGCCATCACCCCCGGAGCCGTGGCGGATCTCGTAGCTTTCGAGCCGCACCGGGAACCGCCACTCCAGCACCTCGGGGTCCGTGAGGCGCGAATTGGTCATGTGCGTCTGCACCACGGAGGCACCGGCAAAGCCACCGATCAGTCGCCCTCGCGCATCGAACTCGCCCCCGGCACCCGAGCCGCCGGAGATGGTCTCGTAGTACTGGTGTTCGGCGTTGCCGAAGGTGAAGTTGTTGAGCGTGCACTGGCTCGCCCCCATGAAGCCGAGCGCGCCGATCAGCGCGTTGGTGATGCAGGTCGACGTCTCGACGTTGCCGGCCACCACGCTGGCGGGTGGCTCGGGACGCAGCATGGAGCCTTCGGGAATGATGACCTCGATCGGCTTGAGGCATCCGGCATTGAGCGGGATGTCGTCGTCCACGAGCAGCCGAAAGACATACAGCACGGCGGCCATGCAGACGGCGGTGGGCGCATTGAAGTTGTTGCTCTGCTGCGGGGAAGTTCCGGTGAAATCGATGCGGGCCGAGCGTGTGTCGCCATCGATGGCGACCGCCACATGAATCCGCGCGCCATTGTCCAGCGGCAGCGTGAACTGGCCACTGCGGGTCCGCGCGGCCAGCTTGGTGATGGCACGGCGCACCGATTCCTCGGCGTTGTCCTGCACGTGGCGCATGTAGGCCTGCACGACGGGCAGCCCGAACTGCTCGACCATCTTGTGCAACTCCTGCACACCCTTTTCGTTGGCGGCGATCTGGGCCTTGAAGTCGGCCAAATTCTGCTGCGGATTGCGGCTCGGGTATGGCCCACTGCCCAGCAGATCCAGGATTTCGCGCTCGCGCAGGTGGCCGCGATCGACCAGCTTGACGTTGTCGATCTGCACGCCTTCTTCCTCGATGCGCGTCGAGAATGGCGGCATCGAGCCGGGCGTGATGCCGCCGATGTCGGCGTGGTGACCGCGCGAGCCGACGTAGAACACCGGGTCGGACGTCTCCTGCAGGTAAACCGGCGTGATGATGGTCACGTCGGGCAGGTGGGTGCCGCCGTGATATGGATCGTTCAGCACATACACGTCCCCCGGGTGCATGCTGCCCCGGTTGCGCGCAATCACCGTCCTGATGCTCTCGCCCATGCTGCCCAGGTGCACCGGCATGTGCGGCGCGTTGGCGATCAGGTTGCCCTCGGCGTCGAACAGCGCGCACGAGAAATCCAGCCGCTCCTTGATGTTGACCGAGTAGGCGGTGTTCTGCAGTTGCAGGCCCATCTGCTCGGCGATGTTCATGAACAGGTGATTGAACACCTCCAGCAGCACCGGATCCACCGTCGTGCCCGCCGCGTACGTGACCACGCGCGGCGCCTGGCGCGTGAGCAGGAGGTGATCGAACGCCGTCAGCTCGGCCTGCCAGCCGGGCTCGACCACGGTGGTGGCGTTGCGCTCGGCAATTACCGCGGGTCCGGCGATCACGTCACCGGGGAGCAGGTCTTCGCGCTCGATCAAGGCAGCCTCATGCCAGGCGCTCTGGCCATCGATGCCGGTCGTGTAGATGCGCACCGTCTCCCGCCGGGGCACCTCGCGCGGAGCCTGCAGCGGGTGCTTCGCTTCGCTGGGTGCGTCGCCGGCGACCACCGCCTCGACCGACACCGCCTCCACGACGAGCGCCTTGCCGGACATCAGAAAGGCAAAGCGCTGCCGGTAGGCCGCCTCGAAGCCGCTCCGCGCCTCGGCCACCAGCGCCGCATCATCGGCCCCCGTCTGCGTGCCAACCAACGGCACGACCAGCGCCGAGTCGGTGCCCGCGTAGCGCATGTGCACGCGGTGGCGCACTTCGATCGCGCGCGCGCTGGCGCGGTGTGCCTGCAACTCGGCGCAGGCCGCCTCGCCCAGATCGGCCAGCGCCTCGCGCAGTGCCGGCACGTACACGTCCTGCAGCGGCAGCTCCAGCGCGCGCTCACGCATGGCGCTCTGGTCGGCCAGGCCCATGCCGTAGGCCGAGAGCACGCCAGCCAGCGGGTGCACGAGCACGCGCGACATGCCCAGCGCATCGGCCACCCCGCATGCGTGCTGCCCGCCGGCGCCGCCAAAGCACTGCAGCGTGTAGCGCGTCACGTCGTAGCCGCGCGCCACGCTGATCTTCTTGATGGCGCCGGCCATCTGCTGCACCGCGACCTGGATGAAGCC
This sequence comes from uncultured Ottowia sp., assembly GCA_964527755.1. Lineage (GTDB taxonomy): Bacteria > Pseudomonadota > Gammaproteobacteria > Burkholderiales > Burkholderiaceae_C > Ottowia. The sequence goes on from CAZGOL010000014.1 coordinate 23,153, forward strand.
GTGCGCCACCGCCTCGGGCGTGCGGCCACCGGCGGCCTCCTGCGCGGCCAGATCGGCGAAGCGGCAGCGCACCACGTCAGCGTCCAGCGGTTCGTCGGCGGCCGGGCCGAACACGCGCGGGAAGTGCGCCGGCTGCAGCTTGCCGACCATCACGTTGGCGTCGGTCAGCGCCAGCGGGCCGCCGCGCCGGTAGCTGGCCGGGCCCGGGTTGGCGCCGGCGCTCTCCGGACCGACGCGAAAGCGCGCGCCATCGAACTGCAGCAGCGAACCGCCACCGGCGGCCACGGTGTGGATGCTCATCATCGGGGCGCGCATGCGCACGCCGGCCACCTGCGTTTCGAACTCGCGCTCGAATGCACCGGCGTAATGGCTCACGTCGGTGCTGGTGCCACCCATGTCGAAGCCGATCACCCGGCTCAGGCCGGCGATCTCGGCGGTGCGCGCCATGCCGACGATGCCGCCCGCCGGGCCGGACAGGATGGCGTCCTTGCCCTGGAAGGCGTGTGCGTCGGCCAGGCCGCCCGAGGACTGCATGAAGAAAAGCTGCACGCCCGGCATCTGGGCCGCCACCTGCTCGACGTAGCGGCGCAGGATGGGCGAGAGGTAGGCATCGACCACCGTGGTGTCGCCGCGGCTGACGAACTTCATCAGCGGGCTGGTCTGGTGGGATGTGGAAATCTGCGTGAAACCCACCTCGCCCGCGATGCGAGCGGCCGCCTGTTCGTGCGCGCCGTAGCGCCAGCCGTGCATGAACACGATGGCCACGCTGCGAAGCCCCTGCCCGTGGTGCGCGAGCAGCGCTTGCCTCAGGTGCCCCTCATCCAGCGGAGCGATCAGCGCACCGTCGGCACCCACTCGCTCTTCGGCCTCGATCACCGCGCGGTAGAGCATTTCGGGCAGCACGATGTGGCGGTCGAACAGGCGCGGGCGTGCCTGGTACGCGATGCGCAGGGCGTCGCGAAAGCCGCGCGTGGTGACCAGCAGCGTCGGCTCGCCCTTGCGTTCGAGCAACGCGTTGGTGGCCACGGTGGTGCCCATGCGCACGCTCTCCACCCGATCGGGCGTGATTGGCGCATTCGCGGCCAGGTCCAGCAGATGTCGGATGCCGGCGACGGCGGCATCGGGGTACTGCTCCGGGTTGTCGGACAACAGCTTGTGCGTCACCAGGCTGCCGTCGGGCCGGCGCGCCACGATGTCGGTGAAGGTGCCGCCGCGATCGATCCAGAACTGCCAGCGAGCGGAGCGGGAGAGCGTGTCGGACATTGGGTGGAATCGAAAAAAATCTGGTGAATAACGGCATTTCGGCAAACGGGGAGCCCCAGGTAAGCTATCATTTCGATAGTCATGCGCCTTCTTGCCTTCTTGAAGGGCCGTGGCCGATTATTGGGCTTGGGTTGCATGCGTGCAGGGCGCGTCGTGCTGGTGTTTTCACGGTTTGCAGCGGCAGCGCCAGCGTCTATGCTACGGGCACTTTTTCCATCCCGACACAAGGAGTTCGCATGAAGCTCACCCGTCGCGCCATCGGCGCCCTGACCGCCCTGTGCCTGGGCGGTTTCGCCCTGTCTGCCGGCGCCCAGACCAAGTGGGACCTGCCCAGTGCCTACCCGGCCAGCAACTTCCACACCGAGAACCTGGCGCAGTTCGCCAAGGACGTGGACAAGGACACCGGTGGCAAGCTCAAGATCCAGCTGCACGACAACGCCTCGCTGTTCAAGGCGCCGGAGATCAAGCGCGCCGTGCAGGGCGGGCAGGCGCAGGCCGGCGAGATCCTGCTGGTCAACTTCCAGAACGAGTGGCCGCTGTGGGGCCTGGACGGCCTGCCGTTCCTGGCCACCAGCTACGCCGACGCGTTCAAGCTGTACCAGGCCAGCAAGCCCGCGCTGCAGAAGAAGCTGGCCGAGCAGGGCATGATCCTGCTGTACGCCGTCGCCTGGCCGCCCCAGGGCATCTACACCAAGAAAAAGGTCGAAAGTGCCGCCGACCTGAAGGGCATCAAGTGGCGCGCCTACAGCCCGGCCACCGCGCGCATCGCCGAACTGGTCGGTGCCCAGCCCGTGACCGTTCAGCAGGCCGAGCTGTCGCAGGCCATGGCGACCGGCGTGGTCGAGAGCTACATGAGCTCGGGCTCGACCGGCTACGACACCAAGACCTACGAGCACCTGAAGTTCTTTGCCGACACCCAGGCCTGGTTGCCCAAGAACGCCGTGATCGCCAACAAGAAGGCCTTCGACGCACTCGACAAGGCGACGCAGGACGGCCTGCTGAAAGCTTCGGCCGACGCGGAAAAGCGCGGCTGGGCCACCAGCGAGAAGAAGACCGGCGAATACCTCGACCTGCTGCGCAAGAACGGCATGACCGTGTATGCGCCGTCGACACAATTGCAGTCCGACATGCACAAGGTGGGTGAAGTGATGCTCAAGGAGTGGCTGGAAAAGGCCGGCCCCGAAGGCAAGGCGGTCGCGGACGCCTATCGCGCGGCCAAATGAGCGTCGCCTGATGCACGTCACGCTCCCTCCCGGGTCATCGCGAGGGAGCTTTTTTTGATCGCCGCGACGCGGCACCCGGGGTCGCACCATGCGCCGCTTTCTTGACTTGCTCTACGACCTTGCCGCCTGGATGGCCGCGCTGGCCATGATCGGCGTGCTGGCCATGGTGCTGGCCTCCATCCTCGGACGCCTGTTCAACTTCAACCTGGCGGGCAGCGATGCCTATGCCGGTTACTGCATGGCTGCGTCGGGCTTTCTGGCGCTGGCGCACACGCTCAAGAAGAACGAGCACATCCGCGTGTCACTGATCATCGGGCGCCTGACGGGCGGCGCGCGGCGCGGGCTGGAAATCTGGGCGCTGTCGGCGGCGGTGCTGCTCGCCGGGTTGTTTGCCTGGTTCTCGGTGCGGCTCGTGTGGCTGTCGCACGAGTTCAACGACTTTTCGACCTCCAACGACGCCACGCCGCTGTGGATCCCGCAGCTTGCGATGGCCGTGGGCACGTTGGTGCTGTTCATCGCCTTCGCCGACGAGTGGGTGCTCGAGCTGCGCGGCCTGCGCCCGCGCGAGGCTGACAGCGAGGAGGCCTTGCACAATGAGTGACGTCGCCATCACCACGATGCTGATCGTCGCGCTGTTCGCCCTGCTGGGCTCGGGCGTGTGGATTGGCCTGACGCTCACGGGTGTGGCCTGGATCGGCATGCAGCTGTTTTCGGCCAGGCCGGCGGGCGACGCCATGGCCGTGACCATCTGGGGCTCGTCCTCGAGCTGGACGCTGACGGCCCTGCCCCTGTTCATCTGGATGGGCGAAATCCTGTTTCGCACCAAGCTGAGCGAAAGCATGTTCCGCGGCCTGGCACCCTGGGTCAACTGGCTGCCGGGGCGCCTGCTGCACACCAACGTGATCGGCTGCGCCATCTTTGCCGCCGTGTCGGGCTCGTCGGCGGCCACCTGCGCCACCATCGGCAGGATGACCCTGCCCGAGCTGGGCGGGCGCGGCTATCCGCGCGACATCACCATCGGCTCGCTGGCCGGCGCGGGCACGCTGGGCCTGCTCATTCCGCCTTCGATCATCATGATCGTCTACGGCGTCACGGCCGACGTCTCGATTGCCAAGCTGTTCATCGCCGGCGTGTTTCCGGGCATCTTGCTGGCGGCGTTGTTTTCGGGTTACCTGCTGGTGTGGGCGCTGCTGCATCCGGGCCTGGTGCCCGAGCCCGACCATCGGATGAACCTGGCGGAGAAGCTGCACGAGTCGCGCCACCTGATCCCCGTGGTGCTGCTGATCGCGGCCGTGCTGGGCTCGATCTACACCGGCGTGGCCACCGCCACCGAGGCTGCCGCGGTGGGCGTGGTGGGCTCGCTGCTGCTCTCGGCGGTACAGGGCAGCCTGTCGTGGGACACCTTCAAGACGGCGCTGATGGGCGCCACGCGCCTGTACTGCATGATCGCGCTGATCCTGGCGGGCGCCGCCTTCCTGACGCTGGCCATGGGCTACATCGGCCTGCCGCGCCATCTGGCCGAATACATCGGCAGCCTGGGTCTGTCGCCTTTCCTTCTGATGCTGGCGCTGGCTGTCTTCTACATCATCCTCGGGTGCTTTCTGGACGGCATCTCGATGGTGGTGCTGACCATGGGCGTGATCCTGCCCACGGTGCAGGCGGCTGGGTTCGACCTGATCTGGTTCGGCATCTTCATCGTCATCGTGGTCGAGATGGCGCAGATCACGCCGCCGGTGGGCTTCAACCTGTTCGTGCTGCAGGGCATGACCAAGAAGGACATCGGCTACATCGCCCGCGTGACACTGCCCTTTTTCTTCCTGATGTGCGCCATGGTGCTGCTGCTGTGGTTCTTCCCGCAGATCGCCACCTGGCTGCCGCGCAACATGTGAATGTCCGCCCGGCCGGGCGCGGTGGGCGCGATCTATGATTCCCGTCCGGCCCGCCAACCGCGCGGGCCGCATTCGTTGGGAATCGTGTCGTGTTCAAGAACCTGATGCTCTACCGCCTGGATGGCGCCTGGCCAACCTCGGCGGTGCAGCTCGAACAAGCGCTGGCGCGCGAGCCCTTTGCCGAATGCGGTGCCACGCAGCAGAAGTCCTGCGGCTGGATCGCGCCACGCGGGCACGAGCACGGCGCGTTGGTCGAAGCGGTCGACGACCAGTGGATTGCGCGCCTGGCGATCGAGACCAAACCCGTGCCCGCCGAGGCGGTGCGCCGCAAGATACAGGCAGCGATCGCCCACATCGAGAAGACCAGTGGCCGCAAGCCAGGCAAGAAGGAAGTGCGCGATCTTCGCGACGACGCCCTGCTGGCGTTATTGCCTCAGGCGTTCGCGCGGCGCACCCAGGTCACGGCGTGGATCGATCCGCGCACGCGCCGGTTGGCGCTCGACACGGGCAACCAGGGCAAGGCCGACGAGCTGATCGCCAGCCTGGTGCGCGTGGCCGGCCGTGGCTTCGCGATCGCACCCGTGCAGACGCGGCAGTCACCGCAATCGGCAATGACCCGCTGGCTGGCGACCGAGGCGGCCGACGACGTGCCCGCCGCGTTTCACATCGAGCGCGAGTGCGAGCTCAAGGGCAGCGGCGAGGAACCAGCGGTGGTCAGGTTCTCCCGCCACGAACTGGTCACCGGCGAGGTGCGCCAGCACATCGCCGAGGGCAAGCTGCCCACTCGCCTGGCACTGGGCTGGCAGGGGCGCGTGGGCTTCACGCTGACCCAGGCGCTGCAGCTCAGGAAGATCGCGTTTCTCGATGGCGTGTTCGACGAGGACGGCCAACCGTCCCGCGAGGACGAACGCTTCGATGCCGACGTGGCGCTGTGCACCGGCGAATTGGCCCCCTTGCTCGCCGACCTGATCGAGGCGCTGGGCGGCGAGGCTGAGCCCGGCCTGCCCTCGGGTTTCACCGACGCGCCGACGCCACTGGACGCGGCGCATGACGAAGTGCTCAGCGATGCCAACGATCCGCCGTTCTGAGCTCGATCCATGAACGCCGTCATCGCCATCTGCCTGGGAGCCTGCGTCGGCGCGCTGGCGCGCTGGCGGCTGGGCCTGTGGCTCAGCCACGATGGCGCCTGGCTGCCCTGGGGCACGCTCGCCGCCAACCTGATCGGTGGCTACCTGGTGGGCCTGGCCGTGGGGGTGCTGGAACACCATCCCGAGCTCAATCCGCTGTGGCGGCTGTTCTGGATCACGGGTCTGCTGGGCGCACTCACCACCTTCTCCAGCTTCAGCGCCGAAGTGGTCGAGATGATGCTGCTTTCGCGCTGGTCGCAGGCCCTGATCACCCTCTTCTTGCA
>CAZGOL010000015.1:0-2405 GCA_964527755.1 uncultured Ottowia sp.
TGTCCTTCGCGCGTGGCGGACCCGCGCCACCGGAATCGAGCTCGCCGTGCCGTGCCACGCCGGCGAGCCGGGCCACCCGATCGTGTTTGGCGACGCGGTGCGGGCCGCCGTGATGGCCAGGCAGGGTGCAGCGGGCGTGCGGGAATGGCGACGCCAGTATCCCACGCGCACGCTGATGGTCGAATTGGCGCATGCGCGCTGCACCGTCGATGTGGACACGCCGTCCGACCTGGCGCGGCTGGCCGGCCAATGGGGGGTGGTCCTGACACCACCGCCCGCATGGACTGAGCGGATCGACGGGCAGGCGCGCGACGATTGGCGCAAAATCGCCGGCATGAAACTCGATGCCCAACAGGTCGCGTCGCTGCTCGAGCAGTTGGATGGGTGGGAGGTCCAGCCCGAGCGCGGGGGGCAGATCACGCGCGAGTTGATCTTTCGCGATTTCGCCCAGGCAATGGGGTTCATCGGCCAGGTGGCGCTGGTTGCCGAGCGGCGCAACCACCACCCCGAGTGGTCCAATGTCTACAACCGCGTGCGGATCACGTTGACTACCCACGACGCGGGTGGGTTGACGATGAAAGACATCGGTCTGGCACGCTACATCGACCAGGTGGCTGCCGCGCTGGCCCAGCAGGTCCCGGGCGACGAGGATTGAAATCGGTGGCCCCCGCGCAAGCACCAGCGCACAAGCACGGATTGGCCGCGGGTGGCGGTGCGCCGCCATCGGCTGACTGGACGATCGATCAGGGCTGGTCGAACTACAGCGCCGATGAGCACGCCGTGTGGAAGCTCCTGTTCGAGCGTCAAAGCAAGATGCTGCCTGGTCGTGTCTGCGACGAATTCGTGGATGGGATGCGGGCGTTGCCGCTGTTGGCCGATCGCATTCCCGACTTCGAACGGCTGTCCGAGGTGCTCTTCAAGCGCACCGGCTGGCGTGTGGTGGCGGTGCCGGGCCTGGTGCCCGACGATGTGTTTTTCGAGCACCTGGCCAACCGGCGGTTTCCAGCCGGGCAGTTCATCCGCCGGCGCGACGAGCTCGATTACCTGGAAGAACCCGACGTCTTTCACGACGTGTTCGGCCACGTCCCGATGCTGATGAATCCGGTGATGGCCGAGTTCATCCAGGCCTACGGCAAGGGCGGCCTTCGTGCCAAACGGTTGGGCATGCTGGACGAACTGGCGCGAGTGTACTGGTACACGGTCGAGTTCGGCCTGGTGCGCCACGCCGGGGGTGGCTTGCGCCTCTACGGCGCCGGCATCGTGTCGTCGACGACCGAATCGGTGTTCGCACTGGAAGACGCGTCGCCCAACCGGCTGCGCTTCGACCTCGACCGGGTGCTGCGCACGCGCTACCGCATCGACGACTTCCAGGAAACCTATTTCGTGCTCGACAGCCTGGAGCAATTGTTGCAGCTGGCACAAATCGAGTTCCAGCCGCATTACGACCGCGTGGCCGGGAAACCCAGCTTCGACCCTGGCGACGTGCTGCCCGATGATGGCGTCATCGCGCGCGGGACAGGGCATTATCATGCGGCCAAACGCCACGCCCGGATCTCATGAACCAGCCCGCACCCGTCGTCGTCGTCACCGGTGCCGCCGGACAACTGGGTCGCGCGGTGGCGACCGCGTTCGCGCACCAGGGCGCGCACCCGATGCTGGTCGACCGCAACGCCGGTCAGCTCGAGGCCCTGGGTGCGTCGCTGCCGAATGCCACCGTGGTGGCTGTTGACCTGCTGCAGCGCGAACAGGTGGTCGAACTACTGGAAGGCGCCTTGAAGCGGGCCGGCCGTGTCGATGCACTGTGCCACCTGGCCGGCGGCTTTCGCATGGGCGAGGCCGTGCACGAGACCACGGCCGGAAACTGGGACTTTCTGTTCGATCTGAACGCGCGCAGTCTGGTCAACGTGGCGGCGGCGGTGGTGCCGCGGATGCTGGCGCAACGCAGTGGCCGCATCGTCACCGTCGGGGCCGCAGCGGCGCTCCGGGGTGGGGGCCACATGGGCGCCTACAGTGCGTCCAAGAGTGCGCTGATGCGACTGACCGAGGCCATGTCGGCCGAGTTGCGCGATCAGGGCATCAACGTCAACTGCGTGCTGCCTTCCACGCTGGACACCCCGCCCAATCGAGCCGCGATGCCCGATGCCGACAGCTCGCGCTGGGTCACCCCGCAGGCACTGGCCGACGTGATCACCTTCCTCGCGTCGGACGCCGCGCGCGCCATCCACGGCGCCATGATCCCGGTGTACGGACGCGCCGCGTGAGGCGCGCGCCCCGCTTGGATCATGGCGCTGGTGACGCTCACAAGGCGAACGGCGCCATAAATGGCACACTGGAATAATTGCGGCCCGCATGTCCGCCGCACCCTCCGACCCGCTGCCCACGATCGAGTTTTCCGATAGCCTGCC
>CAZGOL010000015.1:2505-21595 GCA_964527755.1 uncultured Ottowia sp.
TGTCCGCCGCACCCTCCGACCCGCTGCCCACGATCGAGTTTTCCGATAGCCTGCCTATATCGGCGCGCCGCGCCGAAATCGAGCAGGCCTTGGCCGCGCACCAGGTCATCATCGTCTGCGGCGAGACCGGTTCGGGCAAGACCACGCAACTGCCCAAGATTGCCCTGGCGATGGGCCGCGGGCGCCTGAACGCCAGGCCGGGCGAGCGCGGCCGGCTGATCGGGCATACGCAGCCGCGGCGCATTGCCGCCAGCAGCGTGGCCAGGCGCATTGCCGAGGAGCTGGACACGCCGCTGGGCGAGGTGGTGGGCTACAAGGTGCGCTTCAACGACCGCTTGGGCAAGGACGCCTCGGTCAAGCTGATGACCGACGGCATCCTGCTGGCCGAGACCCAGACCGACCCGCTGCTGCGCGCCTATGACACGCTGATCATCGACGAGGCGCACGAGCGCAGCCTGAACATCGACTTTCTGCTGGGCTACCTCAAGCAGTTGCTGCCGCGCCGGCCCGACCTGAAGGTGATCGTGACATCGGCCACGATCGATGCCGATCGCTTTGCCAAGCATTTCGCCGACGCCAAGGGGCAAGCTGCGCCGGTGCTGATGGTGTCGGGCCGCACCTATCCGGTGGAGCAGCGCTACCGGCCCTATGAGGAAAGCCGCGACTACGGACTGAACGAGGCCATTGCCGACGGCGTGGACGAGCTGTGGCGCGAGCCCGGCCAGCAAGGTGACATCCTGGTTTTTCTGCCCGGCGAGCGTGAGATCCGCGAGTCGGCCGACCACCTGCGCAAGCACCTGGCCCACAGCGCCGTCCTGCGCAGCGCCGAGGTGCTGCCGCTGTTTGCCCGCCTGTCGCAGGCCGAGCAGGACCGCGTGTTCGACAGCCACCACGGCCGGCGCATCGTGCTGGCCACCAACGTGGCCGAGACCTCGCTCACCGTGCCAGGCATCCGTTACGTCATTGACGCCGGCACGGCGCGCGTCAAGCGCTACAGTTATCGCAGCAAGGTGGAGCAGTTGCTGATCGAGCCCGTCAGCCAGGCGGCGGCCAACCAGCGCGCTGGCCGCTGCGGGCGCGTGGCCGACGGCATCTGCATCCGCCTGTACGCCGAGAAGGACTTTGCCGGCCGCCCGCGCTTCACCGACCCGGAAATCCTGCGCTCCTCGCTGGCCGGCGTGATCCTGCGCATGAAGAGCCTGCGGCTGATGGCCGAGGGCGGACGGGTGGAGGACTTTCCGTTTCTGGAGGCGCCCTCGGGGCGCGCCATCTCCGACGGCTACCAGTTGCTGAACGAGCTGGGCGCCACCGACGACGCCGGCGAGCTGACGCCCCTGGGCCGCGAGCTGGCCCGCCTGCCGCTGGACCCGCGCGTGGGCCGCATGATCCTGGCCGGGCGCGAGCGCGGCGCCCTGCGCGAGGTGCTGGTGATCGCCGCAGCGCTCAGCGTGCAGGACGTGCGCGACCGCCCCCTGGAGCAGCAGGCCCAGGCCGACCAGCAGCACGCCAAGTTCGACGACGACAAGAGCGAATTCACCGGGTATCTCAAGCTCTGGCAGTGGCTGCACGACGCACGCGGTGGCCGCGCCGTGGCCACGACGCGGGCGCAGATGCGGCTGCAACACGGTGGGGCGCACAAGCCAGTGAACGTGGCGGCACTGCCGGTGGCGCAGCGGGCGCAAGCGGCGCTGGCGGCGGCGCGGCAAGCCTTGGGTGCATCCACCGCCGCCGCACCCTCACCCCAACCCTCTCCCAGAGCGAGAGGGGGCAAGACCAACACACTCCCTCTCCCGCTGGCGCGAGAGGGTTGGGGCGAGGGCCCGGCCCACAAGATCAGCAATCGCCAATACGAACAACTGCTGCGCCAGAACTTCATCAACATCCGCCGCGTGCGCGAGTGGCGCGACATCCACACCCAGCTGCACACCGTGGTGGCCGAGCACCAGTGGCAGGAAAACAGCCAGCCCGCAAGCTACGAGGCCCTGCACAAGGCGCTGCTCACGGGCCTGCTGGGCAACGTGGGTTGCAGGATCGAGGCCGAGGGCGGCGGCGCGTCCAATGCCAGCGAGTACTTGGGCGCGCGCGGCATCAAGTTTCATCGTCACCCCGGCGCGCACCTGGCCAAGCGGCCCGGACGCTGGGTGGTGTGCGCCGAGTTGGTCGAGACGGCGCGCCTGTACGGCCGCGGCATGGCCAACATCGAGCCGCAGTGGCTGGAAGACGTGGCCGGCCATCTGCTGAAAAAGCAGGTGCTCGACCCGCACTGGGAGAAGAAGGCCGGCGAGGCCATCGCCTTCGAGCGCGCCACGCTGTACGGCTTGGTGGTGTACAGCGGGCGGCGCGTGCGCTATGGCCACATCGATCCGGCCGGCGCCCGCGAGCTGCTGATCCGCGAGGCGCTGGTGGGCGGCCAATGGCCCGAGGACTGGGCGCGTGTGCTGCCCTTTCTGCCGGCCAACCAGAAGCTGGTGGCGCAGGTCGAAGCGCTGGAGCACAAGGCGCGCCGACAGGACGTGCTGGTGGACGACGAGTTGATTCATGCCTTCTACGACCAGCAGTTGCCCGCCGACGTGGTGGACGGGCGCACGCTGCGCGCCTGGTGGCAGCGTGCCAGCCGAGACAGACCCGATCTGCTGCTGCTCACGCGCGAGGAGCTGATGCGCCACGAGGCGGCAGGCATCACCACCGCGGCCTTCCCCAGGATGATCCGGCTGGGCGGGGTGGATTGCGCGGCCAGCTATCTGCACGAACCCGGTGACGCGCGCGATGGCCTGACGGTGACGGTACCGCTGTTCGTGCTCAACCAGGTGTCGGCCGAGCGCGCCGAGTGGCTGGTGCCTGGCATGCTGAAGGAAAAAATCCAGGCGCTGCTCAAGAGCCTGCCGCAAAAGCCGCGCAGCCGTTTCGTGCCGCTGCCGCAAAGTGCCGAACGCTTGAACGAGCAACTGGCCGCACCCGAGCTGTTTGGCGTGGGCAGCTTGACCACGGCCTTGCTGAGCGTGGTGCGCGAGGCCACCAGCCTGGACGTGAGAAGCACCGACTTCAAGCTGGACATGCTGCCCGCCCACCTGTTCATGAACTTTCGCGTGGTGGACGAACACGGCCGCCAGTTGGGCGCTGGACGCGACCTGGCCGCGCTCAAGGCGCAATTGGGCGGGCAGGCGCGTGGGGCTTTCCAGGCGCTGGCGGGACTGAAGGCGGCCAAGGCGGACATCGAGCAGGCGCCAGACATCAATTCAGAGTCAAATCGGGATTCAAAGCCCATCCAACAAGCCAAAGCCGCTACAAAAACAAGAGAAAACGAAACGCTTGCAAACGGCGCTCGACACACCCGTTGGGACTTCGGCGAGTTGCCTGAGTTGCTGGAGGTGCGGCGCAAGGGCCAGGTGCTGATCGGCTTTCCGGCGCTCGTCGATGCGGGCGATGCGGTGACGATCGAAGTGTTCGACGAACCCGACGTGGCGGTCGCGCGCCACCGTATGGGCCTGCGCCGCCTCTGCGCGCTGCAGGTCCGGGACACGCTGAAGCACCTCGAGAAGAACCTTCCGGATCTGCAGAAGATGGCCGTGGCCTACATGCCACTCGGCTCAGCCGACGAACTGCGCCAGCAGATCATCGATGTCGCACTCGAGCGCGCCTTCCTGGGCGCGCCACTGCCCGCCAGCGAGGCCGCGTTCGCTCGGCGGGTGGAGGAGGGCCGTGCGCGCCTGGTGCTCATCGCCGGCGAGGTCGCGCGCCTGGCCGCCACCATCCTGGCGGAATACGCGCTGGCGGCACGAAAGGTCAAGGACACCAGGGGCGCGCCCGAGGCCATGCAGGACGCTGCCGAACAGTTGCGGCGCCTGGTGCCCAAGAATTTCCTGAGGGCCACCCCCTGGCTGGCCTTGCAGCACGTCCCGCGATATCTGAAAGCCATCGCGATGCGGCTGGACAAACTGCGCCAGGACCCGGCACGCGACGCCGAGCGCATGGCCCAGGTGCGCGCGCAGGACCTGCGTTTCTGGCGCCGGGTGGCCGAACGCCGCGGCGTGCTGGACGAACGCCTCACCGAGTTGCGTTGGCTGCTGGAGGAATTGCGGGTGAGCTTTTTCGCGCAGGAGTTGCGCACGCCGCAGCCGGTCAGCCTCAAGAGGATCGAAAAAGTCTGGCAGCAACTCGGGTAGTTGGTCGATTCACCCCGGATTTGGTACAGAATAGGCAGGCTGATCACCGATGAAAGTCGATTGACGGGTGATCGGCCACCAGTGCATGAACGCCAAGCTCACCACCGTCTTCATCGACCTGGCCGGCAGTTCGGCGGCGTACGAAGCCCTGGACAACCAGGCGGTGGCCGACATGGTGTCGATGCTCACGCGCTGGATGGATCAGGTGTGCGTCTCCCATGGCGGGCGCACGCGCAAGTTCCTGGGCGACGGGGTGCTGGTGCAGTTTGCGGATGTCGTGCAAGCCCTGCGCGCCGTCGTGTTCCTGCAGAAGAACTACGCCACCCAGTCCCTGGCCGCGATCAGCAGCGTCGCGCTGCCGTCGGAAGACGCCATGGCGCAACTGCTCGAGCGGCCAGACGCCTTGCATATGGGGCTGAAGATCGGCATGGCCAGCGGCACCGTGGTGGAAGTCAATGCGGATGCCTACGGCGATTCGATCAACCTGGCCGCGCGCCTGTGCGCCATGGCGGGCAGCGGAGCCATCTGGGCTGACGAATCGGTGATCAAGCTGGCTTCGGCGGACGTGCCTGACGGGCGCCGCGGCGGCCTGTACGCGCTGCCGCTGGATGCGGGGCAGTGTCGCTCGCTCGGGCCGGTGCCGGTGCACGGGCTGTCGACCGCGCGCGAGGTGTTCCAGATTCTCTGGAAACCGGAAACCGTGGGAGACAATCTCACCAAGCCCGCGACGCTGAGCGAGCTCGAGCCGCCTCCCGCCCCCGCCACCAGCCGCATCACCTTGACTTATCTGGACAGCGTCAGAACGTTCAACGCCAGCGACGACCCCGTGATCCGCATCGGGCGCGGCGAGAGCAACGACGTGGTGATCACCGAGCAGCGCGTCTCGCGCCAGCACGCGCGCATCGAGTGGGTCAACGGCGCGTTCGAACTGACCGACCTGAGCAGCTACGGCACGTGGGTACGCTTCAACGATGCGGCCGGCTCCGAGGTGCTGTTGCGCCGCTCGCAATGCCTGCTGCATTCGTCCGGCGAATTGGCCCTGGGCGTCGCGTTTGCCGATTTCAGCGCGCCGGTGCTGGCATTCCAGGTCAATGCCGCGCCGCACGCCGGCACGACCAGCACGATCGAGCTGCCGATCGATCCGCGCTGAGCCCGTGCGCGGCATGCGCATGGACCAGCCCGGCGGGTGGCGCCACGACAGCGCTGCTAAACGCCTTCCAGCACCTGCAACAGCTCCTGCTCGATGGCCAGTTGGGCCCGGCCGTGCTGCAGTTGCGCGCCCTGCAGCAAGAACACGTCTTCCACCCGTTCGCCCAGCGTGCCGACCTTGGCCAGCTCGACGCTGATGCCGTGCGCCGCCAGCACGCGCGCGATGCCGTACAGCAGGCCGGTGCGGTCGCTCGCGGTGACGGTGAGCAACCAGCGCTGCGCCTTCTCGTCGGGTCGCAAATCGATGCGCGCGGCCATGGGAAAGCTGCGCACGCGTCTTGAAACACGACCCAGGTGCGCCGCGGGCAGGGGCTGCAGGCTGTCGATGGCGATGGGCAGTTCGGCCTCGATCCGGGTCTGCATTTCGTGCTCGTGGCCAGCCAGCGCCTCGCTCATCACCTGAAACGTGTCCAGCGCCCAGCCGCTCAGGGTGGTGTGGATCTTGGCGTCCAGGATGGACAGGCCGGCGCGGCCGAAGTAGCCGCAGATGCGGGCAAACAGGTCGCGTCGGTCGCTGGCGTAGACCAGCACCTGCAACCCCTCGCCCAGTGGCGACGGACGCACGCGCACCAGCGTCGCCGGCGTCTCGGAGGACTGGCCAGCAGCCACCAGTTGCGCCAGTTCGCGCGTGTGCCAGGCGATGTCACGCGGCTCGTGGCGCATGAAATAGCTCACGTCCAGCGTGTCCCAAAGCGCCTGGGGAGCGGCTGGCCGCTCGGCTCCGGTGGCCAGTTCGACCAGCGCGCGGCGCTTGCGCGACTCGATCAGCGCGTCGGCGTCGGGTGCGCGCCCGCCGAGCGCGCGCACCGTGAGCCGGTACAGGTCTTCGAGCAACTTGCCTTTCCAGGCGTTCCATACCTTGGGACTGGTGCCGCGCACGTCGGCCACCGTGAGCAGGTACAGCGCGGTAAGCCGGCGTTCATCGACCACCTGCCGGGCAAAGGCGCGAATCACGTCGGGATCGCTCAGGTCCTCCTTTTGCGCGACACGGCTCATGCTCAGGTGCTCGCGCACCAGAAACTCGATCAGCTCGGCATTCGGTCCGTCGATGCCGTGCTGCCGACAAAAGCGTCGCACCTCGCCGGCCCCCAGTCGGGAGTGGTCGCCACCACGGCCCTTGGCGATGTCGTGGAACAGCGCCGCCACATACAGCAGCCAGGGCTTGTCCCAGCCGGCGGCCAGTTGCGAGCACAGCGGGTACTCGTGCGCGTGCTCGGCGATGAAAAAGCGCCTCACGTTGCGCAGCACCATCAGGATGTGCTGATCCACCGTGTAGACGTGGAACAGGTCGTGCTGCATCTGCCCGACGATGCGCCGAAACACCCACAGGTAACGCCCCAGCACCGACGTCTGGTTCATCAGTCGGAAGGTGTGTGTGATGCCCTGGGGCTGTTGCAGGATCGCCAGAAACGCGGCGCGGTTGGCCGGATCGGCGCGAAAGCGCCGATCCATGAGCGGACGCGCGTTGTACAGCGCGCGCAGCGTGCGCGCCGACAGGCCCTTGATGCCCGGTGTGCTCGCGTGCAGCAGGAACGTCTCCAGGATGGCGTGCGGCACGCGCCGGTACAACTCGTCGTCCGCCACTTCGAGCAGGCCATCACGGTCGAAGAAGCGTTCGTTGATGCGAATGGCCTCGGGTGCGGGTTCGCCGCGCTCGGCGCGCAGGCGTTCCTCGATCATTTGCAACAGGATCTGGCCCAGTTGCACGACCGCCTTGGCCGCCCAGTAATAGCGGCGCATCAACAGTTCGCTCGCGCGCAGCACCGTGCGCCCGTCGGCGCCCAGGCGATCGGGCAGGCCGAACGATTCGGCCACCGCGCTCTGCAGATCGAACACCAGCCGATCTTCGCGTCGGCCGGCGATCAGGTGCAGCCGTGCGCGGATCAGCGACAGCAGCGCTTCGTTGCGCCGCAGTTGTCGGCGTTCGAGCGCTGTCGCCAGACCGGCGTCCATCAGGTCTTCCCAGCGTGCGCCGATGCCTGCCGCACGCGCGGTCCACAGCACCATCTGCAAGTCGCGCAGGCCGCCGGGCGATTCCTTGCAATTGGGCTCCAGCGCGTAGGGCGTGTCCTCGTACTTCAGGTGTCGCTGGCGCATTTCCAGCCGCTTGGCGATGAAGAAGTCCAGCGCGTCGAGCGAGAGCCGAAAGCGGGTCTGGAAGTCGCCGAACAAACCGTGGCTGCCCTGCACCAGGCGCGCTTCCAGCAGGGCCGTCCGCACCGTGAGGTCGGCTTCGCCCATCGACAGACACTCGTCGACCGTGCGCACGCTGGAACCGATCTCAAGTCCCAGATCCCAGCAGCGACCGATGAAACCTTCGATACGCGCTCGCAGATCGTCATCCTGCGCCGGATTGCTCCCCGCCGGCAACAGCAGCAGCACGTCGATGTCGGAGTGCGGAAACAGCTCGCCACGACCATAGCCACCCACCGCGACGAGGGCCGCATCGGCCGTGAAACCGGCCTGCCGCCACAGCGCGCGCAGCGTGTTGTCGACCAGCCGCGCCAGCTCGCCCAGTGCGCCGCGCACGCCCCGCGCCGACCAGCGGGTCGCGCGCATCGTCGCCAGCAATGCCTGCTTGCGTGACGGGTAGTCGTCGATCGCCGCGTGGCCTGGCGTCGCTGACTCGTGCGTGCCGCTCGACATGGCGGGCAGCCCTGGCACGCCTCAGGCGGCAGCGTGCTCCAGCCCCTGCACGAAGTCGGGGATGGCCGGACTGGCAGCTGACAGGGTCAGCACTTCGTAGCCACCGCTGGTGACCAGCACCGTGTGCTCCCACTGCGCCGACAGCGATCGATCCCTGGTGACGATGGTCCAGCCATCGGGCATTTCCTTGATGTCCCGCCGGCCGATGTTGACCATCGGCTCGATGGTGAAGGTCATGCCCGGCACCAGTTCGACCCCGGTGCCGCGCTGACCGTAGTGCAGCACCTGCGGTTCGTCGTGGAACACCTGGCCGATGCCGTGACCGCAGAACTCGCGCACGACCGACAGGCCGCGTCCTTCGACGAACGACTGGATGGCGTGCCCGATGTCGCCGAGCCGCGCGCCGGGGCGCACCTGCTCGATGCCCAGCCACATCGACTCATAGGTCAGCTGGCACAGTCGGTGCGCGGCAATCGAACACTCGCCCACCTCGAACATGCGGCTGGTGTCGCCGTACCAGCCCTCGGGCGTGATCACCGTGACGTCGACGTTGACGATGTCGCCCCGCTTGAGCACCTTGTCCGACGGGATGCCATGGCAAACCACGTGGTTGACTGAAGTGCACACATGGCCGGGGTAGGGTGGGTACCCCGGCGGCTGGTAGCCTATGGTGGCCGAGCGCGTGCCTTGTCGGGCCATGCACTCGGCGGACCAACGGTCGATGTCGAGCGTGGTGATGCCCGGCTGGATGCGTGGCGTCAGGAAATCCAGCACTTCCGCGGCCAAACGGCAGGCGGTGCGCATGGCCGCAATGCCAGCCTCGTCCTTGATCGTGATGCTCATGGTTTCAAATTATCCCACCCGGCTCGCGGATACGCTGGCGAGTGCCGATCCGCCGTGGCGCCAGATAAAATCAACGCACGTGCCACTTCGCCGCGCGCGGCCCCAGTCAGCGACCGCGGCGCGACCCCCCAGGCGCCCGCGCGCCAGCTTGCATTGCCCAACGTGACCCAGCCCATTCATTTCTTCGCCGGCGGCAACGCCTTGAGCGCGTTTCGAGCCCAGGGCCTGTTGTCACGCTTGCAGGCGCAACTGCCCGGGATCGACGCGGTGGCGGCGCGTTTCATCCATCTGGCGGCGTTCGACGCCGAACCCGAAGCACCGGCGCTGCAGCGGCTGGCGGCACTGCTCGCTGGCAGCGAGCCGGCGCACCAACCGGCAACACACGACGGTCCGACGCTGGTGGTGGCGCCGCGCCTGGGCACGGTCTCGCCCTGGGCTTCCAAGGCCAGCGACATCGCACGCAATTGCGGCATCGCCGTGCGCCGCGTCGAGCGCATCATCGAGTACCGCGTGGTCCCCAAGCCCGGACTGTTCAAGCGCAAGCCCTGGTCCGGGACCGAGTACGCGGCGCTGGCCGCGTTGCTGCACGACCGCATGACCGAGAGCGTGCTCGACAGCATCGACGCCGCTCGCGCGCTGTTCACCACGCTCGAACCCGAGCCCCTGGGGCATGTCGACGTGCTGGGGGGCGGGCGCGCGGCGCTGGCGCGGGCCAACGGCGACTGGGGTCTGGCGCTGGCACCCGACGAGATCGACTACCTCCTGGACGCCTTCGGGAAGCTCGGGCGCAACCCCAGCGACGTCGAACTCATGATGTTCGCGCAGGCCAACAGTGAACATTGCCGCCACAAGATCTTCAACGCCGAGTGGCGCATCGACGGCGTGCAGCGCGACCAAAGCCTGTTTGCGATGATTCGCCACACGCACGCCGTGAACCCGGGCCACACCGTGGTGGCCTACAGCGACAATGCGGCGGTGATGGAGGGGTGCGAGGTCGAGGTTTTTCAGATCAATTCAGCGTTTTCACCAGATCAGGCAAGCCAGGCAAGCTATCACAAATATAGTGGTTTGCGTCATATCCTGATGAAGGTCGAGACGCACAACCACCCCACCGCCATCAGCCCTTTCCCAGGCGCAGCGACCGGCGCCGGCGGTGAAATCCGCGATGAGGGAGCGACCGGTCGGGGCGCGGTCCCGAAGGCGGGCCTGACGGGTTTCACGGTGAGCCGGCTTTGGGACAGCCCGCACGGGCGGCCCGCCCACATGGCCAGCGCATGGCAGATCATGACCGAGGGGCCACTGGGTGGCGCCGCCTTCAACAACGAGTTCGGCCGGCCCAACCTGCTGGGGTACTTTCGCGAGTACGAATTGAGCGTCGGCGCGCCGGGGCACGAAGTGCTGCGCGGCTACCACAAGCCGATCATGATCGCTGGCGGCATCGGCAGCATCGACGCCCGACTGACGCACAAGATCGCCTTCCCCGCAGGCACGCTGCTGATCCAGTTGGGCGGCCCGGGCATGCGCATCGGCATGGGCGGCGGCGCAGCCTCGTCGCTGGCCAGCGGCGCCAATGCGGCGCAGCTGGATTTCGACTCGGTGCAGCGCGGCAACCCCGAAATCCAGCGGCGCGCGCAGGAAGTCATCACCCAGTGCCAGGCGCTGGGGCCGGACAACCCGATTCTGGCGATCCACGATGTGGGCGCGGGCGGACTGTCGAACGCCTTTCCGGAGCTGGTCAACGACGCCGGGCGCGGCGCGCGCTTCGACCTGCGCGCCATTCCGCTGGAGGAGTCGGGCCTGGCACCCAGGGAAATCTGGTGCAACGAGAGCCAGGAGCGCTACGTGCTGGCTCTCGCGCCAGAATCGATGTCGCTCTTCGAGGCCATGTGCGCTCGCGAGCGTTGCCCCTTCGCGATCGTGGGGCGCGCGACCGAGGCGCGAGACCTGCTGGTGCTCGACGGCGATCCCGGTCGCGCCGGGCCGTCGCCGGCCGCGGGGGCGCCGGTGCACATGCCGATGGACCTGTTGCTGGGCAAGCCACCCAAAATGCAGCGCGACGTCAGTACCGTCCAGCGGCGATTCGTCCCGCTGGGGCTGGATGGGCTGGAACTGCGGGACGCTGTGATCGCGGTGCTCAGCCATCCCACGGTGGCCAGCAAGCGCTTTCTCGTCACCATCGGCGACCGCACCGTGGGCGGCCTGACCCACCGCGACCAGATGGTCGGCCCGTGGCAGGTCCCGGTGGCCGACTGCGCCGTCACGCTGGCCGACTACGCCGGTTTCGCCGGTGAGGCCATGAGCATGGGCGAACGCACGCCGCTGGCCGCGCTCGACGCGCCAGCATCGGGGCGCATGGCCGTGGCCGAGGCCATCACCAACCTGCTGGCGGCGCCAATCGAGCTGCCGCGCGTCAAGCTGTCGGCCAACTGGATGGCCGCCTGCGGCGAGCCGGGCGAGGATGCCGCGCTGTACGCGACCGTCGAGGCCGTCGGCAGGCAGCTGTGTCCGGCGCTGGGCGTCAGCATCCCGGTCGGCAAGGACAGCCTGTCCATGCGCACGCAATGGGCGGACGAGGGCGGAGCGGCGCGCAAGGTGGTTTCGCCCGTGAGCCTGATCGTGAGCGCCTTCGCCAGCGTGCAGGACGTGCGCGCGACGCTCACACCGCAACTCGACCGCGAGCTGGCCGACACCACGCTGATCCTGATCGACCTGGGACAAGGTCGCAATCGCCTGGCCGGCAGCGTGCTGGCACAAACCCAAGGGCAAAGCGGCTGCCCGGTCGTGGACGGGGTTCCCGACCTCGAGGACCCGCAGGAATTGAAGGCGTTGGTGGCGGGCATCAACCAGTTGCGTGCCGAAGGGAGGATCCTCGCCTACCACGACCGCAGCGACGGCGGCCTGCTGGCCGCCGTGGCCGAAATGGCCTTTGCGGGCCAGGTGGGGGTGGCGCTCAACGTCGACATGCTGCTGGGCGAGGGCGACGGCGTGCACGACAGCCGCATGGAGTCGGGCGAAGGCAAGGAGTGGGCCAAGCAGGTGAGCGGACGGCGCGAGCAACTGACGCTGAAAGCCCTGTTCGCCGAGGAACTCGGGGTCGTGGTGCAGGTCCGCACGAGCGAGCGCGACGCCGTGCTGCAGGTGTTGCGGGCACATGGGCTGTACCTTCACAGCCACGTCATCGGCAAGACCCGCCCGCAATCCTCTGCTTCGGCGCAGGGCAAGGGCAAGCTGACCGTGTGGCGCGACGCCCGGGAAGTGTTCAGTGCATCGCTGCGCGATTTGCAGCAGGTGTGGGACAGCGTGAGCTGGAAGATCGCGCGCGATCGCGACAACCCCGAGTGCGCCGACGCCGAACATGCGGCCGCAGGCGATCCCGACGACCCGGGGCTGCACATGCACCTGACGTTCGATCCCACCCACGCGACGCTGCCGACCCCGGCGATCGAGCGCCGTGCGCCTGGGGTGCGGCTGGCCCGACCCAAGGTCGCCATCCTGCGCGAGCAGGGGGTGAACTCGCACGTCGAGATGGCCTACGCCTTCACCGAAGCCGGCTTCGACGCCTTCGACGTGCACATGACCGACCTGCAGGCCGGCCGCGTGCGACTGGCCGACTTCAAGGGTCTGGTGGCTTGCGGCGGCTTCAGCTACGGCGACACCCTGGGTGCCGGTGTGGGGTGGGCGCGCTCGATCACCTTCAACCCGTTGCTGGCCGAACAGTTCCAGGCGTTCTTTGGACGCGGAGACACTTTCGCCCTGGGCACCTGCAATGGCTGCCAGATGTTTGCCGAGCTGGCCGAGATCATCCCGGGCGCGAGCGGCTGGCCGCGCTTCACGACCAATCGCAGCGAGCGCTTCGAGGCGCGTCTGTCGATGGTCGAGGTGCTCGACTCGCCGAGCCTCTTCTTTGCCGGGATGGCCGGCACCCGCTTGCCGATCGCGGTCGCGCACGGCGAAGGCTACGCCGACTTTCGCCGCCGCGGCAACGCGGACCAGGTGATCGTGGCGATGCGTTTCGTCGATCACCACGGCCGGCCGACCGAGCGCTACCCCTTCAACCCCAACGGCAGCCCGGGGGGCCTGACCGCGGTGACCACCGCCGACGGCCGCTTCACGGCGTTGATGCCCCATCCCGAGCGGGTGTTCCGCAACGTTCAGCTCAGCTGGTCCGACCAGGACGCCAGCGCCTTCAGTCCCTGGATGCGCATCTGGCACAACGCGCGGCGCTGGGTGGGCTGACGAGCCCATGTCGTCCCGCTTCGGCTTGTCCGATGCCACCCGCCCCGCCGCGCGCCAGGGAGCCTGGGTGGGCTTTGCCACCGGCCTGTACGGGCTGAGCTTTGGCGCGCTGGCGGTGGCCGCAGGCCTGAGCGTCTGGCAAACCGTGCTGCTGTCGGCGCTGCTCTTTTCAGGAGGCTCGCAGTTCGCCTTGATCGGCGTGCTGGCCTCGGGTGGCTTGGGTGCGGCAGCGATCGTGGCCAGCACGCTGCTGGGGTTGCGCAACGGCTTCTACGGCCTGCGCATGGCGCGCGTGCTCGAGCCGCGTGGCTGGCGGCGCGCGCTGGCGGCGCAGCTCACGATCGATGAATCGACCGCCGTTGCCCTGGCCCAGGCCGATGCCGCACGCCAGCGGGTGGGCTTCTGGGTCACGGGGGTGTCGGTGTACCTGTTCTGGAACGCCATGACGCTGGCCGGCGCGCTGCTGGGCAACGCGCTGGGCGACCCCAAGGCCTGGGGGCTGGACGCCGCCGCCTCGGGGGCTTTTCTCGCGCTCCTGTGGCCACGGCTGGATTCGCGCGCGACGCGCGCCATCGCGTCAGGCGCCATTGCGGTGGCGCTGCTGGCCACACCGCTGGTGCCGCCGGGCATCCCCATCTTGCTGGCCGCGCTGGTGGCCGCGCTGGCGGGCGCCCGGCCCCGGATGTTTGCCGGCTCGAGCGTGCGCAAAGGCGGGGGCGAGGATCCGCCGGCGGAGCCGCGCGCATGAGCGCGTCGCTCCCGTCCCAGCCGCGAGTCCCCCGGCGCGCAGTGCGGAGACTCGTCCAGTGAGCCTGTGGAGCGTCGTTCTCGTCGCCGGTGTGCTGGCCTGGGCCACCAAGTTCGCGGGTTACCTCATACCCCAGCGCTGGCTGGACGGACCGCGCGTGAATCGCATGATGACCTATCTCCCCGTGGCGCTGCTGGCGGCGCTGGTGGCGGTGCAGACCTTCGACGCCGGCGGCGTCGTCACTCTCGACGCCCGCGCCGCGGGCCTGTTGGCCGCGCTGCTGGCCTTGCTGCTGCGCGCGCCGTTCCTGGTGGTGATCGTGATCGCCGCGGCCGCGGCGGCGGGGCTGAGGGCACTGGGAATCGGTTGAGGTCCAGGCGCCCGCATCCGGGTCACCCGGACCCTGGCTGGCCGAAACCCAGACTGTCGTGAGCCGGCGCACGGGCCGCAGGGCAGGCCGGATCTGGCGGACTGCGACTTGCCGGGCTATTGCACGGGGCCGCGGACGGTGCGGGGTGTACCGCGTACCATCCATCCGTGCGCCAGCGGCGGCTGTCAGGCCGACCCCGCCGCGCCGACACCCGACACCGCACCATTCGGTTCCACGATGAATCCCAATCTCGCCACGCAGCCCGCCGCGACGCCGTCGGCCGACGCCACACGCTACCGCGTGCTGGGTGCGATCAGCTTCTCGCACTTTCTCAATGACATGATCCAGTCGCTGATCCTGGCCATCTACCCGTTGTTCAAGGCCGAGTTCAGCCTGAGCTTTGTGCAGATCGGTCTGATCACGCTGACCTACCAGATGACGGCCTCGGTGTTGCAACCGCTGGTGGGGTCGTACACCGACCGTCACCCGCAACCGCATTCGCTGGCGCTGGGCATGGCCTCGACCCTGGCCGGCCTGCTGTTGCTGGCGGTGGCGCCCAGTTTTGGCGTGGTGCTGGTGGCGGCAGCCCTCGTGGGCACTGGTTCGTCGATCTTCCACCCCGAATCCTCGCGCATCGCGCGCCTGGCTTCGGGGGGCAAGCACGGGTTGGCGCAGTCGATTTTCCAGGTCGGTGGCAACGGCGGCAGCGCGGTCGGGCCTCTGCTGGCGGCGCTCATCGTGATGCCGCACGGCCAGCGCGCCATTGCCTGGTTCGCGCTGGCGGCGTTGCTGGCCATCGCGGTGCTGTGGCGCATCGGTGATTGGTACCAGCGAAGCCATCTGGGCAACAGCGCGCGCCGCCGCCCGAAAACCGGCACGACAGCCAACCCGGTGCCGCATCGCACGGTGGTCATGGCGATCGGGGTGCTGCTGGTGCTGATTTTTTCCAAATACTTCTATCTGACCAGCCTGACCAGCTACTACACCTTTTACCTGATGGACCGCTTCCACCTGTCGGTGCAGTCGGCACAGGTCTATCTGTTCGTATTCCTGTTCGCGGTGGCGGCGGGCACGCTGCTGGGCGGGCCCATCGGCGACCGCATCGGGCGCAAGCGCGTGATCTGGTGGTCGATCCTGGGCGTCGCGCCATTCACGCTGGCGTTGCCCCATGTCGATCTCATGTGGACCGGCATCCTCAGCTTCGTGATCGGGCTGATCATCGCCTCGGCCTTTTCCGCCATTCTGGTGTTTGCGCAGGAACTGATGCCGGGCAAGATCGGTGCGGTTTCGGGCCTGTTTTTCGGCTTTGCGTTCGGCATGGGCGGAATCGGTGCGGCGGTGCTGGGGGCACTGGCCGACGTTCGCGGAATCGAGTTCGTCTACCACGTGTGCGCGTGGCTGCCGCTGCTGGGCCTGCTGACGGTGCTGCTGCCGGACATCGAGCCGAACGCGCGGCGCGAGGGCGAGCCGGCCTGACGCTTCAGGCGTCGTCGTCGCGGTCGTGATCGGGCGGAGGCGGCGCCTTCACCGACAGCACGGGCACCGGCGACACCCGGGCCAGGCGCAACGCCGAAGACTGCGCTCCGCGACCTTCCAGCAGCGACGAGGCGTGCGCGCCGATGATGACCAGGTCGCAGCCTTCGGATTCGATCAACTCGAGCATGCCCTGCACCGGATCGTCCTCCTGCACCATCGTGACCTCGTGCGGCAGGTCGGCGGCGACCAGCAACTGGACGGCTGGCGCGACCAGGTCCTGAGCCGCAGCCTGCACGATCTGATCGAGCCGGCTCGGATCGCGAGCGGTGATCACCTCGTAGAAGCTGGCGGGTTCCTGCACGTTTGCCGCCACGAACTCGGCCTGCAGGCCGCTTTCGCACAGGCGAATCGCAAAGCGCACCTGGTGCAGCGACAGTTCGGTGCCGTCGAGGGGAAGCAGGATTCTGAGTGTCATGAGGTGGGATCTCTCCGGCATGGCCACCGGCGGCGCGCGCCGCAGGCCGATGCGCCCCATTCTGCATCAACGCCCCGCCGGCGCCCCGCGGCGCCGAGGCCACGCCCGCAGCCGTCCAAGGGTCAGCTCCGCGCCGCCCAGCCGTCTTGCGGCAAACCCGTTATCGTCGCCGTTGATGCAATAAGGGGGAGGCGAAGAGCAAGCCATGCCATCGACGCTGTTCGACAAGCTTTGGGACAGCCATGTCGTCGCCGAACTGGACGACACCACGGCGCTGCTGCACGTCGACCGGCACCTGGTGCACGACCTGGGTGGCGGGCCAGCCTACGCCGAGCTGCGCCGGCGCGGCCTGGGCGTGCCAAGCCCCGAGCTGACTTTCGCCACGCCCGATCACGTGGTGTCGTCGCTGCCGGGTCGCACCGGGCGCGAACAGCCGTGGGCCGCCGAACTGCTGGACGCGTTGCGCGCCGGCAGCCGCGAGTTCGGTATCCGGTTGTTCGACTTGGGCGAGCCTGGTCAGGGCATCGTGCACGTGATCGGTCCCGAACTGGGCCTGACGCTGCCGGGCCTGCTGGTGCTCTGCGGCGACAGCCACACCACGACCCACGGTGCGCTGGGCGCACTGGCGTGGGGGATCGGCGCCAGCGAGATCGTGCACGTGCTGGCCACGCAGACCATCGTGCAAAAGCGCCCGCGCCGCATGCGGATGCGATTCACCGGCACGTTGCAGCCGGGGGTCGAAGCCAAGGACCTGGCCTTGGCGATGATCGGCCGCATCGGCGCGGCCGGGGCGACCGGGCATGCGGTGGAGTACGCGGGTCCGGTGATCGAGCGCCTCGGCATGGCCGGACGCATGACGCTGTGCAACCTGAGCATCGAAATGGGCGCGCGCCATGGCCTGATCGCGCCCGACGCCACCACCTACGCCTGGCTCGAAGGCCGCCGCCATGCGCCACGCGGCCAAGCGTGGACGCAGGCGCTGCAACACTGGCAGGGCCTGCGCAGCGACGACGGTGCGCGTTTCGATCGCGAGGAGGTCTTCGACGCCGGCACCGTCGCACCGCAAATCACCTGGGGCACCAGCCCCGAACAGACCATGTCGCTGGATGGCCGGGTGCCGGATCCGGCCGCGGCAGGGGATCAGGCCGAGCGTCAGGCCATGGTTCGGGCGCTGAAGTACATGGGGCTTGGGGCCGGGCAAGCGCTGGCGGGCACGCCGATCGATCGGGTGTTCATCGGATCGTGCACCAACAGCCGGCTCGAAGACCTGCGCGCCGCCGCCGCGCGTTTGCGTGGGCGGCGCGTGGCCCAGAATGTGACGGCCTGGGTGGTGCCGGGGTCGGAACTGACGCGTCGGCAGGCTGAGCAGGAAGGCCTGGATCGGCTCTTTCTCGCGGCCGGTTTCGAATGGCGCCAGCCCGGTTGCTCGCTGTGCGTGGGAGCCAACGGCGAGTTGGTGGCGCCTCGCCAGCGCTGCGTGTCCACCTCCAACCGCAATTTCGTTGGACGCCAGGGTCCGCTGGCGCGCACCCACCTGGCGAGCCCAGCGGTGGCGGTCGAGTGCGCTCTCGCGGGCTGCATCGTCGACCATTTGGACGCCATGGAGGCACCGGCATGACACCCTTCACGGTCCTGGAGGGCGTCGCCGCGCCGCTGCCGCTGCCCAACGTCGATACCGACTTGATCATCCGCATCGAGCGGCTGTCCCAGCTGCCCCGCGCCGAACTGGGGCCCTGGGCGTTCGAGCCGTTGCGCTACCTGGAAAGCGGAGCCGAGAACGCGGATTTCGTCTACAACCGGACACCCTGGCGTGCTGCTCCGATCCTGGTGGCCGACGTCAACTTCGGCTGCGGCTCATCGCGCGAGCACGCGGTCTGGGCGCTGCAGGGGCTGGGGGTGCGCTGCGTCGTGGCCCCATCGTTTGGTGACATCTTCCGCGACAACTGCGTGCAAAACGGCGTGCTCCCGATCCAGTTGCCACCCGAGCGGGCCCAGGCGCTGCTGGCGGCGCTCACGCGGGAATTCGAACGGGGTGTCGCCGTCTCCCTGCGGGTCGATCTGCGCGCCCGCACGCTGGTCTGGCCGCAGCGTCTCGATTGGCATTTCGAACTCGACGAGCGCCGCCGCAACGCGCTGCTCCAAGGGCTGGATGAGGTTGGGTTGACGGTGAAAATGTTGCCGCAAATCCGGGCCTGGCAGGATAGCGATCGCGCCCGGCGGCCCTGGGTCTGGCGGGTCTGAGCGCACCGATACGCCCGGCGCAGGCAATCCCGCATGCCAACGTCGGACTCGATCTGTTAGATTTTGTCCATTCACCAAACACCCCATGAGGAGCCAACGCATGCGTCGCACCGTTCTGAAATCTCTGGCCGTGGCCCCAGCGGCCCTCGCGTTTCCACGCATCTGGGCGCAGGCCGGCAAGCCGGAAAAGAGCAAGCTGACGATCGCGGTCGGCGGCAAGCCGGCGCTTTATTACCTGCCGCTCACGATCACCGAACAACTGGGGTATTTCAAGGAAGAAGGGCTGCAGGTCGAGATTCCGGATTTCGCCGGCGGTGCCAAGGCGCTGCAGGCGCTGGTGGGGGGCAGCGCCGACGTGGTGTCGGGCGCCTACGAGCACACCATCAACATGCAGGCGAAGAACCAGTTCATCCAGGCTTTCGTGCTGCAGGGACGCGTGCCGCAGATCGTGCTGGGGATCTCCAACAAGACCATGCCCGGCTACAAGAGCATCGCCGACCTGAAGGGCAAGAAGATCGGGGTCACCGCGCCGGGCTCGTCCACCTCCATCATGGCCAGTTTCGTGCTGGCCAAGGCGGGGCTGAAACCGACCGACGTCTCGTTCATCGGGGTGGGCGCGTCCAGCGGCGCCATCTCGGCGCTCAAGGCCGGGCAGATCGACGCCATCGTGAACGTCGATCCCG
>CAZGOL010000015.1:21695-28486 GCA_964527755.1 uncultured Ottowia sp.
CCCACGGGTTGTGGCAAGAGCACGCTGTTGAACGTGGGTGCCGGCCTGCTGGCACCGTCGAGCGGCCGGATCACGGTGTTCGGCGAGCCGCTGACGGGCTTGAACCGCCGGGCCGGCTACATGTTCCAGACCGAGTCGCTGATGCCGTGGAAGACCGCCCTGGGCAACGTGATGGCGGGGCCCGTGTTCACCGGCATGCCGCTGGCACAGGCCGAGGCGGCCGCGCGTGCCTGGTTGACGCGCGTGGGTCTGGCGGGTTTCGAAGACCGCTATCCGCACCAGTTGTCGGGAGGCATGCGCAAGCGCGTGGCGATGGCGCAAACGTGGATCCTCGAGCCCGAAATTTTCCTGATGGACGAGCCGTTTTCGGCACTCGACGTGCAGACACGCCAACTCATGGAAAACGAGCTGCTCGAGTTGTGGGCCGAACCCGCCCCGGGTCGAAACGGAGCGCCAGGGCAGGGCCGTGCGGTGCTGTTCATCACGCACGACCTGGACGAGGCGATCGCCATGTCCGATCGGGTGGTGGTGTTGTCCGCCGGCCCGGCCACGCGCCCGATCGGCGAGTTCGTGATCGACCTGCCGCGCCCGCGCAACGTCGCGGAAATCCGCAGCCAGCCGCGCTTCGTGGATCTGCACGCCCAGATCTGGGCGGTGCTGCGCGACGAGGTGCTCAAGGGCTACGACCAGCAGAAGCGGAGGGCGGCGTGAATCCCTTGCGACTGCGTGGCTGGCAGGTCGGCCTGCTGGTGGTGATCGTCGGTGGCTGGTATTTCGCCGCCAACGGCTCGGACACCATCGCTTTCTTCTTCGGCCGGCCGCAGCAGGTGGCGCTGCGCCTGTGGCGCTGGTTCGTGCGCGACGGCGACATCTATGGGCACATGGGCGTGACGCTGGTCGAGACGCTGTTGGCCTTCGCCATCGGCACGCTGAGCGGCATGGCGGTCGGCCTGTGGCTGGCGCTCACCCCGTTCGCCTCGGCCGTACTCGATCCCTACCTGAAGGCGGCCAACGCGATGCCGCGCGTGATCCTGGCGCCCATCTTCGGCATGTGGTTCGGCTTGGGCATCTGGTCGAAGGTGGCGCTGGCCGTCACCTTGGTGTTCTTCATCGTGTTCTTCAACGTCTACCAGGGCGTGCGCGAGGTGAGTCCGGTGGTGCTGGCCAACGCGCGCATGCTGGGCGCGAACGCGCGCGACCTGATGCGCCACGTGTACGTGCCCAGCGCCATGAGTTGGGTATTTTCGAGCCTGCACAGTTCGGTCGGCCTGGCTTTCGTCGGTGCGGTGGTGGGTGAATACCTGGGCTCGGCCAGCGGCGTGGGCTACCTGATCTTGCAGGCCGAAGGGACGTTCGACGTGGACACGGTGGTGGCCGGGATCGTGCTGCTGACTGCCTTTGCGCTGGTGCTTGACGCCCTGGTGGGCGTGGCCGAGCGGCGCCTGATGAAGTGGCAACCCACGAGCGGCCAGACCGAGAAACTCTGACCCTGGACGCGGCCTGCCCAACGCCCCATGTCACATGCACCGAGCCGCTTCGAGCGAGTCGACGCGCTGCGCGGCCTGGCGATGGTGTGGATGACGATTTATCACTTCAGCTTCGATCTGAACCACTTCGGACTCATCCAGCAGGATTTTCACGGCCAGGCGATCTGGACCTGGCAACGCACGGCGATCCTGAGCCTGTTCCTGTTCACGGCCGGAATCGGGCAGGTGCTGGCGGTCGAAGGTGGGCAAGACTGGCCGCGTTTCTGGCGGCGCTGGGCTCAGGTCGTTGCCTGCGCCGCGCTGGTGTCGCTGGGGTCATGGTGGATGTTTCCACGAACCTGGATCAGCTTTGGCGTGCTGCACGGTTTGGCGGTCATGCTGCTGCTGGCGCGCGCCGCCGTGGTGCGGGGCTGGTTGCACGGCGCCGCCCCGTGGGCGCTGGCGGTGATGTTGATCGCCGCCGCTCCGCTGGCGGGCGACTGGCTGCGCGACACAGGCGCACCCACGCTGGCGGCTGCGCTGGACAGCCGCTGGCTGTACGGCCTGGGTGTGGTCACGCACAAGCCGGCAACCGAGGACTACGTGCCGCTGCTGCCCTGGCTGGGCGTATTGCTGCTCGGTATCGGGGCGGCGCAGGCATTGCCACGCGCCATGCTCGCGCGCCCTGCGGGCGCGCTCGGGCGACGACTGGCCTGGCTCGGACGCTGGAGCCTTGCCTATTACATGGTGCACCAACTGGTGCTGATCGGGGCGTTGACGGCGTGGCTGGCGTTGCGCGGTTGAACCGGGGACACAAAAAACCCGGCTTCGCCTGGAAGCCGGGTTCGCGCACCGGAGTGCGGGGTTTTATTCGACCTTGGCCTTGGCCCGCAGCTCCTGCTGGAACTTGGCCAGTTTTTGCTGTTCCATCTGCTGCTTGATCTGTGCCTTGACGGCGTCGAAAGGCGGCGGCTCCGGGGGTTTGGCGTCACGCGTGTCCTCCAGTTGGATCACGTGATAGCCAAACTGGGTCTTGACCGGCTTGTCCGTCGTCTGGCCCTTGTTCAGCTTCTT
The DNA here is from genome assembly GCA_964527755.1 of uncultured Ottowia sp. Classification (GTDB taxonomy): domain Bacteria; phylum Pseudomonadota; class Gammaproteobacteria; order Burkholderiales; family Burkholderiaceae_C; genus Ottowia. Next base: position 24,236 of record CAZGOL010000015.1, read on the forward strand.
GAGGGCATCGGCGAATTCGGGCACATAGTTGGCTGGATCGGCCCAGCCCAGGTCACCACCTTGCGCGCCCGAGCCGGCGTCCTTGGATTCCTTCTTGGCCAGGTCCTCGAACTTGGCACCCTTCTTGAGCTTGGCAATGATGGCCTGGGCGTCGGCTTCCTTCTCGACCAGGATGTGACGCGCCTTGTATTCCTTGGCGCCCGCTGCCGGCGCCTGTGCGCCCACCAGCCGGTCGTATTCGACCTTGGCTTCGGCGTCGGTCACCGGATGCTCTTTCTGGTATTGCGCGAACAGCTCGCCGATCAGCACGCTCTGGCGGGCGAGTTCCATCTTGGAACGAAAGTCGGGCGAGCCTTCCAGCCCGCGGCGCTCGGCTTCCTGCATGAAGACTTCGCGCGCGATCACTTCCTCGCGCAACTGCTTGTCCACCTCGGGCGGCACCGGCTGGCCGGTCCGTGCGGCCTGGATCTTGATCTGTGCCTCGAGCGCGTCCATGCGTGCCTTGGGCACCGGCTTGCCGTTGACGATGGCCACGTTCTGGGCCAGGGCGGGCAGGGCCAAGGTGCCCGTCAGCAGGGCCGCCAACGATGCGGCCAGGATCTGTTTATTCATGATGAGATGGGGTGGAGAGTCCCGAAAGGGGGACGGGAGAGGAAAAACGAAGTCGCGGGCGAACCGTCATCAGCCGGTTTCGATGGCCAGGGCATGCACTCCGCGCTGGTCGATGAAATCGGCGAGCGCATCATACACAAGGCGGTGACGCGCCACGCGCGGCAGGCCAGCGAACGCCGTGGCTTCGATCCGCACCCGGAAATGGGTGCCGAAACCGGTGCCATTGGCGCCGGCATGGCCTTCGTGCTGCCAGCTTTCATCGAGCACCTGGAGCGTGGACGGGCTCAGTCGTTCGCGCAGGCGCTCGGCCATCTCGTCGGCCAATCCGGCGGTCATTCGGGCGCTCCGGGGGTGGCGCCGGGCGCATTGGGCGCTTCAGGCAAATCGAGTATGTGCCGTGCGACGTAAAAACCTTGTCCGATGATGAACAGCAGCGGAAACACATAGCCCCACAGCTTGAAGTTGGCCCAGGCGTCGGTCGAGAAGAAAGCCGCGACATAGCCATTGAGCGCGGCCATGAACAGGCAATAGACGATCCAGGCCACCGAAAGCCGTTGCCACGCAAAGTCGGGCAGCGCGAGTTGGCTGCCCAGCATGGCCTTGAGGAAATTCTTGCGCCAAACCCACAGCGCCAGTGCCAGCGCGATTGCCATCGCGGCATACAGCACCGTCGGCTTCCATTTGATGAAGCGCTCGTCCTGCAGCACCAGCGTGAGGGCGCCAAAGATCAGGATCAGCGCCAGCGTGGCCTTGTGCATGGTGCTGAGCTTTTTGTCGAGCACGTAGACGACGGCCATCTGCACCGCAGTGGCCGCCATCAGCACCGCCGTGCCGGCATAGATGCCCCACAGCTTGTAGGCGCCGAAGAACAGCGCGATGGGCAGGAAATCGAGCAGCAGTCTCATCACAGGCGAGATTATCGGGGTTCGAAGTCGAGCGACGCCGAGTTCATGCAGTAGCGCAGGCCCGTGGGCTGCGGACCGTCCTCGAACACGTGCCCCAGGTGCGCGCCGCAGTGGGCGCACAGGGTCTCGACGCGCACCATGCCGTGGCTCAAATCACGCCGCTCCTCGACGGCGCCCGCGATGGCCTGAGAAAAGCTGGGCCAGCCGCAGCCAGCGTCGAACTTGGTGCCGGATTCGAACAACCTGGCGCCGCAGCAGATGCAGTGGTAGCTGCCGTCGGCCCAGTGTCGCTCGTACTTGCCGGAAAAAGGTCTTTCGGTTGCGGCGTGACGCGTCACTTCAAAGGCGCCGGGCTCAGCCTTCCGGGCGGCGAGCACGGCACGCCACTCGTCGTCGGTCTTTTGCACGGGGTGGGTCATGAGGAGCAGCTGATTTCGATTCGAGACGCCCAGTCGGGCGGAAAGCCGGTCCACTCAGGATGGGCCGGATGGTCTTCGTATGGATGCTCGAGCACGGCCAGCAGTTCCGCCAGCAGCGTGAAGTTCTTGTGTCGGGCCTGCTCGATGGCCTGCTCGGCCAGGTGGTTGCGCAGCACGATGGACGGATTGGATTTGAGCATCAAATCGGCGTTTTGCGCTTGCTGGCCACGCCGAATTAGCTCCTGTAATTGTAGCATCCAGGCGTCGAATGCACCACGGTCCAGAAACAGGTCGCGCACCGGATCGCGCGCATCCCCGGCCAGATGGCGTGCCAGGCACCGCCAGAAGATGGTGTAGTCGGTGCCTTCGCGGGCCATCAAGGCCAACAGTGCATCGAGCAGATCGCCGACGGCAGGCGTCGCCTGCGCAAAGCCCAGCTTGGCCGCCATCCGGGTGGCCAGCGCTTCGGAATACAGATCGGCAAAGGGGTCCAGCGCCGCCACGGCCTGCTCGCGATCGACGATCAACGGCATCAGCGCCTGCCCCAGCGCGCACAGGTTCCAGTGCGCGATGATGGGCTGCCGGTCGTAGGCGTAGCGGCCCAGGCGGTCGGAATGGTTGCAGACGTGGCCCGGATCGAAGGCGTCCATGAACTGGAACGGCCCGTAGTCCAGCGTCAGCCCCAGGATGCTCATGTTGTCGGTGTTCATCACCCCGTGCATGAAACCCACCGCCTGCCACTGCGCGATCAGGCGCGCCGTGCGTTCGGTCACGGCTGCCAGCAGCGCCGCATACGGGTGCTCGGCGTCCTGGCAGGCGGGGTAGTGGCGGGCGATCACGAAATCGGCCAGTTGCCTGAGCTCGTCGTGCCGGCCGCCGTAGCAAAAGTGCTCGAAGTGCCCGAAGCGGATGAAGCTGGGCGCCACCCGCGTGACGATGGCGGCCGTCTCCATCACCTCCCGGCGCACCGGCAGGTCGGATCCCGTCACGCACAGCGCGCGCGTGGTCGGGATGCCCAAACCGTCCATTGCCTCGCTCACGAGGAACTCGCGGATCGAAGATCGCAGCACCGCCCGCCCGTCTGCCCCGCGCGAGTAGGGTGTGCGGCCGCTGCCCTTGAGCTGGATTTCGTGGCCGTCCTGCGTCTCGCCCAGCAGCAGCGCGCGGCCGTCGCCCAGCTGTCCGGCCCACGTGCCGAACTGGTGACCGCTGTAGACGCTGGCCAGCGGCCGGGTGCCGGGCAGCAACGTGTTGCCGCTGAAGACCTGCAACGCGTCGGACGAACCCAGCCAAGCGGGATCGATGCCCAGTTCGCGTGCCAGGCCGGTACTGCGCGCCACCCAGTAGGGGGCGGGGAACGGCGACGGCTGGAGTTCGGTGAAGAACCCCGCGCCGAGGGCGGCAAAACCCGGCTGCCCAACGAAGGGTGGGCCGGCATTGAAGGCAACCGGAGCGAGCATGCGCCATTGTCGACGCGAGCGGGGAATCCTGCGTGAATACGGGTAAACCCGAGTCTCCAGACGTCACGTCCGCGGCGGCGACGCAAACGGGCGCGCGTTACGATCAGTCATCCGTTTTCGTCGTTCTTGAGGAGTACCGATGCTGGGCATGATGCAACAACAACCCCTGCTGATCTCGATGCTGATGGATTTCGCCGAGCGCCACCACGGTGACGGCGAGATCGTCTCGCGCCGGGTGGAGGGCGACATCCACCGCTACACCTATCGCGATTTGGCCGGGCGCGCCAAGCGACTGGCCAACGCGCTGGATGCGTCCGGCGTGCCGGCGGGCGAGCGGGTGGCCTCGCTGGCGTGGAACGGTTACCGTCACATGGAGCTGTATTTCGGCGTCGCAGGTTCGGGTCGGGTCATGCACACGCTCAACCCGCGCCTGCACCCCGAACAGATGGTGTGGATCATCAACCACGCCGAAGACCGCGCGCTGTGCTTTGACATGACATTTCTGCCGCTGGTGCAGGCCGTGCACGCCAAGTGCCCCACGGTCAAGACCTGGGTGCTGCTCTGTGACGCCGACAAGCTGCCGGCCGATTCGGGGGTTCCGGGCCTGATCAGCTACGAAGCCTGGATTGCCGCGCAGCAGCCGGTCTACACCTGGCCCCAGTTCGACGAGAACACCGCTGCCGGGCTGTGCTACACCAGCGGCACCACGGGCAACCCCAAGGGCGCGCTGTACAGCCATCGATCGACGGTACTGCACGCCTACGGCGGTTCGCTGCCCGACGCCATGAGCATGTCGGCGCGCGATTCGATGATGCCGGTGGTGCCGATGTTCCACGTCAACGCCTGGGGCCTGCC
>CAZGOL010000016.1:0-28199 GCA_964527755.1 uncultured Ottowia sp.
CGCGGTCAGCGAGCCGGTCTTGCCCTTGACCTCGCCCTTGGTGAAGGCCTCCACGTAGTCGGCATTGACGCGCGCGGCACGCTCGAGCAGGCGGCTGTGCAGATAGAACACGTCGCCCGGGTACGCTTCGCGGCCCGGCGGGCGGCGCAGCAGCAGCGAAACCTGACGATAGGCGACGGCCTGCTTGGACAGGTCGTCGTAAATGATCAGTGCGTCCTCGCCGCGATCGCGGAAGTACTCGCCCATGGTGCAGCCCGAGTAAGCGGCCACATACTGCATGGCAGCCGATTCCGACGCCGAAGCTGCCACCACGATGGTGTAGGCCATGGCGCCGGCCTGCTCCAGCGCGCGCACCACGTTCTTGATCGACGACGCCTTCTGTCCGATGGCGACGTAGACGCAGGTCATGTTCTGACCTTTCTGGTTGATGATGGTGTCGATCGCCACGGCGGTCTTGCCGGTCTGGCGGTCGCCGATGATCAGCTCGCGCTGTCCACGGCCCACGGGCACCATCGAGTCCAGCGACTTCATGCCGGTCTGCACCGGCTGGCTGACCGACTGGCGCGCGATCACGCCCGGCGCCACCTTCTCGATCACGTCGGTCAGCTTCGCGTCGATCGGGCCCTTGCCATCGATCGGCTGTCCCAGCGCGTTGACCACGCGGCCGATCAGCTCGGGGCCGATCGGCACTTCCAGGATGCGGCTCGTGCACTTGACCGTATCGCCTTCGGAGATGTGCTCATACTCGCCCAGGATCACGGCGCCGACCGAGTCGCGCTCGAGGTTCAGCGCCAGACCGAAGGTGGGTTGTCCATCGGGCGTGGGTGGAAACTCCAGCATTTCGCCCTGCATCGCGTCGGAAAGGCCGTGAATGCGCACGATCCCGTCGGTCACCGACATGACGGTGCCCTGGTTTCGCACGTCGGCGCCAATGCCAAGGCCTTCGATGCGGCTCTTGATCAGTTCGGAAATTTCGGTGGGATTGAGTTGCATGACTCTTTCCTTTTGGGTTCTGAAGGTTGTCGAGGGCTCTCGCCTGGTCGCGTCGAAGCGTCAGACCGTCAGGGCCGATTTCATTTGTTGCAAACGGGCCCGCACGGAGGTGTCGAGCACCTCGTCACCGACCACCACGCGCACGCCACCGATCAACTCGGGGTCCAGCTGCACGCTGGTTTCCAGCGCGCGGCCGAAGCGCTTTTCAAGCAGGGTCTTGAGCGCAGCCAGATCGGTATCGCCGATGGGAAACGCGCTGTGGATCACCGCATCCGAGCGGCCGCGCGCGGCGTTGCCCAGTTCGCGGTACTGGCGGGCCACCTCGGGCAGGGCAGCCAGACGACCGTTGTCGATCACGGTGCGCACGAAGTTCGCACCATGCGTGGGCAGCGGCTCCTTGAGCACGCTGGTGATCACCTGGTAAATCTGCACGGCATCCACCTTCGGGTTGGCCGCGAACTTGAGCAGCTGCGGTGACTCGGCCGCGAGCGCCAGACCGTCGAGCCAGCGCTGCGTGCCCTGGATGTCCTCGCGGCTGACTTCGAACAGGGCCTCGGCATACGGCCTGGCGATCGTGGCAAGTTCGGCCATCTCGATGTCCTTCGCGTCAGAGTTCGGCCTTCAGGCGTCCAAGCAGGTCGGCATGAACGGCTGGATTGACTTCCTTGCGCAGGATCTGTTCAGCGCCCCGCACAGCCAGTTTGGCTACCTCGTCGCGCAGGGCCTCGCGAGCCTGAACGGCTTGCTGCTCCGCCTCGGCTCGCGCCGCGGCAATGATGCGTGCGCCTTCCTCGTTGGCCCTGACCTTGGCTTCCTCGATGATCTGCTGCGCGCGCCGCTCGGAATCGGCCAGGCGCTGTGCGTTCTCGTTGCGCGTGGCGGCCAGTTCCTGCTCGACGCGCTTGTTGGCGGCAGCCAACTCGCTCTTGGCCTTGTCGGCGGCGGCCAGGCCTTCGGCCACTTTCTGCGTGCGCTCATCGAGCGCCTTGGCAATCGGCGGCCACACCAACTTCATCGTGAACCACACCAGGAGGAGGAACACGATGATCTGGATGATTAGGGTAGCGGTGATGCTCACGGTTGATCCTTCGATTGCAACGGCCCGGGGCCGATGAAACGCTCTCGCCAGGCGGGCAACCCCGACCGGGGTCGCGCCGCCTCGAACCACGTCCGACCGGATTACTTGGCCAGCGAGGCGATCTGACCGAGGAACGGGTTGGCCGTGGCGAACCACAGCGCCACACCGGTGCCGATGATGAAGGCGGCATCGATCAGGCCGACCAGCAGGAACATGCGGGTCTGCAACTCGCCCATCAGCTCGGGCTGACGCGCGGCCGATTCGAGAAACTTGCTGCCCATGATGCCGATGCCGATACAGGCACCGACGGCGCCCAGCCCGATGATCAGGCCAGCGGCCAGGGCGACAAAGCTGATGACTTCCATGATGACTCCTAAGGGGACGTGGTTGATGGATGAAAAGAAAAAACGGAGCGGTTCGCCATGCGGGCTTCAATGGGAATCATGGGCCTGGCCGATGTAGACCAGAGCCAGCATCATGAAAATGAACGCCTGCAAGATGATGATCAGGATGTGGAAGATGGCCCAAGCCAGTCCCGCGACGATGTGGCCAATGGCCAATCCGATGCCGAGCCCCGACAGCGTGAACGCGCCGCCCATCATCGCGATCAGCATGAAAATGAGCTCGCCGGCGTACATGTTGCCGAACAACCGCAGACCATGCGAGAGTGTCTTGGACGCGAACTCGATAATCTGCATCGCAAAATTGACGATGCCCAGAATCACCGCCAGCAGCGGGTTGCGACTGGTGCCGAAGGGAGCGGTGACGAGTTCGTGCGCCCACCCTCCTGCGCCCTTGATCTTGATGTTGTAGTAGATGCAGATCAGCAGCACGGCCACCGAAAGGCCCATGCTGCCGGACACGTCGGCTGTCGGCAGCACGCGCATGTAGGCATGCGCCGGATCGCCGCCGAACAAACCCACCAGCCAAGCCCAGATCGTTGGGACCAGGTCGACCGGCAACAGGTCCATGGTGTTCATCAGGGTGATCCAGATGAAGATCGCCAGGCCCAGCGGCGCCACCGCCTTGCGGCTCGCCTCCTGCTTGATCACACCCTTGGTCTCGTTGTCGACGAACTCGACCAGCATCTCCACCGCCGCCTGAAAGCGCCCCGGCGCACCCGGCGTGGCCTTGCGCGCTGCGCTCCACAGAATCCAGAAGGTCAGCGCTGCCAGCAGCACTGAAAAAATGACCGTGTCGATGTTGACCACCGTCATGTCGAACACGCCGGTGAACGGCTTGTTCTGCCAGAAATGCAAGTGGTGGACGACGTATTCGCCGGGTGTGAGCGCGTTTTCAGCAGCCATTTTTGGTAATTTCCTGCGCCTGTCCTTGCCTTGACTTCACCGAGCGGGCCAGCAGCAAGCCGACCCAGTACACGTTCAGCGTGAGCCCCAACCCGACCAGCAAGGCCGGCCAGCTCGGCGCTCCAAGAATTCTCGGGGCCGCCATCAGCATCCCCACGGTCAAGACGAGCTTGACCACCTCCCACAGCAACAGGCCCACCAGCGCGGCCCCCGGCGGAAAACCGGGCGCTGCCCAACGGGCCGTGCCTCTTGCAGCCAGCAGAGCCGGCAGCAACCCGGTCAGCGCGCCATAGGCCGCCGACCACACAACCGCCGCCTCGCCGATCAACACCCAGCCAAGCACCACCACCGTGGCCGCCGTGGCGAACTGCATCCACAGCACGCGAGCGACGGTCAGCTGAGGGTTGGTGGCGCGCCACTGGCGCGCCTGCTCGGCCGTGAGCGGCGAACACTCCACTTCGTCGCTTGCAGTGTCCTGCCAGCCTGGGGATTGTCGGTGCATGGACCGCGCCGCTTGGGGTGTGACTTTGATCATGCCAACCGCCCGGCGATCACGGCCTCGCAACCTTCCGCAAGAAACCGGTTGATTATACGTGCAAATCAGGGCTTACCCGCCCCCAAAAACTTCAAAAGAAGTGTCCCGCACGCGCCAGGCGGAGCGTGGCTTGGTCCGCGAAAAGTGCCCTGGCCGACTGGACGGACGACCGGGCCTGACGTCGATCCGGCAGGCAGGCAGCACGGGCCACTCCCATTGGTAACATGCCGCTGTCCAAAGGCGCACGCGAAGCACCGAACCGGCATGCCGGTCAACCCCGCTTTCGCGCGTGCTGTCACTGGAGTCACACCGCGCCCAGTCGCCGCCCGATCCATCGACCTCTGACACCGAGGACCCGCACCTTGTCGTTTCGCGCATCCCGCGTGCCTCGCAGGCGCTGTCAGCGGCCACGCTGAACCGCTGCCTGCACCAGCCAGAACACTGAAACCGCCGTGCCGATCACTCCTGCAATTCGTCATCAACTCGCTCGCCATGTCGAACGCCAGGCCGAGCTCGATTTTCTGCTGGCGCAACCCGACATCATGGCCGACATGGCGCAGTTCATGCGCCTGTCGCGTGAACACACCGAGGTTTCGGCGATCGTGAGCCGCTGGGCGCGCCACCAGCAGCGTGAGCGCGACCTCGCCAATGCCCAGGGCATGCTGGACGATCCGGACATGACCGATCTGGCGCGCGACGAGATCACGGCCGCCGAGGCCGAACTGCAAGGGTTGGACGCCGAATTGCAGCGCCTGCTGCTGCCAACGGATCCGGACGACGCGCGCAACGCCTATCTGGAGATCCGCGCCGGCACCGGTGGCGACGAATCGGCCCTGTTCGCGGGCGATCTGGCGCGCATGTACACGCGCTACGCGCAGCAACGCGGCTGGCGCGTGGAGGTGATGAGCGAGTCACCCGCCGAGCTGGGCGGCTACAAGGAGCTGGTGCTGCGCGTCGTCGGCGATGACGTTTACGGCACGCTGCGCTTCGAGTCCGGCGGCCACCGCGTGCAGCGCGTGCCCGTGACCGAGACGCAGGGGCGCATCCACACCAGCGCCGCCACGGTGGCGGTGATGCCCGAGCCGGACGAGGCCGAGGCGATCAAGCTGAACCCGGCGGACTTGCGCATCGACACCTTTCGCGCCAGCGGCGCGGGCGGCCAGCACATCAACAAGACCGATTCCGCCGTGCGCGTGGTGCATCTGCCCACCGGCCTGGTGGCCGAGTGCCAGGACGGGCGCAGCCAGCACGCCAACAAGGCGCAGGCGCTGCGCGTGCTGCAGGCCAGGTTGCAGGAGAAGGAGCGCAGCGAGCGCACGGCCAAGGAAGCGGCCACGCGCAAGGGCCTGATCGGCAGCGGCGACCGCAGCGACCGCATCCGCACCTACAACTTCCCGCAGGGGCGGCTGACCGACCACCGCATCAACCTCACCCTCTACAAGCTGGCGCAGGTGATGGAAGGTGACCTGCAGGACGTCATCGACGCACTGCGGGCCGCGCGCGAGGCCGAGCTGATGGCCGAGCTGGAAGAGCAGGCGTGAACGGCCGAATCGCGCGCTTGTCGCTTGCGACCGGCTTCGAGCGGTGGCACCCACGGTGACGGCCAGCCAACACCACTCCATCGCCCAGGCCATGGAGAGTGCACGGAACCGGGGCGTGCCCCGCATCGACACGCAGATGCTGCTGCTGCACGCGCTGGGCCGCATCACACACGAGCGCGCCTGGCTGATCGCGCACGACGGTGACGCGCTGCCGCCCGGCGCAGCGACGCGCTTTGACGCCCTGTGCGCGCGCCGCTTGGCCGGCGAGCCCGTGGCCTACCTGACGGGCAGCAAGGCTTTCCATGGCATCGTGCTGCACGTGGATGCCCGCGTGCTCGATCCGCGCGCGGACACCGAGACGCTGGTCGACTGGGCGCTCGAGCTGGCGCCCGCAGACCGGCCGACACGCGTGCTGGACCTGGGCACCGGCAGCGGCGCCGTCGCGCTGGCGATCGCCGCCGCCCGGCCGCGTGCCGATGTGTGGGCCGTCGATGCCAGCGCCGACGCCGCCACCGTGGCCCGCGCCAACGCCGATCGGCTGGGCCTGTCGATCACCTTGCGCCTGGGCCACTGGCTGGCACCCGTTCGGGGCGAGCGGTTCGATTTGATCGTCAGCAATCCCCCCTACATCGCCGAGGGCGACCCGCATCTGGACGCTCTGACCCACGAGCCACGCGAGGCGCTGGTCGCCGGCGCCGATGGGCTGGACGACTTGCGCGCCATCTGCACGGCCGCGCCGGCCCATCTGACGCCGGGCGGCTGGCTGCTGCTGGAGCACGGACACGACCAGGCCGACGCCGTGTGCGAGCTGCTGCGCGAAGCCAGGCTGACCCGGGTGCAGTCGCGGCGCGATCTGGCCGGGATCGCGCGGTGTTCCGGCGGATGCCTGGCCCCCGACACGGTCGCGGAGACGTGACGGGGCGACACAGCACGGCGCTGCCGGCCAGACGATCCGCCGCCACCGCGAACCGGCTCGTGGCATCATCGATCCTGTGATCCGGAGATCCGCATGAATGACACTTCCTCTTCCCGCCGTCGGCTGCTGGCGACCGGCGGCGCGTTGGCGACCGCTCTGTTGTCCGGTTGTGCCGCTGGTTATGACCGGTATGACCGATACGACGGCTATGGCGGCGGCTATCGTGAGCCGGGCGACTGGCGTGACCGCGATCGCGACACCTGGCGCGGTGGCCGCCGCGGACCGGGTGGCGGCGGCTACGACGATGGCCGGTCGCGGCAAGACATTGCTCGCGATGCGTATGAGCGCGATCTGGAGCGGCGCGTGACCGACGCCATCCAGTCGAGCCCCGACCCGCGCGCCAAGGTCTACAACCTCAAGGTGACCGCACAGGGAGACGGGTCGGTGCTGATCAGCGGCTCGCCGGCCGACGGCATGATGGGCCGGGCGGTGATCCAGCGCATCGCCGAGCGCGTGCCGGGCGTGCGCTCGGTCGGTCTGAACCTGGTCGTCAACTGACTCGAGCCGCCGTCTCGGTGGGTGGCGTCGCCGCGCGTGCGAAACGGCTCGCGGCCAGCGACTGCAGCCCGAACTCGGCCAGCAGCGCGTGCAGCCGCTCGCCGGCGCTGCGCTTCCTGCAGCCGGTGTGACGGGCGATGATCAGCTCGTTCTTCAGGCTGTGCTCCCAGCCCACCAGTTCGGTGACGGTGACGCTGTAGCCCTGCGATTCCAGGTACAGGCAGCGCAGCACGTTGGTGAGCTGGCTGCCCACCTCGCGCGTGTGCAGCGGGTGGCGCCACAGTTCGGCCAGCGGCGTGCGTGACAGCGCAAACGCCTTGTTCAACCGCAGGCGCGCGGCCAGCTCGGCCTGGCAGCAGGGCACCAGCACCATGGCCTGCGCCTGCCGGGCGAGGCCGAAGGCAATGGCGTCGTCGGTGGCGGTGTCGCAGGCGTGCAGTGCGGTGACGACGTCGATGCGCACCGGCAGCGTGGTGTCGTGCACGGCGTCGGCGGCGGGCAGGTTCAGGAACTGCATGCGCTCGAAGCCCAGCCGCGCCGCCAACGCGCGCGAGCGCTCGACCAGCTCGGACCGGGTCTCGATGCCGTAGATGGTGCCGCTGCCGTGCGGCTTGAACCACAGGTCGTACAGGATGAACCCGAGATACGACTTGCCGGCGCCGTGGTCGGCCAGGGTCAGGGCGGCGCCGTCGGCCGGCACGAGCTCATCCAGAATCTTTTCGATGAACCGTACCAGATGCTCGACCTGCTTGAGCTTGCGGCGCGAATCCTGGTTGAGCCGGCCCTCGCGGGTGAGGATGTGCAACTCCTGGAGCAGCTCGACCGACTGGCCCGGGCGCAACTCGGCCAGCACGGGGGTTTTCAAGCCATTTCGGCCTTCAGAGTTTGACCGATCTGCCGAAGCAGCTATCTTTTTTGAGGTCTGGTGACGCATCGGTCGCGATCGGCTGGCAAGGTTGCGATGATCGATTATGGTCACGAGCCGCCCGCTCCGCGCCGAACCGGTTCAGCGCGTGGCCGCTGCCCGGCCACGCACCGCACAGCGCTCGACCTGCAACGCCAGCAGGGCGCCAAGCACGCAACAGGCGCCGGTGACAACCCAGGTGAGGTCCCACGTGCCCGTGCGGCTGGCCACCCAGGCCACCAGCGGCGGCCCGCCCATCTGGCCGGCGGCCGACAGCTGCTGCATCCAGCCCACGGTGGTGGCGATGGTGCCCTCGCCCGGCGCCAGGCGCGGCGCCAGCGCGAACAGCGTGCCGGGGATCAGTCCGCCCACCACCGAAAACAGCAGCGCGCCGCCGTAGCGCAACACCGGCGCGTGTTCGGTGGCGGTGCCGAAGGCCAGCCACGCGCCCAGCGCCATGGCGCCGAAGCCTGCCCACAGCAACACGTGTGCGCTCACGCCGCGGTGCAGCAGGCGCCCGGCGCCCACGTTGCCGATCACGTTGACGGCCGCCACGATGGCCGTCAGCACGCCGCCCAGCGCCCCGCCCCAGCCCGACTGCTGGTACAGCGTGGGCAAAAAGCCGATCACCGCCAGCCACTGCGCCGCATACACGCAAAACGTCAGCGCCGCCAGCCACGGCCCGGGCGAACTCAGCGTGTCGGCCAGGCGCCGGCGCCAGTCGTCGCGGGGCGCATCGGCGGCTGCGGCGCGCGGCGCATCGCGCGGCACCGCGGCGGCCACCCACGGCAGCATCGCGCCCGAGCAGGCGGCGATCAGCACCCACCAGCCGCGCCAGCCCACCACGCCGATCACCAACGGCCCCAGCAGCAGCGCCAGCGCCGTGCCGAAGGGCATGAAGGCACCCCACACGCCAAGCATGCGCGTGAGCTGCGCCGGCGCCACGGTGCGCCGCACCAGGCTGGGCGCCGGCACGGTGACCAGCAGCACGCCCGCGCCTTCCATCGCGCGCAGCAACAGCAGGCCACTCACGTCCTGCGCCCAGGCGCCCCCCAGGCCGGCGGCGGTGAGCAGACCAAGTCCCGTCAGCATGCAGCGGCGCAATCCCGCACCGTCGGCCAGCAACCCCGCGACCAGGCCCAGCACCATCGACCCCATCTGCACCAGCGCCAGCAGGAAACCCGCCTCGACCAGACTCACGCCGAGTTCGGCCTGCAGCACCGGCACGGCGGGCGGCAGCTTGCCCACGTGCAGCGCGGCGGCCACCCCGGCCAGTACGACCACCCAGGGAGCGCTGGAACGGCCTTCGAGCGCGGTCATGCGAACGGGGACCGGCCGGTCAGCCGTTCGTGCTCGCGCAGGGCAAAGCGGTCGGTCATGCCGGCAATGTAGTCGGCCACGGCGCGCTCGCGGTCGGGACGCTGGGCAAAGCTGGGGCGCAGCTCGCGCGGCTGCTGCCGGTAGGCATCGAACAGCTCGCGCACCACCTGCTGGCCGCGTGCGGTGGTCTCCAGCACCTGCGGGTGACGGTACAGGTTGGCGAACAGAAAGCGCTTGAGCTGGGCCGATTCAGCACGCATGGCCTCGCCAAAGCGCACCAGCGGGCCCGCGCGGCGCGCGGCGTCCGCATCGGCGGGCGCCTCGGCATCCAGCGCGGCGCGCGTCGCTCCGATCACGTCGTAGACCTGCGCCGAGAGCATGCGCCGGATCGACTCGTACAACAGTCGCCGCCCCGCCAGGCGCGGATGCTCGCGCAACGCGCGCGCCTGATGCCCCGCATAGAGCGGCACGGCGGCCAGTTGCTCGGCAGCGAGCAACCCCGAGCGCACGCCGTCATCGATGTCGTGCGCGTTGTAGGCGATCTCGTCGGCCAGGTTGGCCAACTGCGCCTCCAGGCTGGGTTGGGTGCCATCCAGAAAACGGCGCGCCACGCCGCCCGGCTCGCGCGCCTCGATGCGCTGCGCGTTGGTTTTGGTGCAGTGCTTGAGGATGCCCTCGCGCGTCTCGAACGTGAGGTTCAGGCCGTCGTGCTCGGGGTAGCGATGCTCCAGCTCGTCGACCACGCGCAGGCTTTGCAGGTTGTGCTCGAAGCCGCCGAAGTCGCGCATGCACTCGTCGAGCGCATCCTGCCCCGCGTGCCCGAATGGCGTGTGTCCCAAGTCGTGCGCCAGCGCAATCGCCTCCACCAGATCCTCGTTCAGGCCGAGCGCGCGCGCGATGTCGCGGGCGAGCTGCGCCACTTCGAGTGAATGCGTCAGGCGCGTGCGAAACAGATCGCCCTCGTGGTTGACGAACACCTGCGTCTTGTAGACCAGCCGCCGAAACGCCGTGGAATGCACGATGCGGTCGCGGTCGCGCTGGAAGTCGTCGCGCGTGGGCGCCGGCGTGACGGCATGGCGCCTGCCGCGCGAACGCGCCGGATGACAGGCGTAGACGGCCAGGGTCATGGGTTATGCATCAAATCAACCGATTGCTCAGGACTGGTGTGCCACAACAGCTATCAATCAAATAGCGCATAGCCGCTCGATCACTTTCCGCACCAGCGCATCGGGTGCCGCCTGCACGACGGCCCGCCCCGGGCCCTCGATGAGCACGAAGCGGATGGCGCCGGCCTCGGCCTTCTTGTCGTGCCGCATGAGCTGCAGGTAGCGCCCCGCGTTGTCGTGCCGGTCGATCACGGGCCCACGCACCGGCAGGCCGGCGCGGTCGATCAGCACGGTCAGCCGCTGCACGAAAGCCGCATCGACGAGCCCCAGTTCACACGACAGGTGCGCCGCCATCACCATGCCCGCGCCCACCGCCTCGCCATGCAGCCAGGCGCCATAGCCCAGGCCCGCCTCGATCGCGTGGCCGAACGTGTGCCCGAAGTTGAGGATGGCGCGCAGGCCGCTTTCGCGCTCGTCCTGACCCACCACGAAAGCCTTGATCTCGCAGCTGCGCCGCACGACGTGCGCCAGCGCCGGCACGTCACAGGCGCGCAGCGCTTCGACATGACTTTCGATCCAGTCGAACAACGACATGTCGGCGATCGGCCCGTACTTGATCACCTCGGCCAGGCCCGCCGACAGTTCGCGCGCGGGCAGGGTCCTGAGCACGTCCAAGTCGCAGATCACCGCGTGCGGCTGGTAAAACGCGCCGATCATGTTCTTGCCCAGCGGGTGGTTGATGGCGGTCTTGCCGCCCACCGACGAATCGACCTGCGCCAGCAGCGTGGTCGGCACCTGCAGGAAGGACACGCCGCGCATGTAACAGGCGGCCGCAAACCCCGTCATGTCGCCCACCACGCCGCCGCCCAGGGCATAGAGCACCGTCTTGCGGTCCGCGCCTTGCGAGAGGAGGGCGTCGAAGATCAGGTTCAGCGTCTCCCACGTCTTGTGCTGCTCGCCGTCGGGCAGCACCAGCTGGCGCACCTCCTGGTGGCGCCCAGCCACCGAGTTCGCCAGGCGCGCGGCATACAGCGGTGCCACGGTTTGATTGGTGACGATCATCGCCCGGCCACCCGGCGGCGCGGCGGCAAAGGCCTGGGGCGCATCCAGCAGGCCCGCGCCGATCTCGATCGGGTAACTGCGCTCGCCCAGGTCGATGCGCACCGTCGACGGCAGCAGGTGGTTCGGTGTGGTGGACATGCAAGCCCGAGTGTAGTGGGCTCGCGATGCAGCGCGCGCTCAGGAGTCCGGTGTGGCCGGTGACGCCGGTGGCCTCAGCTCGAGCTGCATCAGGATCCACCCGATCAGCATTGCCTGCGACGAGCCATGCGTGTCCACAATGAAATGCGCGCATTCGCGGTACAGCGGGTCGCGCTCGGCGTACAGGTCGCGCAGACGCTGCAGCGGGTCGGTCACCTGCAGCAGGGGCCGCTTGCGGTCATGGCGCAGACGGCGGGACAACGCTTCCGGCGAGGCACGCAAATAGATCACGGTGCCGCGCTCGCGCAGATGCTGGCGGTTGGCGGGCCGCAACACCGCACCGCCTCCCGTGGCCACGACACCCGGTGGCCCTTGCATCAGCTCGTCGATCACCGCCTGTTCGACGTCGCGAAACGCGCTTTCGCCGTGCTGCTCGAAGGCCTCGCGGATGCTGCACCCCAGCCGCTCCTCGACCACCGCATCCGAGTCCGAAAACGGCACGTGCAGCCGCCGCGCGAGCGCACGTCCGATGGTGGATTTGCCGCTGCCGGGCATGCCGGCGAGAGTCACGATCATGAAAAAAATCCCCGGCGGCGCCGGGGAATCGGATGGTTGTCGTCGGAGCAATCGGGCGGGGCGTGCGCGCCCCGCCTCGGCCAAGACCTTACGGCGCCACGGTGATGGTGAGGTTCTCGAGCGCTTCCGTGCCCACCGAATCGGTGATCTTCACCACGACCGCGAACGTCCCGTCAGTGGTCGGCGTACCGCTGATGATGCCTTGCGCACTCAATGAGAGCCCGGCCGGCATCGCCCCTGCAGCAGCCCACGTGTATGGAGGCACGCCGCCGGTTGCCTTCAGGACGTACGACATGGGGGTGCCGACTTTGCCCGTCACGGTCGTCGTCGTGAGCTCGATCGGCTCCACCTTGACCTTGAGTTTCACCAAGGCGTCCGCCGTGTTCTTGAACTTGTCGGACACCCGGACGGTGAACGAATAGCTGCCCGCCGCCGTGGGCGTCTTCCCGGTGAGGATGCCGTTGGGGGATAGCGTGAGCCCATCCGGCAAGGCGCTGACCGCCGTCCAGGTGTATGCGTACGGTCCGCACGGAACGCCGCCCGGGCCCAGGTCTTCCCCGCCCTTGCACGGCGTCCCGCCCGTGGCCTCCAGCACTTCCAGAACGTCTTCGGCCGGGCCCAGCTCGCCCAGATCGACCGACTCGGCGGCCAGCGGCTCACCGGTGGTGATTCCATGAACCACCGGCACCACGAACAGTTGCGTGATCGGATCGAGCACCCCGTTGGTCACGTTGTTGTCGCTGCGATCGACCGTCAGCCGCAGCAGGATCGAGCCGCGCTCGGGACCGCTGGAGAGCGAGACCGTCGCAACGCCATTGTTCGTGGACGCCTTGACCGACTGACCGCCGTTCTGGCTGCCCAGCAACAGGCGGGCTTCCTTGCCGGCCTCGGTTCCCGGCACGATCTCGACCAGCACGTTGGCGGCGGTCGGATCGGCGATGAGTTGCCCGAAATCATCCCGGACGGTGACTTGCAGCGCCACGTTGTTGGGAATGTTCTCCGTGTTTCCCTTGGACCCGAGATAAGCCGGCCCCTGGGCGACGCCAACCACGCTGGCAGGCATGCCGGTCGCACCGCCGACGGCGATGTTGACGGTGGTCTCATGCCGCTGGTTGTCTCGCGGATTGGTCACCACGCACGTGATGGACGCCGTGCCCGCCGTGTCCCCCGAGTTGAACAGGAAGGAGGCACCACCGGAGTTGGAATTCAGCGTGATGCTTTGAAATGCCTGGGGATTGCCGTCGGCATCTGTGTGGTCATTGTCGGTGTAGTAGAGCGCGCCCGACTGGATGCCCGTCAGTCGACACTCGAACGGCGTGCTGCCGGGGACGACTGCCTCCCCCTCACGTGCCACCACGGTCAGCACCGCGGTCCATGGCGCCGAAACACCAATGCCCGGTGGCTTGTGCGCGACGTTGACGGCCAGACTGGTTCGGGTCGATGTGAGCCCGATGCTGTACTCGGCATGGGTTTGCCCCGGGCTGCCGCCGCCACCGCCACAACCCGCCAGCAACGCCGCAGCCGCCAGCCCCATGATTCCAATCAACTTGCGCATAGGGTCGATCCAGTTAGAAACAAAACTTGAAATAGGGTGAAACCTGTGTTCAGCGCACCGCACCACGATCGGAAATCATCTTGGGCGTGATGAACACGAGCAACTCCTGCTTGTTCGCCGAGCGCGTACGCTGCTTGAACAGGTTGCCCACCACCGGAATGTCGCCCAGCAGCGGTACCTTGTTCTCCTGTTCGGATTCGGTCAGCTCGAAGATGCCGCCGATCACCACGGTTCCGCCGTTTTCGACCAGCACCTGGGTCTTGACGCGCTTGGTATTGATCGACATGGCGCCTTCCACCACGCCGCCCGGGCTGTCCTTGTTGACGTCCAGGTCAAGGATGATGTTGCCCTCGGGCGTGATCTGGGGCGTCACCTCGAGCTTGAGCACCGCCTTGCGGAACTGCACCGCGGTGGCGCCGCTGCTGGTCGCCTGCTGGTACGCGAACTCGGTGCCCTGCTCGATCAAGGCCTTGGTCTGGTCGGCCGTGACCACGCGGGGGCTGGAGACAACCTTGCCCTTGCCGTCGGCCTCGAGCGCCGACAATTCGAGGTTCAGGAAGCGGTTGGCCGCCGAGCTGAACAACGAGATCGCGAAGTTGGCCGGCGCTGCACCAGCCAGGCCCAGGGCCGGCAGGTTCACGAACTGCGAGCTGGAGGTGGTCAGGCCGCCGGGGTCGGTCTGGCCGGTGGTCGATGTGAGTGCGTTGTAGTTGCCTCCAAAGGCAACGCGATTGGGGCTGCCGCCCAGCGCGTAACCGGGATCACCGCCGCGAATGCCGCGCAGATCGGCGCCACCGAACTTGACGCCCAGCGACTTGCCGAAGGTGTCGGACGCTTCGACGATGCGCGCCTCGATCAACACCTGCCGCACCGGCACGTCCAGCTTGGTGATCATGGTCTGGATCTGCTCGAGACGCGACGGGATGTCCGAGATGAACAACTGGTTGGTGCGCGGTTCGGCGATCACGCTGCCGCGCGTGCTGAGCAGCCGGCCACTGCTGGCTCCCGAGCCGCCGCCACCGCTTTGGTTCGCGGTCAACTGCTGCTGGATGTCGGCCGCCTTGGTGTAGTTGAGCTGGAACGACTGGGTACGCAGCGGCTCCAGGTCGCGAATGGCTGCCTGCGCTTCCAGGTCGGCCTTTTCCTTGGCGGCCAGTTCATCCTTGGGCGCGATCTGCAGCACGTTCCCATGCCGCTTCATGCCCAGGTCCTTGGCCTGCAGGATGATGTCCAGTGCCTGGTCCCAGGGCACGTCCTTCAGGCGCAGCGTGAGGTTGCCCTGCACCGAGTCCGAAGTGACGATGTTGAAGTTGGTGAAATCCGCGATCACCTGCAACAGCGAACGCACGTCGATGTTCTGGAAGTTCAGGGACAGCTTGTCACCACGATAGCCTGGGCCCTGGGTGAGCTTGTCAGGGTCGATTTTCTGCGGCCGGACCTCGACGACGAGCTGGGTGTCGCTTTGGTAGGCGCTGTGCTCCCAGAGGCCCTTCGGCTCGATCACCATGCGCACGCGATCCCCGGATTGCACGGTTGTGATCTTCTGGACCGGCGTGCCGAAGTCGCTCACGTCAAGGACCCGGCGCAGGCCCTCGGGCAAGCTGCTCTTGAGGAATTCGACAACCAGGTTCTGGCCTTGTGGCTTGATGTCCACACCAACCTGGTTGCTGGCCAGGTCGACGACCACGCGTCCGCTGCTGTCGACACCGCGACGGAAATCGACGTCACGCAAAGGCAACGTGCTGTCGGTCTTGCTTTCCGCAAACACACTGGCTTGCGCCGGCGGTGGTGCCTCGGTGGAGACGGCGCCCAAGGTCACCAAGACGCTGCGGCCCTGGACTTCAGCCTGATAGGTGGTGGCGCGGTTGAGGTTCAACACCACGCGCGTGCGATCCCCCGCCTGTGCGACGGCAGCGCTGCGCAGGTTGCCCTGGTTGATCTCAACCACGCTGCGTGGCATGCCATTGACCACGCCCGGGAAGTCCAGTGCGATCCGCGCCGGCGACTGCACGACAAACCCGGCTGGAACAGCGGCCAGAGGCTGATTGAGATCGATGCGGAGCACTTCGGTGCCGCCCTGGATCGAACTGGTGATCGATTCGATGCTGGCCTGTGCGTGTGCCAAGGCTGTCGCGCCCCACGCCGATGCCGCCACGACGACGATCCGCAACATTTGCCGCAAGGGCACCCGCTTGATCATTGTTTTTTCTCCTGCAACTCGAGCGTCGCCTCGCGCTCGATCCATTCGCCAGCAGCGTCCTGCACGATTTCACGCAGTTGAACGCCGCTCTCGGAAATCTTGGTCACCTTGCCGTAGTTCGGGCCCAGGTAGTTGCCGACCCGAACCTGATACAGCAATTTGTCGACCTGCACCAGGGCCACCGGTTGGCCACCGCGGTTGAGGCTGCCCACCATGCTCATCACATCCAGCGGGAAAGCCTCCAGAGGCTCCTTGCGACGATTGAGCTCCGGGCCGATGAGCGAGGCATCGGAGCCACGCACGCCCGCTTCCCGGCGCAGCGCCTGCATCAGGCGTTCGTTGCTGAATGGATCGGCGGCCGCCGACTCCGTGTAGGCCAGCGGGACGTATTGCTTCGGCTCGCTCAACGGCGTGACCTTGGGCTGCATCTGACTGCGCTGCTCGGCCATCCACTGCTGCAGATCTTCGTGCGTGGGGGTGCAGGCCGCCAGGAGCCCGGAAACGACGCCGGCCAGCACGAGACAAGATGAGCGCCGCATCATTTGGCACCCCCCGGCTTCGCGGTTGCCTTGCGCTGGGAGGCGATTTCTTCGGGATCGAGGTAGCGGAAGGTCCGGGCCGTCGCCTCCAGGGCCAGCGCTCCGGGCTTGTCCTTGTCTCCGCTGGGAAGGATCGAGAGGTTGTTCAGCGTCACGATGCGAGACAGGTGCGCAATGTCGGCCGTGAATGCACCGATATCGTGGTAGCGCCCCGTTACCTTCAGGGAGATGGGCAACTCAGCGTAGTAGTCCTTCACCACCGTTTGACCGGGCCTGAACAGATCGAACTGCAAGCTGCGGCCGAGACCCGCCTGGTTGATGTCGGACAGCAAGGCATCCATCTCGGCCTTGCTCGGCAACTGCTTCTCAAGGATGTTGACGTACTGGAGCACCTGGGCACGCTGCTTCTTCAATTCTTCCAGGCTGACCGCCTTTTGCAGCTTGCCTCGATACTCCTCCCGCAGTGCGGCCTCCCGAGCCCGCGCGGCCACCAATTCTTCATCAACGCTCTTGAGCCATGCAAACCAGAGCAACGCAACCACCAGGGCGGCAACGACCAGCAGCAACAGGTTGCGCGGCAACCCAGGCCAGGAGGAAGGGTCGCGGGTGTCCAGGCCGCGAAACGATGCCGAGACCCCTTCGAACGCATGTCGAAGGTCGGCTTTGGAAGCTGATTTGGTCGCCATGGATCACACCATTCAAATCAGGCTGGCGAGTTCGCCGGGCGCGCCGGGGCGCCGGGTTTCGCCGGTTGGGCCTGGGTGGCGCGCTTGAGCAACACCCGGATCGTGAAGTTGTACACGCGCCGCTGCTCTCGCTGGTTCAACGCGAGGTTGCCCGCAACAATCTCGATCAGTTCCGGCTTGGTGACCCACTCGCTGTTGCGAGCCAGGTTGCGCAGCAGTTCCGAGACGCGTTCGTTGGACTGGGCCACGCCTTTGATCATGACGTTCTGGTTCTCTTGCTTGATGCTTGAGAGATAGAGCCCATCGGGCAGTTGCCGCACCGACTCATCGAGCAGATGCACCGGCATGTTCCGGTCGGCCTGAAGGTTCTCGACCGCTTCCTGGCGCGCCTTGAGCGCGGCGATCTCCTGCTCCAGCGTGGCGACTTCCTTGATCTGCTGGTCAAGCTTGCCGATCTCGGCCGTCAGAAAACCGTTGCGCCCCTGCTGGCGATCGATCTCGTTCTGATACCAAAGGAAGACGCCGCCGGCGATCAGCGCGCCGATCAGGGCGGCACCAACCAATGAAACGTTGAACGCCTGGCGCGCCCGCTTGCGCGCCATCTCGCGATGCGGCAGCAGGTTGATCAGAATCATTGCAGGAACCTCCGCATCGCCAAGCCGCACGCAGTCAGGTACGACGGCGCCTCACGCAACACCTTCTGCTCGCGCAACCCCCTCGCCATGGCCATGCCTTCGAACGGATTGACCACGACACAAGGGTAGGAGGTATGCTCGGTGATGGCATCCGTCAATCCGCGCAAGCTGGCCGAACCGCCGGCCAACAGGATGTAGTCGACCCGGTTGTGCGGCGTGCTGGTGAAAAAGAACTTGAGCGCACGCTCGATTTCGGCGGCCAGATTTTCGACAAAGGGCTTGAGCACCGACTCGGCGAAGTCGTCCGGCAACTCGCCTGCGCGCTTCTTGGTCTCGGCCTCCTCCAGCGTGAACCCATACTGGCGCACCAGCATCTGCGTGAGCTGGGCTCCGCCGAACACCTGATCGCGTTCGTACAGCAATTCCTCGTTGCGCAGGACCTGCAAGGTCGAGGACTCACCCCCGATCTCGAACAGCGCGATCGTCGTGTCGGCTCCTCCTCCGGGCAGACGCTCGATCACACGGGTCGCCGCCAGCCTGGAAGCGTAGGACTCGACGTCGATCACCATCGGCGTCAACCCGATCGCCTCGGCCAGGCCTTGGCGATCCTCGACCTTCTCCTTGCGCGAAGCCGCAATCATGACCTCGACGTCACCGACCGACGTGCTGCTCGGCCCGATGACGCAAAAATCGAGACTCACCTCGTCCAGGGAAAACGGGATGTACTGGTTGGCCTCGGATTCGACCTGGACTTCCATCTCGCGCTCGTTCAGCCCACCCGGTAAAATGATCTTCTTGCTGATCACGACCGACGTTGGCAACGCCATGGCAACGTGTTTTGCCTTGGTTCCGCTGCGCTTGATGAGTCGGCGGGCAGCCTCCAGCACCTCGTCGAAATTTTCAATGTTGCCCTCGGTGATCCAGCCGCGCTCGAGTGGCTCGATCGCACAACGCTCCAGGGTCAAGTCCCCGGAACGCTCCTGCCCCAGTTCGACGAGCTTGATGCTCGAAGCACTGATGTCCAGTCCCACCATGGGAACCGGCTGGCGCTTGAACAATGAACCCGACATCAGCGAGACACCTTGTTACTTTTGATTGCAAACGTAGAAATCACTTCAGGAAGTGTCCGCATGCTAGCAGCAAGCCTTGCGACCACGGTACAAAAACGCGGTTGTATCCGGTTTCCAGCGTTGTCAAAAACTGACGAATGTGGTTTTCATGACATTTTTGGCTTCCTGAGGACGTTTGTAGCAAGGTCGACACACGCTGCGCAGACGGTGCGGCGGCCACAATTCCCGAATCGCCACCTGAAGATTCCGTGCGACAACGTTCTTCCGCCCCACGGGACCTGACCACCGGGCGCCTCGACCCGCCTCGCGCACCCTGACCTCATGGCATCCGCAAACTCACCCCGCAGCAACACAAAATCACCGAACCCAGGCTCGCGCTGGCTGGTCTGGCTGGGCAAGGCAGCAGCCTGGACGGCCGGAACCGCGTTTGCGCTGGTGCTTTGCGCCGCCATGGCGGTGGTGATGGCGTTGGCGATCGCCTACCCCAATCTGCCTGACGTCTCCGAACTGTCCAACTACCACCCGAAGTTGCCCCTGCGGGTCTATACATCGGAAGGATTACTGATAGGTGAATTTGGTGAGGAGCGGCGCAACCTCACACCGATCGCCCAGATTCCCAAGGTGATGAAGGACGCGGTGCTGGCGATCGAAGACGCACGCTTTTACGAGCACGGCGGCATCGACTATCTGGGCGTCATGCGTGCGGCCCTTGCCAATCTCGGACGCGAGAAGAGTCAGGGTGCGTCCACGATCACGATGCAGGTGGCGCGCAACGTTTACCTGACGTCGGAAAAGACGTACACGCGCAAGATCTACGAGATGTTGCTCACGTTCAAGCTTGAACACCTGCTCTCCAAGGACCAGATCCTGGAGATCTACATGAACCAGATCTTCCTGGGCAACCGCGCCTACGGCTTCGCCGCCGCGGCCGATACCTACTTCGGCAAACCGCTCAAGGATCTGACCATCGCCGAAGCGGCCATGCTGGCCGGCATCCCCAAGTTCCCCTCCACCGCCAATCCGATCGCCAATTTCGCGCGGGCCCGCGAGCGCCAGTTGCACATCATCGACCGCATGCTCGACAACGGCTTCATCACCGCGGACGAGGCGGCCAGCGCCAAGGCGCAGCCGCTGCGCATCCGTCCCGGTGGCGACGGCAACGGCGTTCACGCCGAATACGTGGCCGAAATGGTGCGTCAGCTCATGTTTGCGCAGTATGGCGAGCAGGCCTACAGCCGGGGGCTCAACGTCTACACCTCGATCAACGGAACCGACCAGAAGGCCGCCTACGAAGCCTTGCGCAAGGGCATCCTGAACTACGAGCGCCGCCAGGCCTACCGTGGTCCCGAGAAGTTCATGGATCTGCCCAACGACGCGAAGCTGCGGGGCGAAGCGATCGATGATGCCCTGTCGGCCCTGCCGGAAATCGCCGACATGACGGCAGCCGTGGTGACCGAGGCCAGCCCGCGCAAGGTGCTCGCCGTGCTCGCGAGTGGGCAAACCATCGAGATCACCGGCGATGGATTGCGCGCGATGCAATCGGGACTGAATCCGCGCGCGGCCGCGGCGGTTCGGGTGCGCCCTGGCGCGGTCATCCGTGTCGTCAAGAACGCCAAAGATCAGTGGGAGACGGCTCAGCTGCCCGAGGTCGAGGGCGCGCTGGTCGCGCTCGACCCCCGCAATGGAGCCGTCAAGGCGTTGGTCGGCGGCTTCGACTTCGAACAAAAAAAATTCAACCACGTCACCCAGGCCTGGCGCCAGCCGGGCTCGGGCTTCAAGCCGTTCGTGTACTCCGCTGCCCTCGAAAAAGGGTTCTCGCCCACGACCATCGTCGACGACGCACCCCTGTTTTTCGACAGCAGCGTCACCGGCGGTCAACCCTGGGAGCCCAAGAACTACGAAGGCGGCTTCGAGGGCCCGATGAGCCTCAAGCGCGGACTGGCGCGTTCGCGCAACATGATCTCCATTCGCGTGCTGCAGGCCATCACGCCGCGCTACGCGCAAGAGTGGGTCTCGCACTTCGGCTTCGACGCCGACAAGCATCCGCCGTACCTCACGATGGCGCTGGGCGCCGGATCGGTCACCCCGATGCAGCTGGCCAGCGGTTTCGCCGTGTTTGCCAACGGCGGCTATCGCGTCAACCCGTTCCTCGTCACGCGCGTCACCGACCAGAGCGGCAAGGTGCTGGTCGAAAGCCAACCGACACCGCCCACTGAATCGAGCCGCGCCATCGACGCTCGCAACGCGTTCGTGATGAACACCATGCTGCAGGAAGTGGCGCGCAGCGGCACGGCGGCGCGGGCCCAGGCCACGCTCAAGCGTCCCGACCTGTTTGGCAAGACGGGCACCACCAACGACTCGATGGACGCGTGGTTCACCGGCTTTCAGCCAACCCTGGTGGCCACGGTCTGGATTGGCTACGACACGCCGCGCAACCTCGGCAGCCGAGAGACCGGGGGCGGCCTGAGCCTGCCGATCTGGATCGACTTCATGCAGACCGCGCTCAAGGGTGTCCCGGTCGCCGAACTCAAGGCGCCCGCCGGCGTGGTGCGCGTGGGCGACGATTGGGTCTACGAGGAGACCGCACGCGGAGGCGGCATCGCCAACCTGGCCGGCGCCGGCATGGCTCCGGCGGCGGGTGAAGCCGACGCGGGGGCCGCGATTACCCCGCCGTCGGAAGAGCGCAATCGCATCCTCGATCTGTTCAGGAACTGATACTTCGACCCCGACGAGTCGCGTGCCCATGGACACACCGATCTTGCTGCCCACGCCGGATCGGTCGGACACCGCACCGAAGTGGTTCACTAGAATGCCGCCGATGCTGAACGCGCCCTGGCCCCAACGCATCGTCGCGCTCGCGGCCGCGCTGTTTGCAGCGGATTTCCTGGGCGGTTGTGGCCAGAAGGGGCCGCTTTTCGTTCCGCACACCCCGGCGGCCGCACAGCGTGCCACCTTGCCGCAAACGGCATTCGGAGGCACCGACGCGCCTCCTCCTGCTGCGACCGCCAGCCAGCCGGCGGCGGCGCGGCTGCCGCCTCCTCTGCCCGATCTGCCCGAAATCCGATGAGCGCCAACGACAACGCACCCCCGGTGGACGACCCTGCCGCGCCATTGCCGGGCCGACCATTCCTGTCCTGGCGCGACCGGCACCTGGTACTGGAGGACGTCGCACTCGATCACTTGGCCCGCGCGCACGGCACACCGCTGTTCGTCTATTCCAGGGCAGCGATCCTGTACGCGTTGGGTGCGT
The DNA here is from genome assembly GCA_964527755.1 of uncultured Ottowia sp. GTDB lineage: Bacteria > Pseudomonadota > Gammaproteobacteria > Burkholderiales > Burkholderiaceae_C > Ottowia. The sequence goes on from CAZGOL010000016.1 coordinate 21,970, forward strand.
ACCAGCGCGGCCTGGCGGGACGCGACGCGTTGATCTGCTTTGCCATGAAGGCCAATTCGACGCTGGCCATCCTCAAGCTGCTGGCGGATGCGGGGTGTGGTTTCGACATCGTGTCGCAGGGGGAACTGGAACGCGCCCTGGCTGCTGGCGCGGCCGCCGACACGATCGTGTTTTCGGGGATCGGCAAGACCCGCAGCGAAATCGAGCGGGCGCTTCAGGTCGGCATTCGTTGCTTCAATGTCGAGAGTCTGCAAGAGTTGGAAGTGATCAGCCAGGTGGCGCAGGCCAGCGGTCGGGTGGCGCCCATCAGCATCCGCGTCAACCCGAACGTCGATGCCCACACCCATCCCTACATCTCCACCGGCCTGAAGGGCAACAAGTTCGGCATCGCGCATGAACAGGCACTGGCGGCGTATCGGCGAGCGGCCGAACTGCCGGGCCTGCGAGTGACCGGCATCGATTGCCACATCGGCTCGCAGATCACCGAGACAGCGCCCTATCTGGAGGCCATGGACCGGGTGCTGGATCTGATCACGGCGATCGAGGCGGCCGGGATCGCGATCCATCACATCGATTTCGGCGGCGGCCTGGGCATCGACTACCAGGGCGACACGCCACCGGGTGCCGACGAACTCTGGCGCGCGCTGCTGGCGCGGCTGGACGCGCGCGGCTTCGGCGATCGGGCGCTGATCATCGAGCCCGGGCGCTCGCTGGTCGGCAACGCCGGCGTGTGCCTGACCGAGGTGCTGTACCTGAAGCCCGGTGAATCGAAGAATTTCTGCATCGTCGATGCCGCCATGAACGATGTGCCACGCCCCGCCCTGTACGAAGCTTTCCACCGCATCGTCCCGCTCGTCCGCGCTCCCGAAGATGCCGCACCTGTCACGTGGGATGTGGTCGGCCCCGTGTGCGAGAGCGGCGACTGGCTGGGCCGCGATCGCCGGTTGGCAGTGCAACCCGGCGACCGGCTGGCCGTGCTGTCGGCTGGCGCCTATTGCATGAGCATGGCCAGCAACTACAACAGCCGGCCGCGCGCGGCCGAGGTGCTGGTGGACGGCAACCAGGCGCGCGTGGTGCGCCGCCGCGAGGCGCTGCGCGACCTGTGGCAGCACGAGACGCCGTGACGTGCCCACCTGGGCAACCACTATGTTTTCAATAGCTTATCTGGCTTGCATGGAGCGTGATGCGGCCACTTTCGGCTTGAAATAGCGCAGCACGCGATCGAGCAGCAGCAGGCCGATCACGCTGGCATACGGCACCACGTCGGCAAAGTCGTTCTTGCCGCTGCGCATCCAGAAAAAGTGCAGCAGCACCAGCACCGCCACCAGATACACCAGCCGGTGCACGGCCTGCCACTGGCGCGCGCCCAGCCGGCGCACCGCGCGCGCGGTGGACGTGAGGGCCAGCGGCAACAGCAGCAGCCAGCTGGCGAAGCCCACCAGGATGAACGGGCGCTTCAGGATGTCGCGGCCGATGTCCATCGGATCCAGGCCCATGTCCAGCCAGGCGTACGTCAGCAGGTGCAGGCAGGCATAGGCAAACGTGAACAGCCCCAGCATGCGGCGAAAGCGCGCGAGCTGCGGCGTGCGGGTGCGCACGCGCACGGTGGTCACCGCGAGCGCGAGGCACAGCCAGCGCAGCGTCCAGTCGCCCAGCGAGCGGATCAGCGCCTCGGCGGGGTTGGCGCCCAGCCGATCGGTGGCGGCGCCCCAGAAGAGCCACGCGAGCGGCAGCAGGCACAGGCCGAACACCAGCGGCTTGGCCAGCGGATGAAGCAGCAGCGACCGCACCGATGCGCGCCGAGCCGGGCGTCAGTAGAACTTGCGCAGATCCATGCCCGCGTAGAGCTGCCCGACCTGCGCCTCATAACCGTTGAACGGCAAAGTCTTGCGCCGTTTGGCGAACAGGCCATCTTCGCCGATGCGTCGTTCGGTGGCCTGGCTCCAGCGCGGGTGATCCACATCGGGATTGACGTTGGAGTAAAAGCCGTACTCACGGGGCGCGGCCTTGTTCCAGGCGGTTTGCGGCTCCCGTTCGACAAAGCGGATCTTGACGATGGACTTGGCCGACTTGAAGCCGTACTTCCAGGGCACGACCACGCGCACCGGCGCGCCGTTTTGCCGGGACAGGGCCTCGCCGTACATACCGAAAGTGAGCAGGGTGAGCGGGTGCAGCGCCTCGTCCATGCGCAGGCCCTCGGTGTAGGGCCAGTCCAGCACGCTGGAGCGCACGCCCGGCATCTGCTTGGCATCGGCCAGGGTGACGAACTCGACGTACTTGGCGCTGCCCTGTGGCTCGGCGCGCTTGATCAGTGCCGAGAGCGAATAGCCGATCCACGGGATCACCATCGACCAGCCCTCGACGCAGCGCAGGCGGTAGATGCGCTCCTCCAGCGGGCTGAGCTTGCGCAGTTCTTCCAGCGCGATGCGGCCGGGCTTGTTGGCCAGGCCTTCGATCTCGACCGACCAGGGGTCGATCCGCAGCTTGCCCGCTAGGCGCGCGGGGTCGTCCTTGTCGGTGCCGAATTCGTAGAAGTTGTTGTAGCCACTGGCATCTTTCAGCGCCGTGGGTTTTTCCATCGTCACCGCGCCGGCCACCTGCGAGCGCACGCCACCCATGGCGGCGCGGGCCTCGCGCGCGACCCCGCCGGCCAGCGCGCTGCCGGCGGCGCCCAGGGCCAGGGCCTTGAGCAGGGCGCGGCGCTCTCGATAGACCGCCTGCGGGGTGATTTCGCTGGGCGCCGGTGGATGGGCGCCGATGCAACGGGCATGAATCAGCATGATGGACTCCTTGGGGTCACGCTCACCAGTTCGGCTCCGGCGCCACGCCGGTTACAGCGAGCCGTAACTGTGCAGCCCGGACAGGAACATGTTGACGCCGATGAAGGCGAACGTGGTGACCGCCAGACCGGCCAGCGCCCACCACGAGGCCACCGTGCCGCGCAGGCCCTTCATCAGGCGCATGTGCAGCCAGGCGGCGTAGTTCAGCCACACGATCAGGGCCCAGGTCTCCTTGGGATCCCAGCTCCAGTAGCCGCCCCAGGCCTCGGCCGCCCACAGCGCGCCCAGCACGGTGGCGATGGTGAAGAACGCAAAGCCGACGGCGATCGACTTGTACATCACGTCGTCCAGCACTTCCAGGCTCGGCAGGCGTTCGGTGATGCGCTTGCGACCCAGCAGGATGCCGCCGATGATCAGGGCGGCCACCAACGCGTAGCCCAGCCAGTAGCTGCCGCCCGCCTCGTCCACGCCACGCTGGCGAAACGCGATCGGCACGAAGCACAGCGCGACTCCCAGCAGCCAGATGGGCGCGAGTTTGTACCAGCGCGTCTCGGCCGCCTGCTGCTTGATCAGGTAGGCGAACGCCACCATGGCCGCGAGTGCGAAGGTGCCGTAGCCGATGAAGTTGGCCGGCACGTGCAGCTTCATCCACCAGCTTTGCAGCGCCGGGATCAGCGGCTGGATCTCCTGCGCGTCGCGCACCAGCGTGTACCACAGCAGGAAGCCGACGGCCGCGCTCACCACGAGCATCACGAACGCACCCATGGCGCGCGTGCGGTACTGCTCCTCGTAGTACAGGTAGAACAGCGCCGTGATCCAGGAAAACAGCACGAACACTTCGTACAGATTGCTGACCGGAATGTGGCCGATGTCGGGGCCCATCTGATAGCCCTCGTACCAGCGCACCATGGTTCCGACCAGCGCCAGGGTGACCGCCGCCCAGACCACCTTGCTGCCCACGCTCTCCAGCGCTTCCCCCGAATCGCCGCGCATGAACATGCCACCCCAGTAGAACGCGGTGCTCATGAAGAACAGCATGCTCATCCACAGGATCGCGGACTGGCTGGAGAGGAAGTACTTGAGCCAGAACACGCTGTCACCGCGCCGCAGGTCACCGTCATACGACACGATCGCCAGCAGCGACAGCCCCGTCACCACCAGCATCAGGGTGCGCAGCGGGCGCCAGGCCCAGCCCAGCCAGATCACCACGGGAGCCGTGCCGACCAGGATGCCCTTGTCGTATACGTCCATGGCGCCGTGGTACCGCTGGAACGCAAAAATGGCACCGGCCACCACCAGCAGCGCAAACAGCCAGTCGCCCCAGGTGCGTCGGGCAAAATAGCCTTCGCTGAGGGTCAGCGTGTTGGTCGAGGCAAGCGTCGTGGTGTTCATGGGCTCAGTTCCCTTCCCGGTACGGTGCGGCCAGCAACTGGTCGCGCAGTTTCTCGAACTCGCGGTCGGCGTCGAGCGTCTTTCGGTTGTAGGACATCGCCATCAACGCGCCGACGCCCCCGTCCCGCGGCGTCAGCCAGATCCACAGCCTGCGCTCGCGGATGTAGAGCATCGCAAAGATGCCCAGGATCAGCAACAGGCAGCCCAGATAGACCACATTTTTCCCGGGGGCGCGCGTCACCTGGAACACGCTGGCCTGCACCTGGGTGAAGTCGTCGAGCTGGAATGCCAGCGGCGCCGGGTAGAGCGGCGCATCCGACAGCGCCAGCACCGCCTGCGTCATGAACTGGAGGGTGGCATCGTCGGTGTGCGCGCGCGCCTTTTTGCCCTGGTCCTGGCGCACCAGCGTGTCCAATTCGAACAGTGTGCCGTTCATGATGCGAAGCAGTACTTCGGCCGCGCGCTCCTGCTCGGCCTTGGGTACCGCGGTCCCGATGAAGTCCGAGACCGCCTGCAGGCCACCCACCGCCTGCCCGTTGACCGCCTGCGCTCCGGCAAACAGGGCCAGCACGCGCTCGGCCGACAGGCGCAGTTGCTGGGCCATCTCGGTGCGCCCGGGCTCGACCTCCCGCTCCACGTAAGCCTGCACCGCCCGCGCGCGCTGGGCCGGTTCGTGCAGCGCCGTTTGCAGCCACAGGAACTCGTTCATCGAGCCATCCTCGTCGGCCGGCACGCGCAGGTAGCGGAAAGCGTCGGCGGCGCTCTCGCGCACGCCCAGCAAAAACACCGGCACGCCGTCGCCCATGTCGATGGGCAGCATGTAGTTGTTGTATTCGCGCGCCTGACCCGCCGCATCGCGCAGCTTGTAGCTGATGCTGGGGCCGACGTTGCGCAGCTCACGCGTGGTGCTGCTCTTGTCGGCGGCGCCCAGCCGCTTGCTCACGGCCTGCCCCAGGTCCACGCCGCGCACATCGACACCGCCGGCACCCCGGGCCGACCCCGCCAGGTTCTCGACGTTGAACACGCGCAACGCGGTGTACTCCAGCGTCATGTGATCATCGCCCTTGGTGATTTGCGAGGATCCGCCGATCGCGCCTTCGACCTCGAAAGGCTTGACCGTGCCGCCGTGGATCGGTATCGCCTTCAGGCGCACGCGCGAGCCGCCGTCGTCGAAGCTGCTCTGGTAGATCTGCACGCCGCCATAGCTGACCGGGTGGTTGACCTCCACGCGCGCCGGTTGCGTCTTGCCGGTGGCCAGGTCGTGAATGACGATGTCGCTGGCGAACAGCTTGGGCATGCCGGTGGAGTAGTACTCGACGGTGAATTTCTTGAGCTCCACCGAAAATGGCAGATCCTGCAGCAGTACGCCGTCGGACTGGCTGAGGATCGCCGTGCTCGACTGCTGACCCTCGGGTACCACCAGGTTGCCGCGGAAGGTGGGGTTGTTGGCTGGCAGCCGGTGCTCGGGTTTGACCTCGGACACCAGGCCGCTGCCGGAATAAACCGTCTTGCCGCCCATCAGCGAGAGCGCTCGCACGAACAGATCGCCGTCGAGCAGGCCGCCCAGGCACACCAGCACGATGGCGCTGTGTGCGGCGATATAGCCGATCTTGTTGGCACCGCCCGCCTTGGCCGCCAGCATCCATCCGCCCGCGCCGGGCGCGTCGCGCTGCTGCAGGCGCACCTTCCAGCCGCTTCCCGCCAGTTGCTGGCCGATGCGCCGGGCGCCGGCCTCCGGCGTTTCACCGTCCCAGCCGCCTTGCGCCTTGTGATGGAAGGCGTTCAGGCTCTGGACACGGATGTTTTCCTTGTAGTTGCGCAGGTCGGCCAGGTACTTGGGCGTGTTGCGCGCGATGCACAGCGACGTGCTGATCACGAGAAACGCCAGAATGAGCAAAAACCACCCCGCGCTGTACACCGCGTTGAGCTTGAGCGCCAGGAACACCTGGGCCCAAAACGGGCCGAACTGGTTGACGTAATTGGCCGCCGGCTCGTGCTGCTTGATCACGGTGCCGATCACCGAGGCGATGCAGATGACGGTGAGCAGCGCGATGGCAA